>JBCDBE010000044.1:0-26069 GCA_039184365.1 Bacteroidota bacterium | reverse complement strand
TATCCCGTATTTCCTGAAGATAGGACAGTTCCTTTTGGCGGGAAATTTCAATCGTGTTCCAGTTGTTGATTTTAAGAGCAATGAGAATTCCGATGACTACCAAAACAATTTCACCAAGGGCGTAAAAAAAGTATTTGGTCAATTTGTTTTCAGGTAGAAGATTCTTGCGGATTTTTCTAAAAAAAGCAAGCATATTAAAGAGGTATTCTTAAAATCATACGTTCCCATAAATATAAATAGAATCGATCAGTTGCTTAGCTAGAGCCCACATCAAAATAAGTAACAGGATGTTGTCAATATTAAAAACCATGATTTTTTAGAGCGGATAATGGCTAATGTCCCTATAAATTTTGATACAAATTCCCTTTGTACATTAAAATTGCCCTAGCTCCCATGGTATTTGGAGCACCCTTGGAAATCATTTTTAGAACGGTCCGGAGAACCAAAATGAAAAGCTAAAGTATTGATTTTAAACAGCCAAGAACAATTAATGGACACATAACAAAAGACCTATTTGAAAAGACTCCCACGGGAACTCAAAACAACACTTCTACTACTGGCTTTCTCTTTCGGTTGAACAACTTGCCCTTAATTTTTTGTGGCGTACATTTTAAAACCTAGGGTCCAGGAACCCGAGTTTGAGACCCTATTTCGTTTTGGTTTTGCCCGAGTGGTGTAAATTTATTTTCTTGTTCTGGTTGTTCTCAGGTATTCGTATGCTACAAAAACGACATGCCTAATACTTACGATGGAGCGCCATTCTTGATTTTATTTTTGGTAAAACGCTTTGGTATTACATCATTGAACCAAAGAAAATAGCGTTCATCATTAATTTATTGGTGCCATACCAAAATGCCCTGAAGTTGGTGTTGTCTGTAAAAAGGATGACCCTTCCTTGGCCCATACGTTTGGTTTTAAAGGGAACACTATTTTTTAGGAGCGCCTCATTTTCCTCGGAGATATAGCCGCTTTGCAGGGGCTTATTGGTGTATTGAATAGGGTTGTCATAGCTGTTCTTTTCAGGTTCCAAATAAATGTTGGTATTGCGGAATAGGGAAATCCTCTCATTTTTATAGCCATAACCAATAGGGTGTGAACGATCTAGTTTTGCTTCAAAAATAGCACCTCCCGTTACTTGGGCACCCAAGAAATCCTGCTTTTGGTCAAACCTAATATTTTTGGCTACAAGGGTGTCTTTCTTCATTTCCAGTTTCAGGAATTCATGTTTATGGAACCAATTGGCGACATTTCTAAAACCGATAACGGTCCCCCCATTTTTTACCCATTCCTTTACTTTTTCCGCTCCATTTTTATCCAAAATGTTTCCACCCCTTCCGCTGGGAATAATAAGGTCCGTATATGTGCTTAAATCCACCTGGTTAAAGTAGCGGGTATCGATTTTGGTAATCTGCATATCATATCGCACATCCAACAAATGCCAAATTTCCCCTGCATCATAAGAACGGACGCCATCACCGACCAGAACGGCCACCTTCTGTTTTGTTATGGGGTCAAAATCATTGCTTCCCAAGTCAATGCCTTTGGTGAGGCCTGTGGCCACGGCATCGATTTGTATTTTACTGTCCGAAGCAACCTTCTGGAGAAATACGTATAACTCATCCTCATTCAACTTTTGATTTTGAACGGGAACCATTATTGTTCCATAGTCGTAAGTTTTCCCGTTTAAGGTAAAGGGGTTTTTCGCCACTTTGGCCCTTAGCCCCTTTTGGACAATGGCGTTCAACGCTTTAGGGGTATAATAGTCATGCCATTCAAAAAGATAGGCATAGGTACTTTTTTCGCTTAACGAACCGACAACAGGTTTAAAGTCGGTCACTTCGTCCCCTGCGCTGAGAAGGGCGGAAATTTCAGAATGATCCAGATTGAATGCCAATGGAAATGTCCATGCGGAGACATCGTAAAAAATGCTATCGGTAAAAGTGGTGCGTTTTTCAAACATGGCCCTGATGAGCCTTGGATTTTTCTGATTCAAGGGAACCACATATGCCGACCCTTTTTTAAAGCGTTTTCCGGTCAGGGTAACATCATTTTTTAGTTCGTGGAACCGAATCTTGTGGCGGTTCAAAATCTCTGCCAAATGCCATGTTTTATTGGCATCCTTGGAATCGCCAAAAACATATCCCTTTATCCTACTTCTGTCAGCTTCCCTTTTCATGTCCTGGTAATATTTCCTTTGGTAGTTCAAAATTTTGGGTCGTATGTTCTGTGCCGCTTCTATGGTAGATAAAGCAGTGGTGAATTGGTTTCGGATGGTGAAAGGAAAGGTCAAAACGCCATTTTCACTTTCTTGGACATGGCCTCGGGAACTCCCTTGCTCGAATAAAATACCAATACCTCCGTTCACATCAGGAAATGTGGAACCCTTACCGTAATAGTAGTCGTCAAAGTTCTCTTCAGAATAATACAGCGACCCTATTTTGTCCAATGCCTTGGCATGGTAAGTACCAATTTCAGCAGTCAACTCTTGATTGGTTTTTGGGGTCAGGGGATGCACCCGTGAAGGTTCACCAGGTTGAAAGAAATAGGTGGAGTTTGTGCCCATCTCATGATGATCGGTAACAATATTGGGCATCCAATGGTGAAAGGTTTTGATCCGAACCTTACTCTCCGGAAGTTGTACTGGTAACCAATCCCTATTCATATCAAACCAATAATGGTTGGTACGCCCTCCCGGCCAAATTTCATGGTATTCCCGCTCATTTGGGTCAGGGTTGAGATTTTGACTTTTATGCACATTGACCCAATTGGCAAACCGCTGAAATCCATCAGGGTTCATGCAGGGATCTAACAAAATGACCATTTTTTCCAAGAGTTCTTCAATTTCTGGACCTTCGGCCGCGGCCAAATAATAGGCATATGCTATAGCGGCATTGGTGCCACTGGGTTCATTTCCATGAATGGTAAAGCCCTGGTAGACCACAATGGGCATTTCATTGGTATTTAAGGTAGCTGCGCCAACTTCGGTAAGGGCCACGTGCTCTTGACGTATTTGCTCCAGATTGTCATGATTTTCCGCAGCGGTAATCGTTAACAAAAAAAGTGACCGGCCCTCAAACGTTTCCCCTCTATTCTCTAAGGATATTCTATCGCTTGCCTTAGCCAGAGCTTGCATGTAAAAGAAAAGTTTATCGTGCGTTATATGCCATTCACCTACCTCATGACCTATGATATCCACTGGTTTGGGAATCTCGGGATTATAGGTTAGATCACTGGGGAGGTAGTAGTCCAGACGTATATCGTTTTGCGCTAAAAGTGAGGAGGTCAATAGCACAAAAAAGGCAATTGGAATTGTTTTCATTAGGAGTGAATTGAGTTAGTCATTGCTAAAAATAAAAAACGACCCGTGTTGGCAGGTCGTTCCGTACTCTTTTTTAAGTTTTATTTAGATGTCGTCAAAATCAACATCGGTAAAACTCCCAGGGGAATCCCCTTCGTCAGGGGTTTCCCCTTCTTTTTTGAAGTCTTTTTGGTGCCGTTCCGAAATTACTTCCAATCCTTTTTCCTCAATAATGTAGTCCATCATTTCTTCCATAATTTCACGGAAAGATTCAAAATCTTCCTTGTACAAATAGATTTTATGCTTTTTGTAATGGAAAGATCCATCATCATTGGTGAACTTCTTACTTTCTGTAATTGTTAAATAATAATCACCTGCCTTGGTGCTTCTTACGTCAAAAAAATAGGTTCTTCTCCCAGCCCTAAGAACTTTGGAGTAAATTTCTTCCTGATCCATTAAATCTTTATCGCCCATTGGTGTAGTGTTCTGTTAGTGTAATGTTAGATTATTCTGGTAAAAATGTAAAAAAAATAAGAAAGGGGCAACTTTTTGATTATTCTTTCTCCGTTAATTGGTCCCGATATAACTTCTGATAGTAACCCTCACTGGCGTTCAATTCGGAATGCGTTCCTTCTTGTAGGATTTTGCCATTTTCCAATACGATGATTTTATCGGCATTTTTTGCGGAGGATACGCGATGACTTACAATAAGTGTTGTTTTTTGAGATGAAGCCATTTTAAGGTTTTTCAAAATCTCCTCCTCCGTTTCCGTATCCACGGCGGATAGGCAGTCATCAAACAAGTAGATTTTTGGGTCTTTCAAGAGCGCTCTGGCAATGGAAACCCTTTGTTTTTGTCCCCCGCTCAATGTAATTCCCCGTTCACCAAGTACGGTATCATATTGTTTGGCAAATCCTACGATGTTGTTATGGACTACGGCATCTTTGGCGACCGCAATGATTTCTTCCGTATCCGCATTTTCCTTGCCAAAACGTATATTGTTCTCGATAGTATCCGAAAATAGGAAAGCATCCTGCGGCACGGCACCCGTCGCACTCCTTAAATCGTTCAAGTTCAAATCTTTAATGACCTTTCCATCAATTAGTATCTGTCCCTCGGTAACCTCATAGAGCCTGGCGACTAAATCCAATATGGTGGATTTCCCCGAACCTGTTTTTCCCAGAATGGCTAAGGTTTCACCAACATCAACGGAAAAGGAAATAGCATCCAAAGCTTTGATTCCCGTATCTTCATAGGTGAAGGATACATCCTTGAATTCTATTTTACCTTGAATGGGCGTGTCTGCGGCAACTTCATTTTTTATGGTGGGCTTGACTTTCAGGAACTCGTTGATTCTTTTTTGTGAGGCCTCTGCCCTTTGTACAATAGAGGTTAGCCAACCTACCACTGCCACCGGCCAAGTAAGCATATTGACGTAAAGAATAAATTCAGCAATGACCCCAAGGCTTATTTCATCATTGATATATTGCCTTCCCCCAATATAGATGACCATGATATTACTGATGCCGATCAAAAGAATCATCAATGGAAAAAACCACGCATTGACCTTGGCCAAATCCATGCTGGTATCCTTACCTTCAATGGCTAAATCCCTGACCTCTTTATTGATTTGAGGTCCCAAACCATAGGCCTTAATGACGGAAATGCCGGAGAATGACTCTTGTGCAAAAGTGGAAAGGGTAGAAAGATACTCTTGTACCTTGGTACTTCGCTTATGGATGATCCTACTTATTTGATATATGAGTACGGACAAAATGGGTAGTGGAATTAAGCTGTAAAAGGCAATGGTAGGGGCCTTAATAAACATTAAGGAAATGACAAATACAAAAGTGGTCAAGGTATTTATACCATACATAATGACAGGCCCTCCGTACATTCGAACCTGGGTAATATCCTCACTGATTCGGTTCATCAAGTCCCCAATGCGATTGCGCTTATAAAAATCCAAATTAAGAATTTGGTAATGATCAAACACCTCATTTTTTAAGTCGTACTCCATATATCGGGACACATTGATAATGGTTTGCCGCATGAGAAAGGTGAACAGACCGGAAAGGACAGCAGCTCCTACTATAATAAGGATGTATTCAAAAAGTAAGTTTTTAGCTTCTGATTTGCCCATAAGATTGGTTGTCAAAGCATTGATGGTATCAATGGACTTACTTACATAAGAAGGCATTATCAAAGAAAACATCCTAGCTATTATGGTAATTAGGATACCCAATAGTAGCTTGAGCCAGTATTTTTTGAAGTACTTGTTGAGGTGTTTTAGTTCTTTCATTGGTCAGGTACCGAAGTCCCAGAATATGAGTTGCCAAAGATATGGGATTGCCTGTAATGCGAATGTTATAAAACTGATAAGATGTAAAAAAGGGATAGGCTTGCTGAAAATATAGCCTTACTTTTACGCCGTTATAGTCAATCAATACCATTATAGTTCTTTTAAATGCTTACAAGAAGGCACATTAGGGTTAAGGTAATGCAAAGTATTTACGCACTAACCCAATCCGAAGAGGATTCATTGGAGAAACAACAAAAGTTTCTAAATGTAAGCATTGCCAATGTCTACAGCCTCTATTTGTTGCTGCTAGGGTTACTCATAGAACTTCACCAACTGACGAAAAAACATGTAGAACACGCCCAGAAAAAATACCTGTCTGAGGATGATATAAAATTTCCTGACAAAGCTAGATTGGTCCATAATGGACTCCTCCGGCAACTTGTGGAAAACCGAGCACTACAACAAGAGATTTCCAAACGCAAGCTCAACAATTGGTACTTGAATGCGGAATATGTAAAAATTCTTCACAAGAAAATGGTGGAGAGTAAAATTTACAAAGGGTACATGGGCGCTCCAACAACAAATTTCGAAAAAGACACAAATTTCGTCATCGATTTGTACCGGGAGATTATTGCGCCCAATGAAAAATTATATGAATATTTTGAAGATGACAGGCTTACTTGGGTTGACGATATCCCAATTGTAAATACGTTTCTGGTCAAGCGTTTGAAGAAAGCCAAGCCTCAAACTGGGGAACGCTTTTTCCTTCCAAGATTGCTTAAGGATGAACAGGATATGGTCTTTGCCAAGGACTTGCTGGTAAAAACCCTTCTGAACAATGCCGAATGGGAAAAGGAAATACAGGCGAAAACCCCAAATTGGGACAAAGACCGTATTGCCGAAATTGACCACATTCTTCTTAAAATGGCCATTTGTGAATTTGTTCACTTTTCGTCGATCCCAGAAAAAGTGACCATTAATGAGTATTTGGAAATCGCCAAGGAATACTCCACTCCAAAAAGTAGCATTTTTATCAATGGAATACTGGACAAACTGGTCAAAGAGTACAAAAGCACGGGAAAAATGCAAAAAATGGGGCGGGGATTACTTTAGGATGGCTTTACGTCTGAATTCATTATTTTTGCGCAAACAAAAAATAATAAAATGAGAAGAATAGTTTTTGTACTGGCAGCTGTAGGATTGATGCTGATGGGAGCTTCCTGCAAGGATAATGCTAGCAGTAAAGTAGTTGCTGATAATGTGACGAACGCCTCTGAGCGTGATGAGGTTTCCAAAAAACTTCCCGTAATGGCTTTCGAGAAGCAGGAGCATGACTTTGGTACTATTGCGCAAGGGACCCCCCAGGAAACGGTATTCACCTTTACCAATACCGGAGATGCCCCCTTAATCATTACGGATGCCAAGAGCAGCTGTGGATGTACCGTACCACAATATCCTAAAAACACGCCCATAGCCCCAGGAGATACTGGGGAATTGGTGGTAAAATTCAACGGTTCTGGTAAAAACCAGGTTACCAAAACCGTTACGGTAACCGCGAATACCGAAAAAGGCTCTGAGCTGCTTAGGATTAAGGCATTTGTTACACCTAAGGATCAGGTACCTGCTGGACCCGTAACATAAAATGAATGGAAGGATTGGGACAGTTTTTTCCGCTATTACTCATTTTTGTTGTGGCTTATTTTTTTATGATTCGACCTCAGATGAAGCGCCAAAAGGATGAGAAGAAATTTTTAGCGGATATAAAAAAAGGGGATAAGGTGATTACGAAAAGCGGTCTTCATGGAAAAATAGTTGATTTGTATGATAAGGATAATTCCTGCGTGATTGAGACCATGGCAGGCCGATTAAAATTTGACCGTTCCGCAATATCCATGGAAGGCAGTAAAAAATTAAATACCGCTCCGGCCAAATAGCACAAAATTCCTAAAAGTGATAAAAGCCCCTGGATTTTCAAGGGGCTTTTTTTGTTTGTAACTTAAGCCAAATCAAGATTCAATTATGGCTAGAAGAAGGGATTTTATCAGATTGGGGTCGTTGTATGTTTCAGCTATGGGTACAAGCGCCCTTTTTCCCATGGAATTGCTCGCATCCATGCGAGAGCCTGTAAGTCCAAACGATAAAATACAAATAGGTTTGATTGGTTGCAAGGGCATGGGATTCACCAATTTGTCTTCACTTCTTAAGCTCAATGAAATTGAGGTGGTAGCACTTTGTGATGTGGATGGAAATGTGCTTTCCAAAAAAACTGCCGAATTGGAAAAGGCAAACATCAAAAAACCGAAATGGTATACGGATTATAGAAAACTTTTGGAAGATAAAGATATTGATGTTGTTATTATTGGTACGCCAGATCATTGGCACTGCTTGCAATTGATTGATGCGGTTGATGCTGGGAAAGATGTGTATTGCGAGAAGCCCATAGCCAACTCCATTCATGAATGTGAGGCCATGTTGCAAAAGGTAAATTCAAGTGACCGAATGGTACAGATCGGTCAGTGGCAAAGGAGTCAGCCCCACTTTGTGGATGCCATTGACTTTGTACATTCCGGTGCATTGGGTGAAATCCGACTGGTAAAGGTTTGGGCCTATCAAGGTTGGATGCAACCGGTCCCAGTAGTCCCCGACAGCGCAGTACCTGAAGGGGTGGATTATGATATGTGGTTGGGTCCCGCTATGAAACGACCCTTCAACCCCAATAGGTTCCACTTTAATTTTAGATGGTTTTGGGATTATGCGGGAGGTTTGATGACGGATTGGGGCGTACATTTAGTGGACTACGCCCTGTACGGAATGAAAGCGGGAACACCAAAATCGGTTATGGCCATTGGGGGAAAATTTGCGTACCCCAATGATGCTTCGGAAACACCGGATACGTTGCAGACCGTTTATGAATATGACGGGTATTCCATTTTATGGGAACATGCCACAGGAATCGATGGGGGCAATTATGGCAGGGACCACGGCATTGCGTTTATCGGAAATAATGCAACCCTGGTGCTAAATCGGGGAGGATGGGAGGTTATCCCTGAAAACGATCGGCCAAACTGGAATCAAGATTTGGGCCCTAAAATTCCGGCGATTTCTTTGCAACAGGTAGAGGGTAATGGCTTGGACCTCCATACCACCAATTTTATTGAAGCCGTAAAATCAAGGGATGCCAAAATTTTGAACGCTCCCATTGAAGTTGGGTATAACACGGCCCTGGTCTGCCATATGGGAAACATTGCCTACAAAGCGGGCAACCGGATCTATTGGGACCCTAGCAACATGAGATTTAAAGAAGAGGCCGCAAACCGCTTGATTATCCCGAAGTACCATAATGGCTGGGAACTACCCAAAATCTAAGGATTAACGATATTTGTCATTTAGCCCGATACCTTCCTCGATCATAGGAAGAATTTTTTCGAGCCTTTTACGCTTCGTTTTTTCCTGTTTTGCAGTACTTATATATTCGTGGAACTCCTTTCTTTTATACTCCGTAAAACCCTGATACGCCGTTTTTAGCTTTTTGCTTTTTTCCAAGGCTTCTTTAAGTAACATAGGAATTTCCGAATGTTTGGTCGGCTTTTTTGTTGGGCGCAGAACCCTATCGTTTTCTTGATTGGTTATGGCCTCATTAATGTAAGCAAGCACCTGTTTTGTTTCAATATCGGCTTCGGAGTTAAACTTCCAATGCCGCATGGCTTTTGTTTTTCCTTCCTGCGCATTCTGAAGCACATTGAGGGGGTCCGTTAAGAATACTCCATTAAAAAACCATATTCCGAAATGATTTTTAAACTTACATATGGAAAGTACATTTTTGTTCTTTAGGGTATAGGTTGGGAACATCCATTTGAAAGTCTCCTCCAAGGAGGTCTTTAGGACCAATTCACGCAATTTGCCTATGGCCTTTTTGTATTGGTGTTCTTCCTCATAATAGGCCTCAATTTTAGCCGCTTTATCCATGGGGCAGAAATTTTTCAGCCGTAAGTTCGCAAATTTTTGCGATTACCTCTACGGCCTTTTGCATGCTTTCCAAGGGGATATATTCATATTTTCCATGAAAATTATGACCACCAGCGAAAATATTGGGGCAAGGGAGGCCCATAAAACTCAATTGTGAACCATCCGTACCACCGCGTATGGGTTTGATAATGGGCTCAATACCCAAATCTATCATGGCCTCTTCGGCGATTTCAATAATATGGTAGACCGGTTCTACCATTTCGCGCATATTTTTATACTGGTCCGTGATTTCCAAGGTGACGAAGCCTTCTTGATGTTCCTTATTCATTTTTTTGGCGATATCACTGAGGAGTTCCTTTCTTGCCTGAAATTGCTCAGTGTCATGATCGCGAATAATAAGCGCTATTTCCGTCTTTTCAATAGTGCCCTCCATATGGTGAACATGAAAAAAACCTTCCCTTTCCTCTGTAGTTTCTGGAGTTTCCCGTTTGGGCAAAAGGCTTAGAAATTGATTGGCCAAAGCTATGGCGTTGATCATTTTTCCTTTGGCATATCCGGGATGAACACTTTTACCCGTAATGGTGATTTTGGCTCCTGCGGCGTTGAAATTTTCATATTCCAGTTCACCGATTTGGCTTCCATCAATGGTGTACGCCCAATCCGCCCCAAATTTTTTTACATCAAATTTGTGGGCACCCCTACCAATTTCCTCATCTGGGGTGAAAGCGACGCAGATTTTACCATGTTTTATTTCAGGATGTTGCACCAAATATTCCATGGCCGTAATGATTTCCGCAACGCCCGCTTTGTCATCCGCACCCAATAAGGTGGTGCCGTCAGTGGTAATTAAGGTTTGTCCCTTATACTGTAAAAGGTCTTCAAAGTATTCGGGAGAAAGAATGATGTTCCTGGTAGCATTGAGCACAATGTCCTTTCCATCATAATTTTCAATGATTTTGGGCCTTACATTGAATCCGGTGAAATCTGGGGTGGTATCATAATGTGCAATAAAACCAATAGTAGGGACTTCCTTTTCCAAATTGCTCGGTAAACTGCCCATGATATAGCCATTCTTATCAATGGAAACTTCCTGCATTCCAATTTGGTGTAATTCAAAAACCAATTTCTTGGCCAGATTCAGTTGCTTTTTTGTACTGGGGGTGGTGGTTGAGCGCGGATTGCTTTGGGTATCAATGGCCACGTAATCCAAAAACCGGGGTAGTAGTTTTTCCATTCGCACTTTTTTAAGGTTCCTCTTTTGATGTGAAAATTAAAGCTTTTAAAATCCTTTTGAGGGATTTTTAGCATTCCATCGCACGAATTGTGGAACGATAAAGGGACGAAAAAAGGGTATGGCGGAAAAATTTGGGGCCTATTGCAGAACCCTGATGGTCGTATGTAAGTGCATTTTATCAGAAATAAGGTTGTGTTTATCCCTGTTTTTCTGCTTATCAGGGATTTGCACCTATATTTCTTTCGCTTAAAAAATGCATATTGCTAAGAATTGTACTTTTCCTTTTTCTGTTTCCGTTTCTGCTCTTTTCCCAAGAAGATTGTTTTTTGGGCATTGGGGGTAAGGACGATGAAACCATCAAGGCAGTATTTGAACTTACCGAAGATCAGGTGGAAAAAATGCGCAATTGGGGTGCAGAACTCGAATTTAGAAACGAGATTTTTGAAAGACGTGCCAAAAATCTATTAAAAAACCATGCGCAAGGTTCCCCTGAGGATTTAATGAACCTGTCCTATGAATTCAAAGCCTTGTTGGATAGCATGGAAAACAACATAAAACGACTGGATAAACGCATGTTGGGCATTTTCACGAACGAGCAATACAATCTCTATATTATGCTCTGCAATCAGGTGTATCGAAGTCCAATCTATGCCGTGAGGTCAGTCAACGAAAAATGAGGCGATTTTAAGCCTGCTCCAGACAGACTTCCTATTTTTACCGAAAATATGTGTTAATGTACAAATTGGTCATTCGGCCCTTGCTTTTTTTGCTTAATGCAGAAACTGCCCACCATTTTTCCTTTTCATCCATTAGATTACTTTCAGGACTTGGTTTTTCAAATATTTTCCGAAAGCTTTTTACAGCGGATGATCCCAAGTTGGAACGTGAGGTATTTGGCCTAACGTTTAAAAACCCGGTAGGTTTGGCAGCTGGATTTGATAAGGATGCCAAATTGCACAACGAGCTTTCCGATTTTGGATTTGGGTTCATTGAAATTGGTACTTTGACCCCTAAACCCCAACCAGGAAACCCTAAAAAACGATTGTTTCGATTGCTGGACGATACGGCCATCATCAACAGAATGGGCTTTAATAATGAAGGTGTTTTTGATGCGGTTGAGCGACTTAAAAAAGAACAACGGGTGCTTATTGGTGGGAATATTGGAAAAAACAAAGTCACTCCCAACATAGAAGCCGTAAAGGATTACCTGATCTGTTTTGATGCCCTTTTTGAATATGTGGATTATTTTGTGGTCAATGTCAGTTCCCCGAACACTCCGGGACTCCGGGAACTTCAGGACAAAAAGCCTTTGACGGACATTCTAAAAAAGCTAAAACGGGAAAATAAAAAATTGGCCGAGAAGTACGATGGTAAAGAAAAACCGATTCTGCTTAAAATTGCCCCAGACTTGACCAACGACCAGCTATTGGATATTATCAGCATTGTAAAGTCTTCTAAGATTGATGGTGTGATTGCTACCAATACCACCATAGAACGAAAGGGCTTAAAATCCCATTTGACCTTGGTGGAAGAGAAAGGAGGCTTGAGCGGTAAACCTTTGGCCAAGAGAAGTACTGAGGTCATTCGATTCCTTTCCGAAAAGAGCAAAAAGGCGTTTCCAATTATTGGGGTAGGGGGTATTCATTCCGCTGAAGATGCGTTGGAAAAATTGGAAGCCGGTGCTTCGTTGATACAACTGTATACAGGATTCATCTATGAGGGTCCAAGTTTGATTAAACGCATCAATAAAGCTATCTTGGAGCAGGAACCGTAAATCCGGCTTTATGAGATACTTCCTGATTTTCATCGCATTCTTTTTTGCTTTAAGCCTCCATTCCCAAAAAGGGAAGGTACCAAAGACCCCATTTACCAAAATGTACCTGCCGGTTTGGATGGAAGCCAAAAATCATTGTCTCGAAGTGGCGGAGGCCATGCCCGAAGAACTATATACCTATCGTCCTACTGAGGTTAGTATGTCGTTTGCAGAGCAGATGGTCCATATTGGGTATACCATTGAATTGTTGACCAAACGCTATGTGCAAGGAATGGAGGTGACCCCCAATGCGCCGGATGCCTCCAAAATGGGCAAAAAGGAGATTCTTAAATTACTTAAGGATGGATTTGACTACACTACCGAGGTCATTTATACCGTAGAACAGGGGCAGTTGGACGAAACCTGCAAAATGTACCATAGCGGGAATGTGGTCAGTAGGGCTTTTGCTTTTTTTTATGTGCAGGACCATATGACGAACCATCGGGCAAAATCGAATTTATACCTGCGAATGAATAACATACAACCTCCAGCCTACACCTGGTAAATCAGTCTGTCCAATAATCCACCACCAGCACATCCTCAATATGTGGTGAGGCCAAATCCACAAAGGCTTTATGGTCGGGGTGTGGCAAATAGGTTTCTCGCCCTTTCTCATGGGCAAAACTTACAAAAAAGCAATGGGTGAACCCCTTGTCCAGGCCTTCGGGACTGTTGTTGGTGCCCCACTCAAAGTCCACGATTTCAGGAATTTTGTTGGGTAAGCGGGCGAAAGATGCCTCAATGGCTTTGAGCTCTTCGGCCGTGGTACCTTCCTTAAATTTAAAAAGCACAACGTGCCGTAGGGTTTTGCTGTTTTCAATCATGGCTGTTGTAGTTGGATTGGATTTCAGAGTGGGAATCAATCTCATGGTAAAAAGGATGACCAAGCCAACCCCAATAATACCCAAATACGATAAAAAGTGGTTTTGTGTAATCCCTAATCGCATCTCTTGTTGTTTTTGAATCTTTTTCCTTTTTGAAAACTCACCAGTGGTGTTGAATAGACAGAGGCAAATTCACGAAAACAAAGGATAATTTTTAATATCGACCCCATGGTTTTTCTTTTCAAGGTACAAAAAACCTGACTTTGCAGTAATGAAGAAAAGCTCAATAAGTTAATTGGCGTCACCTTGAAGTCATTTCAGGGTCTCATCCTCCTTGATAACTCCTAGATTTAAACTTTATGATGGATGCTGAAACAAGTTCAGCATGATAAAACGTGGTTTTCTCTCAATGAACCATTCAATTTGTAGAATTTGTATTTTGCCAGTCCACAGAACATACTTTTTTGGACTACAATATCCTTATTGGTTTTATCCTTGCTACATCGGCCTTGGCCATTTCCCCAGGGCCGGACAATATTTTTGTGTTGACACTCAGCATGGCCAACGGCAAAAAGTATGGACTTGCCGTTGTCGCGGGGTTGATGACGGGTTGTTTGGTACATACCACGCTACTGGCTTTTGGGGTTTCGGAAATTATAAAACGAAGTGAAACCCTATTTTGGGCCATCAAAGTATTTGGCGCCCTTTATTTGCTGTACCTCGCCTTTATGGTCTTTAAGGAAGGTTCGGCAATCGAACTTTCCAAAGGGGCGAACACCACTTTAAAAGTATCGGGATTGTTTAAAAAGGGGTTTTGGATGAACGTCCTTAATCCCAAGGTGACCATATTCTTTCTCGCTTTTTTTCCTGGGTTTCTTTTTAGTACCACCCTCAATACCGTTGTCCAATTTTATGTGCTGGGACTACTATTCATTCTAATTTCCTCCTTGATTTTTGGAGGAATTGCCATCGCCGCAGGAAGCATCTCCGACTATATCACTAAAACCCCGAAGGTCGGTCTGTTTTTTAAATGGTTGCAAATTGTCGTATTTGTGGGAATAGCACTATATCTGTTGCTGGGTTAAGGGCAATCTCTGGTTTAGTGATTTAAAAGAATAAAATTCCAAACTCCAAATCCCAAATACCAAGATAATTGGTGTGAATCCTTGCTTAAATGAAAAGGTATGGGCTTCTTTATTTACTAATTTTTAAGCAGATGACAATTGTTTGATGTTGCCCATAAGCTTATAGTTTTCCGTATTTCTTATTTCTGGTCTTATTCTTTGTACTTTATACGTTGTAATTTTACTTAATGGCTCAAACGTCCGTTAAAATCATAGAATGTCCCCGCGATGCCATGCAAGGCATCAAGACCATGATTCCCACTGACGAGAAGGTCAAATACATCCAATCGCTATTAGGCTGCGGATTTGATACCCTGGATTTTGGCAGTTTTGTCTCCCCTAAGGCCATTCCCCAAATGGTGGATACGGTTGAGGTTTTGCAACAGCTCGACCGATCACGAACAAAAAGCAAGCTGTTGGCCATTGTTGCCAATGTTCGTGGGGCAAACAATGCCAGCATTCATCCAGCGATTGATTATTTGGGCTTCCCCTTTTCGATTTCCGAAAACTTTCAGATGCGGAACACCCATAAGACCATTGCGCAATCCGTGGAGACCTTAAAGGAAATCCTTCAGATTGCGAACGCTTCGAACAAGGAAGTGGTAACTTATGTTTCCATGGGATTTGGAAACCCCTATGGCGATCCATGGAACGTGGATATTGTAGGGGAGTGGACCGAAAAATTGGCCGATATGGGCGTGGGTATCCTATCGCTTTCGGATACCATTGGCAGTTCTACCCCAGAAGTGATTGACTATTTGTTTTCGAACCTGATTCCCAAATATCCCAATATCGAATTTGGTGCGCATTTACATACCACACCCACCAAATGGCATGAAAAGGTCGCATCGGCCTATAAGGCCGGTTGTAGACGGTTCGATGGCGCAGTACAAGGCTTTGGGGGCTGTCCCATGGCCAAGGATGAGCTTACGGGCAATATGCCTACTGAAAAGATGCTCTCCTATTTTACGGAACAAAAGGTGGATACCGGAGTGAATGCCATGGTCTTTGAAGCTGCCTATAATAAGGCAACGGAGCTGTTCTCCGTATATCATTAGGTACCATTTCCTATCTACAGCTTTTGCATAATTCCAAGGTTGTCGATTGAAATGACCCCATTCTCATTTTTATCAAAAACAAAGCGTAAGGTTTCGATTTGGGTAAAATCAAAATTGGGATGTGCCTTTTGCAATTCCTCAAAGGGGAAATAAAACGTCTGATATACCTTTTCCGATTCCTTGTCATCCATGATAAAGCCCGTTTTATTGATGACGACTTCAATCG
Source organism: Bacteroidota bacterium (assembly GCA_039184365.1). Taxonomy (GTDB): domain Bacteria; phylum Bacteroidota; class Bacteroidia; order Flavobacteriales; family Flavobacteriaceae; genus Croceivirga. Next base: position 10,224 of record JBCDBE010000044.1, on the reverse strand, counting down.
TGCGTTGTAAGGGGGAAAAAGTACTTAGGGGAAAGGCAATTTTTTGCCCTAGGGAATCTTTGAGTTGAATGGTCAGATCCAAGGGCTCTTTGGGTTCATCCTTATCTTCCTCATTTTTATCCTCTTGATTTTCTTCATCTTCCTTGTCTTCCTGGGCATCATCTTCTTTGTCCTCTTCCCCTTCTTTATCGTTATTCTCATTTTCGAGGCCTTCTACCCATTTTCCCGATGCTTTGGGGTTCGATTTTTCCTTGGATTCGGCGATGGAAAACACCAATACACTGGTAGAATCCATTGGCATGGAAGGAAGGGCAATGGTATAACTGGCAATCAGCGAATCGGGGATGGATGCCACGGTTTGTTCCTCATCCTCAAAATCATAATCCCATCCCAGAAAAAGAGCACGACTGCCTTTTTCTTGCCATTTGAGCTGTATCTCTTCTTCCCGCCAGACGGTTAAATTTTCGGAGGTTATTTTCCCATGGTTCCAAGTCGTGGTCGATACGTCAAAGTCCTCATCAAAATTGGCAATGGGGTCTAGGGTGGAATCTTCGAATTGACTCAGATAAATGGTTTCCGGCAGCCAATCTTTGCCTTTTCTGGCATCCCAAAACAAGGGTAGGTATTCTTTTCGGTTTTTAAGGGTAATGTCCAAGAAAGCCCCGATATAGACTTTGGCAATTTCCAGCTGATCATCATTTGAAAGCAACTGTTTTAGGTTGAGCAAGCCTGTAAACGGATTGCCCGTATCGTTGTTTCCCCAACTGGTATTAAATTGCCCATGATTGGCCCCATAAACGTACAGGCCTGATTTGAAATGGTAAAGGCTGTCCGCAAACGTTACCCGTTCGTATTGCTGTGACCCCATAAAGGAGCGGACATCGGCATCCTGTGCCCCATGGATGACAAAGTAATCGAGGTCTTTAATCGCCGTTCGGGTATCCCCGGGTTGGTATTGCCCATCAACGGGCGCAATGGCCACAATGGACTGGATGGCATAGTTGTAATCAAAACGTACCGAGGCATCATCCGGATAGTAGGATAAGGCGTTGAACAGCGCCGCATGGGCCACGGCCTCCCCCCCTCTGGAGTGCCCTATCAGGGCCAGATTGGAAGTATCGATTTTCTGATAAAACGGATTTCCTTCATTCGTATTCCATTCATGAAATTGCCGAAGGTGTTCCAATAATAACCAACCTCGAGCATCATTTTCTTTATCCAAACCCCCAAATATATCAGACCAAGAGCCATTGATAAAGTTCTCATCAATCGATGCCAGAATAATGCCTTTGGATGCGAGCAGTTCCCCAAGGTAGGCGTAACCAACATCGGAATAATCTTGCATTCCGTGATTGCCATGTACGATAAGGGCCAATGGAAATGGCCCCTTTCCCTCAGGATACCATACCCGTGCGTTTAACGGAAGGGCCTTGGAATCAAAACCCCAATAGGTTTCACGCCACCAGCCGCCAAATCCATCCCAATCATCAATAAAGGGTAGACCATTTACGGAATCCGTGACTAGGTTGACTTCCGAACCAAATTCCGGGCGATGGCGGTCTTTGCCACTGCCATAGGTCAAGGTTTTGACAGGATAGGTCCCTTTTTGGGCAGGGGAGGGGGCTTTGATACCCTCTACTGGGGTATTCGTTTCTTTTGCCGCGTTGCGCAAGGGATCCACCTTAAAACCGACTTGTGAATAGAAAATAACTGTCGCAATAAGACCGCCCAAGCCAATAATCAAACCGAGCAAGGTCACTACTTTTTGTTTTGTGGTCAAGTTCTTGAACCTCGTATTTTTCAATACCCAAATTGCAGCTCCCAAGAGCGACGCCAATAAGGCTAGGGCCACGGGGACCATCCACTCAAAACTCATGATGATCAATAGCGGTATGGAAATAAACAGCGCCAATTGATAGGCTTTATTTGCACTACCCAGCCCCCGTAACAGCCATCGCGTGAGATAGGCGAGGAGTATGGCGACCAGCACAAAACCGCTAAACACTAAAAGTACCCAGCCATCCCGGATATTCATGACCACACCAAAGGCGAAGAGCAACCACAGTAGGCCCGTAAAGATCAATACGCCCAAAGCGGCGCCTTTAAATGCGGTTTTGCCAGGTCTAAACTCCTTGATTTGGGTTGTACACCAGCGAATGAGCTGTTGGAACTTTTTCATGTGGAATAGGTTGGATCGGGTCCGACTTTACTATCAAAGCCTTTTGAAATATAGCAAAAACTGGGCACTAAACCCTACCCCTCCTTTACTTCGGCTAGTGCCACACCGGTGCAAAGGGGTTTGTTTTCTGCATGGAAAATAAAGCGGGACTGGTGCTAGGCTACCCGATATGGAAGAAGTTCATCCGTCTATTTGCGGAATAAGGAAATCCCGCTATCCTCATTTAGGTAGATCTAGTTGTTATACTTTTCTTTCCATTCCTTGACCAGCGGCGGCAATTCCTCCCCATCTGCCACAAATAGCAAGGAGGCCGAGTTCATACAATAGCGCAATCCTGTTGGTGCTGGACCGTCATTGAACACGTGGCCCAGATGGGAGCCACTTCCGCTATCAACGACTTCGGTACGGACCATACCGTGGCTTCGATCCACGATTTCCTTAACCGCATCGTCGTCAATAGGTTGGTAAAAGCTAGGCCATCCCGTGCCTGAGGTATATTTATGCTCGGACCGGAACAAGGGCTGACCGGTAGCTGCCGAGTAATACGTCCCTTTTTTCTTATTGTCCCAGTATTTTCCGGTAAAGGCATATTCCGTACCCTGCTGGCGCAATACGTAGAATTGCTCGTCGGACAACAATTTTTTCCATTCTTCATCCGACTTTTGAACGGGGTAGGCGTAGTTTTCTTTTGTTTTCTCGGATTTTGACTGACAAGACCCTGTGAAATAGGCAAGGCTAAGCAGTAGAACAAGTGACAATCGCATAGATTTTTTCTTTTCTTACCAATAGTCGTAAAGTTAACCCATTTGCTTACCAGAATTTTGGATAAATTGTGAATTGTATCTTAAGATTCTTCAAATGACGCTCTTATGATAGGAAACGCTGGACATACCCTTATGTTGAAGTTGCCAAATGTTGTTTTTAGTTTTCCTTTTCCAGGGTCTTCAGCCGTTCAATGACTTGTTGATCATAAGGATTTATTTCCAAACTTTTTTTGAAGTTTTTGATGGCGGCATCCTTTAGACCTGCTTGCAATTGAAAGTCGGCCAAAAAAACATAAGGGTACGGTTCTTGGGCATAGGCCTGAACAATTAGTTTCATCACTTCAATGGCTTGATCTAGTTTCCCCTGGCCCGCAAATTGTTCGGCGTAGTGAAAGGTATTCTTGTCGATAATGTTATTGTCCAAGCTTGTCAATTGCTTGCTGGCTTCTTCAAATCCTTTTGATTTGTAGGTTTTGATTACTTCTTCGGTATTAAAGAATTTTTCCAATTCCGGGGTCATTCCGAAGAATTCCTTTTGGATATGTGACCGTATTTGTACCCATCCACCCAAAGGATGTCGATTGGTCATGGTCACAATAATAAGGGGTTCTCCCACTACCATGGTCAATTCGCCAGCGATTCCCGGTGCACCGCCATTGTGGCCATAAATTTGATATTGGTTGAATTGTTTTAAGGTCATTCCGTAGCCATAGCCATGTTTCAAATGGTCAGTTGTCATAGCTTCCAGTGCCTCTTTTCCAATAAGTTGGTGTTGCTGTAAAGCCAAGGCAAATTTGTACAGATCATGGACGGTAGAAGGTCCCCCGCCTGCAGCACCAATAAGAGGCCCCGTGTTGTTCATCCCGGCAGGTTGGAATATATGCTTTTCCAAATAGGAACCATAGTTGTAGCCTGAGACCTTCTGAATGATCAGTCCAAGGACAATATATCCAGCATTGCTGTAGCGCATGGTTTTTCCAGGAGTGAAGTTGATGGGGTCGTTGACGAAATAGGGCAAAAAGTCATCAAGGCTTTTGATATGCTTTTCATTCTCAAAAAAAGCAGGGCTGAAATAATCCCCCATGCCTGATGTGTGGGAAAGTAGGTGCTTGACCTTGATGTTCTTGGCTTCTTCGTTGGGGTACCCCTGTAGAATTTCACCAATGGTCTGTTCAAGTGACAGTTTACCTTGTTCTACCAACTGCATAATGGCGGTTGCCGCAAACATTTTACCCATGGAGGCCAGATCATAGCGGGTATCGATGGTATTGGGTGCATTGGAAAGGCTTTCCCCATACGCATTTTGAAATAGAATGTGCTCCCCTTCGGCTATAAGGATGGCACCATGGTAGTTTTTCCCAAAAGCAGTTCGATCAAAAAGCCGCTTGACCTCATTTATATGATCGGTATATTGGGATTGAGCCGTTGTTGTTTTACAGGCTGTTAAACTGGCAAGACATAGGATTAGAATGGACAATTTTTTCATGGGTATTGGTTTTTAAGTGAATATATTTTGTGGAATACCACTAGGTAAAGGGGAAGTGCGGACACCACACTTCCAATGAGGATGGCATGACCCTCCCATTTCGATGCTTGTTGTACATAGAAAAAGAGCACAAAGGCAGCGATGAACAAAAACCAGTGCACTAGCGTTTTTTCACTAAACAAGGGCCGTTTTTGTTTTTTGGGTTTGGCCTTCACCTGGTCAATGATTTTTTGGTTAAAACCTTTTTTTTCGGGGCTTTCCAGCTGTTCCCGTACGAGTTGTTTAAGGGTATCATTCTCCATTGTTCCGGTATTTTTTGTTGTACATGGCCTTTAGCTTGGTCCGTGCCCTATGTAACAGCACCTTGATATTCGGTTGGCTAAAGGAGGTGATTTGACTGATTTCTTTGATGCGCTTGTCCTGTAAGTAGAAAAGTGAGATCACTGTAAATTCATTGGGTTTTAAGTGGGTTAAAAGTTCTTCGATTTTGACCTTGTTTTCTTGTGGTTCGGTTTCGGGGTCCAGTTTCAACAATTGTGGAACGTATTCCACCGTTTGATTTTTTGATTTCAGCATTTTAAGGCATTCCCGGTAAATAATTTTGTAAAGCCAGGTCGAAAACCTGGATTCACTTCTGAATTTTTTGATGGATTTCAACACAATGATGAATGCATTCTGTGTAACATCTTCAGCATCTTCTTTGTTTTTCAGGTACTTCAAAGCAATGGAAAATGCTAAGGTTTTATGTCGTTCAATCAATTCATTCAGCGCGGACTCATCCCCACTTTTTGCCTTTTGAACCAATTCCTCTGACATGGGTTGGTCTATTGACCTCTGGTCAAGACATAAAACACCAAGGCCCCAATACCAAAGAATAGCAGCAACATCGTTGCATATGCCACCCACGGATGGAGTAAGGTGTTGCTCTCCAAAAAGTAACCGGTCAGAATTCCCAAGGATAAGGTAATGGCGATGATGCCCTTGCTCAAATGGTTGGCCTTCATCTGTTCCAAGGAATCAAAATTGACGAGACTCTCCCCGTTTCTGATCAATTCCATTTTTTGGCGGTACTGGGTCCACAAATAGAACACTACTACAACCGCAACGGCAATAAAAACGGGACCAACGGGAACATCGGAAAATACAAGAGGTGGGGTAGTAACCATACTTCAAATTTTTACATTTTTTCTTTAGAGCGGAATAATTCAAAAAGGTTACATTTTTTGAGGAATCAAGTATTTATAGTATTGATATTCAAAAACGTAAGAATGAAAATCATAGGCTCTTCCCCTTGTTTAAGGGGAGGTGGCATTGAGCAAAGGGAAATGACGGAAGGGATGGTAAGTTCCACCCTTTCCATCGTCGTTGCACGCCGACACCTTTCCACTTCGACTTTGCTAAGTGCATGCTGTCTAGGGAAGGGCATTCCTAAAGTGGTCCTTTATTTCTTGAAGTACCGAAGGAAGATGCTCAAAAACTATTTTATTCTCGAACCGTAATACGGTAAATCCCAAATTTCTTAGGTGAATATCCCGTTTTTCATCTTTTTCTTCTGCTACGGGATGGTTATGGATTTCTCCATCCAATTCAATAATTAGCTTTTCGGAAGCGCAATAAAAATCAACAATATAGTTGTCGATGCTGTGTTGCTTTTGAAAAGCGCCGACCGTCGAGCCTTTTGGCTTTAAGGTGCGTCCATAAATAAGCTTCGGCTGGGGTTAGGTTCTTTCTTAGCTCTTTTCTCCGTGTGAGAAGGTGTTTTTTATTGTGGTTGCGCCTCATATTTCAAAAGTAATAAAGCTTCCCTCTTTGGAAAAGATGGGAATGAATTCCGAGCGGAGCGAAGGAAGAAAGGGGAGATTGAAAATCAATCCCTCCGCTCACAGCAAAGCTGCGACCACCTCCCTTTTCTAAAGGGAGGAGCTAGTACTCTTATTATTTCTCCCTAATCGGTATCCAAATCTCCTCCTCAGAATTGGGATCATTGTTTTTGTAGTTGGCCCCCAGGACCTCAAAATGGGGGCGGTCATCGACCACATACTTGGAGTTGGGCAACCATTCCGAAAAAACATACTGAAAAATGGAGGAATCGTTGCTTGAACCTTTGTGATCAAAAACGGCATAGAGCCCCCCTTCCAGTTCAAAAGGTTGAAGGCCATCAGGGATATGTTCAAAAGAATGGACTTCTACCAAGGCCCACTTTTTAAACTCAGCGGTGGGGCTAAAGTTCGTGTAGTAGTTGGTCGGATAGATTTGCAAGGATATTTTATCCTCCCAAATACGGTTTTGAACGTCGCGGATTCTTGGCCCAAACTGCCTCCATAGTTGCCCAGTCAAGTTATTGGCCAAGCTCATAGTAAGGCTTATACCAATTAATTTTTTGGGTGGGAGGACTTCGATTCGGGGCTGCATTCATGAATTTTAAAGAAAGATAGTGAATGTACGTTAAACCAATTGGAAGGGACATGAAAGGATTCGCGTGCCAACGGAGGATCCCCCTTAGGCCATTAAGATCCTTGTTGGGTACAAAATAGAAAATTCAACAACCATAACGGGAACACCCTTCTGTCAATGAACGTTCCGTATTCGTTAGCTATAGAAAAATATCCGGAAGATTGTATAAATAAGAATCTTTCGTTATAGAAAGAAAAGTAAGGCGTGCTTTTCTTTTTTGGCTCGATATAAGGTCAATTCCCAACACTATTAGAAAGACCCTGCATCGGATTTTACTTTATTGAATAAATTAATTCCAGACTTTTGTCCCTTAAACCGTCACTTTAGGATACTATTCTGTGCGCAGACTTTTCACGGGATTGGCCCTAACTGCTTTAATAGCTTGAATACCAATGGTAGCCATTGCAATAAGAAGAGCCAGCATACCCGCATAAGCAAAAATATCCAACCCAATATCGATTCGATATGCGAATTGGAGAAGCCAATCCTTCATAAGACACCAAGATATCGGAGTGGCAATCAATATGGAAAGCAATACAAGTTTGATAAAATCGGATGAGAGTAGTTTCAAAATCCCAAAAGCAGAAGACCCCAAGACTTTCCTGATACCTATTTCCTTCACACGCATTTCTGTGTTGAAAGCAGCCAGACCGAACAAACCAAGGCATGAAATGAAAATGGCCATAAAGGCAAAATAACGTGTTAGGCTTAAAACACGTTTTTCGGAAAGATATTGGGCCTCAATGGCTTGGTCCATGAACGAGAAATTAAAACCATATCCGGGATTATAGCTATTGTAAAGGTCATCAATTCCCTGAATTACGTCCCGCTCGGCCCCAGGTTTTATTCTTATCATAGCTTTTTCCAACTTCTGGGGGGTGTACCTAAATACTATGGGGGAAATGGCCTGCATTACTGAGGCCGTATGAAAATCTTTCATGACTCCCAATATGGTTTTGTCCTCACCCCAAAGTTTAACCTTGGTACCAACCGGATTTTTCAAATTCATTAAACGTATCGCTTCTTCGTTGAACAGAAGATAAGATTCCGGCGTTCCAAGGTCTTGGGAGAATCCTTCTCCTTCGACCATTTCAATATTTAATGTGCTGATAAGTTTTTCATTGATTCCCCGTAAAACAAAATCGATATTGGCGCCATCGTCTCCGGGCCAGTCAATGCCATAGGTCGAAGAACCTCCATCTTCCCGTATGATCGTTTCACTTAATCCTCCCACGCTTACTACCCCTTCCAGAGCTTCCAGTCGATGAAAAAGCAATTCTGGATTTTGAAAGGCCTTTCCCTCCAGATCAACCTGAATGAGGTTCTCCTTTTCATATCCCATAGGTTTCGAAAATGCATAATTGATTTGCTTGCTAATGACCAATACCGATATGATCAGTACCAAAGACGCCATGAATTGAAATACAACCAAGCCCTTCCTCGTAAATAATTCTCCCCACTTACTTTGAAATTTCCCTTTTAGACTTGATAAGGGGCTAAACCCAGAGAGGTAAAATGCCGGATAACTGCCAGAGAGCAATCCGGTCAAAAGCGCTATAAGTAGTATGATTAATCCGTCATTCAACGTGAACCCAAAAGCAAACTCTTTCCCGGTAATGAAATTAAAGGCCGGGATAAATATAATCACCAACAAGACGGCGATAAGAAACGAAAGAAAGGTGAGAAACAAGGATTCCATTAAAAATTGAACAATTAGGTTTTTCTTTGTACCACCAAGGGTTTTCTTGATTCCTATTTCCTTAAACCTCCTTGATACCCTTGCCGTGGATAGGTTCATAAAATTGATACAGGCAATCAACAGTACCAGCACCGCAACAAAAGAAAACAGCTTTACGTAGGTAATCCTACCTCCACTTTGGGTACCGCTTTCGTAATTGCCTTTCAAGTAGGCATCGGAAAATTTCCTGGTGAAGAGCTTAAAAGAGGTTTCCTTATCATATTTTGCAATGAAATTTTCAATTTTATTATCAAAAGCCATGACATCTGTTTTGGGCTTTAAGAGTACATAAGTGTCCGGCCCCGTGTTGCCCCATACTTGGCCATTGGTCCAAATATCTTCCAGTAATTTTTGTTTGGTGGCCACATAATCAAATTTTAATGTTGAACGGTTCGGAACATCAGCAAAAACCCCCGTTATATTAGCTATCGACTTCTCTCCGAATACATCATATTCCACCTCTTGATCGATGGCTTTTTCAACAGATCCAAATAACGTCTTAGCGAAGTTTTCGGAGATAACAATGGCATCCTTATCCAATAATACCTGTTTGGATGAGCCATAAATCAGGGGAAAAGAGAATACTTGGAAAAAGGTGGATTCCGCAAACAATCCTTCTGTTTTGAACATGTTTTCCCCGTTTTTAAAGGTAACACCTGCTCCTAGTTTTCCGAAGTTCATAACGGTAACCGCATTTTGAACTTCTGGGAGATCTTTTTCAAGCGCATCTGCCAATGGGCCTTGGGTGTACTCATGAATTCTAACTTCTCCGTTTTCCACACTCCTCTCCATAATTTGGTAGAGATTCTTGTCATTTACATGAAACTTATCCACCATAAGCTCATCGGTCACCCAAAAATAGATCAGGAGCGCACCAGCTAAACCAGTGGATAGCCCCAAAACATTAAGCAATGAAAACAAGGGATTCTTTTTGAGATTTCTCCAAGCAATTTTCAAATGATTTTTTAGCATGATTTTTTTAAGTAATGAAAGGTGGCAATACTTTCTCTTTTCTAGATTCCATGTCAACATTCGGTAGTCGTTTTACAGGTAGATAAAACCATGCCAGAATCATAAGTGTATTAAAATCAATTTATTACCATGCTTATGGCAAAAATAATCAGGACTTCCTGTAAAGATTTTTTACATGGGTTGTCCAGTAATTGTACAGAATGGGATGGTACATCTCACGGATACGGGTCCAAATAATCCCCATAGCTGGCCGGAGAAGTTGTTGGCCAAGTTCATTTTTAAGTTAAGGCGACCATTTTTTTTTGGGGGGGCTAAGACTTTGATTCTGGGCTGCATCAAATAAATATTGATTTTCCCTGAGAGGACGAGGAACCAAGATTAGAAATAATACTTTTTGAAGCAGTTTCTTATTTGACATGACTTGTGAATTTGCATCTTGGAAAATTTGAGCATCCATAAAACCAACCATATTTTCCATGCTTCACCACTAATTTCCCACCACATTTTGGACAAATTTCAATGTTCGAAACCTGCTTTTTTTGTTTTATGGTTTTCTTTATTTGTCTTCGATGCTTTTTTCTTACTTCTTTTCCTTTTTCCAGGTGGTTTATGATAATGGAATTGAATTTCT
>JBCDBE010000043.1:0-26978 GCA_039184365.1 Bacteroidota bacterium | reverse complement strand
CCTATAGGGATAAACTGGACAACAACTTTTCGGTGGTCGCTACCAAATCTTTGATTTTTTTGGAATTATAGGCATCAGGATGCGCTTCCGCGAAAGTACCTCTGGAATCCCCTTTATCATTGTCAAAGTAACGGCCACTGATTCCTTCAAATTCCAATGATACCGCTAAATCATATAAAATAGTAGCACCTTTCTCAGCCGATGACCAGTGATGCCCATACGCTTCTTTGACCATTTTTGTATTTAAAAGCGAGCCAGGATTTACAGCTATGACCGAAATCCCCTTTTCTTTTTTAGCTAGTTCAAAACTCCACATGGTCAAGGCCAACTTGCTCTGCCCATACGCTCCTTGAACGGACAAGGTTTCTTCTCCCATTAATGCATCTAGGGACACTTGGGCCTGGGCCGCTGAGCTCAAATTGATAATTCGTGGGTTTTTCGACTTTTTCAAAACGGGCAATACCCCTCTCGTAAAGACACAAGGCGCCAAATAGTTGACGGTCAGCCGAAGATCCATATGATCCGTGTTGGTCAAACTAGGGGACTTAAAAACTCCCGCATTGTTGATGAGCACATCGAGTCTTTCGAGTTCAAAAGTGGTCTTTTCAGCGAAAGATTTTACGCGTGCCAGATTTGAAAAATCCGCAACCGATCCAAAAACGGTTTTGGTGTCCGCTTCTTTTCGTATTTCAGCAATGGTAGCTTCCAGCTTTTTAGGGTCACGCCCATGTAAATAAAGTTGATGGCCGTCTTTTGCAAGTTTCAATGCTGCGAGTTTGCCAATGCCGTCAGTACTTCCGGTGATAAGTATGTGCTTTTTCATTCCAAATGTTTATGCGAGATCATCTTTGGCCTCAACGAGGTAATGATGACTTGTTGAACCTGCGGTTCTTGCATTCAAATGCGGTACATATTCCGGATCTTTCATGAAGGCCAGGGCATTTTCCTTTGAGGGCCATTCGATAATGATTCGAAGTGCGGCTACTTTTACCTCCCCTTCCAACTGCTCATGATGTGCAGTACGAGCCAAGTATTTTCCCCCATGTTTGGCTACTGATCTATTGGCAGCAGGCAGATAATCGGGAATCCAAGAATCATTTGTTGGGGTAACGTCCAATATGGAATACTGTTTCAAACTAGATGTATTTTAATGGGTAACTACTATTTTTCCGATGGCCTGCCCACTTTCCAAGTGGGCATGTGCTTTTCCTGCTTCTTCAAGGGAAAATGATTGCTCATCCAAAACGGGTTTTAAGCTTCCTTGTTCTATCACTTTCGCAATGTTCCTTAGGATTCCCCCATGTTCTTCCCGCTTGAAGTTATGTAACATAGGAATCAACATAAACACCACATGTAAGGAAAGTCCCTTAAAATGAGCAGTTGTTAAATCCAATTCGCAAAGGGAAACGGTGGTTGCCACGTTTCCATTAAGGGCGGCCGCATTGAAAGAATTGATTAGGTTTTCTGCACCAACGGAATCATAGACGATATCAAAACCTTTCCCTTCCGTATATCGATTTACATACTCTTCTACGGTTTCCGTCTTGTAATTAATACCTGTTGCGCCCAACTGTTCAATGAGTTGTATTTGTTTGTCACCTCCACCAGTGGAATACACTTGGGCACCAAAATGCTTCGCCAATTGTAAGGCCATATGGCCCACTCCGCCAGAACCACCATGAACGAGCACCTTCTGTCCCGATTGAATGCCAGCGCGAATCAATCCCTCATATGCTGTGATGCCGACCAGCGGTATGGCCGCAGCTTCTTTCATGGAAATATTCTTTGGCTTTTTGGCAATTAACCGGCTATCAGCTGCAACATATTCCGCTAGCGTTCCGGGTAAATCCGCGAGACCTCCAACACATCCATACACTTCGTCTCCGACCACAAAAGCGGATACATCATGCGCTACTGCCTCAATGGTTCCGGCAAAATCCATTCCCAAAATGGCGGGGGTATTTGGGGATAGGGGAAGGTTTTTTCCCATTTTTCGTATCATGGTGTCTACGGTATTTACACTGGATGCCGATATTTTGATCAATACCTCTCCGGACTTTGGGGTTGGTGTAGGTATTTCTTGCCTTTCGAAGACCGCGTGCTCTCCATATTGGGTGATGATCATTGCTTTCATGGAACTAATTTTAAAACTATACATTTTATAGTTGCAAACATAAATAGTGTTTTTTAGCTTTGCAATAACGGTCAAAAAGGATAGTATCAATTTTACATGTATCAAATAAAAGGAAGGGAGTATCCCTGCTGCACCAGTGTCACCATGGGCATCATTGGGGGGAAGTGGAAAACGGTCATTTTGTTTTATTTAATTGATGGCCCCTTGCGCTACAATGAATTGCGAAAAAAAATGCTGGGGGTGACGGAACGGACCTTAAGTCTACAATTGCGTCAATTGGAGGAAGACGGGGTAATTAATAGAACCGTTTTTACCTCAAAACCACCGGTAAAGGTAGAATATGCCCTAACCGACTTTGGAAAAACCTTGATTCCCCTTTTACAATCCATTGCAGATTGGGGGGATTATGTCGTGGAGCATTACTCTGATTAGATTGGAAATTGCCCAATTGTCCACGGTTTTTATAGAATCTCATACTAATATCGGATATCATACATTCCTAAACATGCCCGTACACTTACAACGACCCAATAGCATGTAGGATTTTGTTTTCGTTTTACTGTTTCCTGGAGATGGGTTCGCCCAACGCGTAAATCCATGACCATCCAGTGATGAAGAACACCAGAATAAGGTCTAGACCGAATAGTGCCGCCATTTAAGGGATTTTGTGGATTCATCACTTGGTGAAACCCTCCCATTCAAAGGGATTACGTGAAAAAATGCACAAAGGGATCGGCAAGTGCGGTTATTTTGTAGCTTTCATAAATACCGGTGATTTCCTTTTCATCACGGATGGCCATAAAATAAGAGCCATCTTCGGTACTATAATCCCAATCAAAAACAGGAGAATAAAATGATTTGACCACTTCGAGGTTGTAAGTGGACAGGTCGGCAAAGGCAAAATTCTTTGTTGCGACCTTAAATTTGAGTAATTTACCCTTTATGGTACGCGACATCATTAATATCAATGATTTTATTGTGTTGGTGGAACAGGCCAACTCGGACAAGGTCATTGTTGATTCTTGCCGATTTGATGAACCCTTGATTGCAGTGGCCTTTTATGGATCTGGAAATGTGTATTTAAATATGCGAAATGGAGACCAGCACAATGAATACAAAAACACCAAGGGACTGGCCATTTCCTTTTATGCGGACACCACTGTAGATTGCATCCATACCGTATCACCCAATAAGCCCTTGGAATGTGTGTTGATTGCCACAGCACCCAAAAATCTGCAGAACCTTCCAAATGGGGAAGGAGAACTTTTTAGTGACCTGTTGGAACAATTGGTCAACCCTTCGGATGCATATGTAGAGGGCCCACGCTTTTTTATGACCCCAGAAATGGAGCAAATCGTCAACAACATTTTTAGCAACCAATATGCTGGCAAAGCCAAGATGATGTTCTTTCGTAGTCAAATTACTGCCTTGTTGTCCCATTTTTTTTGGCAGTTGTCTACCTTGGAGACGCAGGACATAAAAACACTGGAGCGCGAAAAATTGTTTCAGGCTAAGGAGATTTTATCAGAAAACCTGGATTCTCCTCCTTCCCTGGCCGAACTTTCAAGACAGATAGGACTCAACACCTGTAGGTTAAAAAAGGACTTTAAAGAACTTTTTGGGGTACCGGTCTTCAAATACCTTCAGAATGAACGGATGACTACCGCACATGACCTTATACGAAGAAAAAAGGCGACGGTACAAGAGGCTGCGTGGCATGTGGGTTATGATAGCCTGAGTTCCTTCTCCAATGCCTTCAACAAAAAATTCGGCTTTCGCCCTAGTGAAATAAAGGCATAATTTACCCTTCTCCTTTTCGAACAAATCATTCTCCCTTTTGAACAAGTACTACCGAAAGGGCTGCTCTAGTTTTGGACTGTTATTAAAAAACGAACAGTCATGAAAGTCCATAATGGGCATTAATTAAAAACAAATGATTATGAAAAAAATTAGAGCAATTGTCATCGGAACAGCCATCTGGGGTCTTGGGGTAGCTGCCTATATAGGTTCCTTTTTTATTCCCCTAATGGAAAATACTGAGGAACAAGCCAACCTAGTCCTTTTTATTGTAGTGATGCCCTTGGTTTGGTTTGGATCCAAACTGTATTACAAAGTAGAGCAACGAACCCATGGGTATTGGGTAGGACAGTCTTTTTTGTTGACCGCTGCGGCACTTGATGCACTTATCACGGTACCTTTTTTGGTAATTCCCAATGGCGGTAGCCACTATGAATTTTTCACTGACCTCGGATTCTGGATGATCGCTTTTGAATTTTTATCCATCGCAGCACTTTACTATTACATCAAGGTATATACAAAGACCATAAAAACGAATTGATCAATCTAAAAATGAAAAGTTATGGAAATGACAGCAAGCCATCTAACCCTTTTCGCGGCAACACTATCAATTGGGCTTACCGCCGGACTGTGTTTCACTTGGGGCAACGCCGTAACCCCTGGTATTGGACAATTGGACGACCTAAGCTATCTCCAGGCCTTTCAAAAAATGAACAGGAGCATTGAAAACCCGCTCTTCTTTGCAGTGTTTTTTGGATCGTTCCTTGTGGGCATAGCAGCCATTTTTGCGAACAAAGGGGTTTCACAGGAACACTTTAGGTTGGTTGCGGTCGCCATTGGTATCTACTTTATGGGAGTGGTTTTGGTCACCCTATTTGGCAACGTTCCCTTAAATCAAATGCTGGATAAGACGGATTTGGCCCATAGCTCCTTAGGGGAATTGCGGGCGCTTCGGAACCGCTTTGAAGACCCCTGGAACCGATTTCATCTGATTCGGGTCCTAACGGCAATGGTCTCCTTTGCCTTACTCATCATAGCAAGTATGAATAAATAAGTATAAACACCTGTGCTGAGCGTAGTCGAAGCATCAAAAATCAAACATCATGAAAAACAACATTTTAGTATTGGGAGGAACAGGAAAAACAGGAAGACGAATCGTAGAACAACTCCATAAACTGGGGCATAACGTTCGCATAGGCTCTAGAAGGGAAAACCCTAGTTTTGATTGGGACCATCCTGCCGGTTGGCCAGCTGCCTTAGAAGGCATGGAAAGGGTATACATCACCTATCAACCGGATTTGGCGGTACCTGGGGCCAAGGAAGCTATTGAGGCCTTAACCAAGGTTGCAAGGGAAAAAGGTGTACAAAAATTGGTTTTACTTTCCGGAAAAGGGGAAGTGGAAGCCGAACGCTGTGAGCAAATTGTTTTGAACTCGGATATCAAAAGCACCATCATACGGGCCAGTTGGTTCAACCAGAATTTTAGCGAAAGCTTTTTCTTGCCACCCATTCAAGCTGGGGTGGTTGCCCTGCCTATGGCGCATTTGGGAGCACCTTATGTAGACGCCAACGACTTGGCCGAAGTTGCCGTAAAATTATTGTTGAACGATGGGCACCAAGGCAAAATTTATGAGCTGACGGGGCCACGATTATGGAATTTTGAAGAAATTACTTCCGCTATAGCCAAGGCTACGGGGCGTGATTTGAAATTTATTCCCATTAGCTTACCGGAATTTGTGGCGGCCCTAAAAGAACAAGGAGTGCCTGAGGATGTTATCTGGTTAATGGAATACCTTTTTACCGAGGTTTTGGACAATCCCAATAACCAAATGGTGACCAATCACATTGAACAACTATTGGGTAGACCTCCTGTTGACTTTTTGCAATATGTGGAAGAAACCGCCAAAACCGGTATTTGGAATGCCGAAGTAGAGGCGTAAATATTTAAATGTTTGAGCTCCTTCCCTTGGTTAAGGGAAGGTGTCTTACTACGAAAGAGTAATACGGAAAGGATTGTTTTTCTGCCCTTTCCGCTGTTACTTCGTAACGCCACCTTTCCCTTTCTATTGAAGGGATTTCTATGCTTACTATTTTTTAAAGTTCCCTCCCTATAGACAAACGGAAAATGAGAGAATTGCTGTTCAATCGAATCTATCGGCACTTAAAAAATCAATCTTGAAATCGGTAGAACCCTTCGTCACTAGGTTCGCCAGGACTTCCCCAATAACGCTGACAAACTTAAAGCCATGTCCACTAAAACCGGTTGCAATCACCACATCCTTATCATAGCCTGGCAGAAAATCCACGATAAAGTGTTCGTCCGTGGTTTTGGTGTATAGGCAGGTCTTCATTGTCAGGGTGTTCTGATATCCATTGGGAATAAACTGATCTAAAAATTGAATGAGTGCGATTTCATCCTCTGGCCTTGAAGTTCGTTCTACTTTATCAGGATTTGTGGCTTCGCCCCCGGGATGGTGCATGCCCAATTTTAATCCTAAGGGACCCCCAAATTGACCAGCGGGAACAATAGGGAAACCATAAAAGTCATGGCCATCATTTCGAATTAGCCAACAAGGAAATTTTTCCTTGTCAAATTCCCTCCATTTTTTCGGTTGCACCCATGCCAAAGGCTGGCGCGTAACGGTAAGTTGTGATGCGAGTTTGGGGACCAATTGACTCGCCCAGGGCCCTGCTGTGATGACCAACTTTTTGGCGTGGTAGGTAGTACGGTCGGTGATAACGGTAACCCGCTCCTTATGGTGGTTCCAACGAATTACCTTTTCTTTTGTTTTAATAGTGGCTTTATTGAACAAAGCCTGCTGAACCATCAAAAGAATACATCGTTCAGGGGTCAAAAATCCAGCATCGGGCTCCTCCAATCGTTCAAAATTGGAGGGAAGGTGAAACTGTGGGTATTTTTTGCGGCATTCCTCTTCTGTTAGTTGGTTGACCGGAATGTTGTATTGCTTTGAGGATTGTTTTACGGTTTGCAAAAAAGAACTGTCTGATGTTCCAAAATAAACCATTCCGGTTCTAAAAAATACTTGGGTGTCGGTTTCCACTTCCAGCGTTGCCCAATTCTGATAGGCCCTTTCCAGCAAAGGAACATAGACGGTGGCTTCCCCATAGGCCTTTCGAATGATCCGACTTTGCCCGGCATGGGAACCCAATTCGTGGGTGATGTCAAATTGTTCCAGCCCCAGTACTTTAAAACCTTGCTTGGCCAAATGGTAACAGGCGGAAGAACCCATGCTCCCTACGCCTATCACAATCACATCATAATGGGAATTTATTGCTGTATGCGCCATGATTTAAAACCATTAATAGTGCTTTAGTACTAAAAATAGTCTTTTTGGTTTGTTGAAGAACGTGCTTTTAGGAGAACCTAAGAAGGCCTGATAATAATATTTCCGCGTTTTCGGCCCGTTTCTACATAACGATGGGCGTAAACAATGTCGTCCAAGGAAAATTCCTTATCAATAAAGGGTTTTATTTTACCCGCTACGGTCAAGTCAACGACTTCTTGGAGTTGTTCCGTTTTTTCAGCGGTGATGGAGGTTATGGAAACGAATGTTCCGTTGGGGTTCAACACTTTTTTAGCTTGTGATTTTGATGTTTTTCCCACGGCGTCAAATACTAGGTCGTATGTATAGCCCGTTGCGGTGTAATCCTCCTTTTTGTAGTCAATCATTGCATCGGCACCCAGCGATTGTAGCATGTCAAAATTGGCACCACTGGAAACCGTCGTCACGGTAGCTCCATGGGCCTTGGCAATTTGGAGAGCATAACTGCCCACACTTCCCGAAGCACCGTAAATGAGCACGTTCATTCCTTTTTTTAGTCCTGTCTTTTTCAAAAGGAAAAGGGCGGCCATTCCTCCCACCGGAAGGGCAGCCGCCTCTTTAAAGGATAACTTCTTGGGTTTGTGGATAACCACGCCCTGCTTCCATGATTCGGGAAGGCAAACGTATTCGGCATGAGAACCTGAACGGAGCATGGTCGTTGTTCCCAAAACGGTGTCCCCCACTTTGAACTGGGTTACTTTACTTCCAATGGCTTCCACGGTGCCGGACAGTTCATGCCCCAAAATTTGTTTTTTGGGTCGGAAGAGTCCAAATATCAGTCTTGCAGGAAGCCAAAAGAGGGGAGGAAAGTCGGAACCTCGAAGCCGAACATCCCCAGACGTGACCGTGGCCACTTCAATTTTGATTAAGATTTCATTGTCTTTAGGCCGGGGTTTTTCCACCTCGGCGATTTTCAGTATTTCCGGCGGACCGTATGTTGTATAGACCACAGCTTTCATTGTGGGATTTTTTTTAAGTTATGGATACCCCAGTAGCACATGCAAAATTCCAGTAGCATACCAACGGAATACGGTAGGGATACCCCGTCCAGCACCAGACTTATCAATCGGCCCAAAGCCAACCCTCCCATAAAAACCACATTGCTTATCGTTGCGCCTTTCCAATGCTTGGGATTTTGGGTGCCAACTGCCCAATAGAGGGCAAAACCGATATAAAGGCCCATGATGGCTCTAAAGATGTTTTTCAATTCCAGATTTTGTACATCAAAATCGAAAAAGAAAGGAAGAATTTTGCTCGGGTGTGCACCGTATATCAAGGCAGCTAAAAAAACGATGATTGCCGATAGTCCAAGGTGTATGTTTTTTTGAATTTGATCCAATATTAAAACTAAGGTTATTCATCGAAACCATAAATGGTGGTTTGCATACCCGCTATTTTCCATCGCCCATCCACTTTTTCCATCAATCGGGTTTCCCGCTTTAACCCACGAATGGAATCTTGCTGTTCATAGGTCACCCAAGCCCCTTTACCAAAAAGGCGAACATTGATGCTGTCCAGCAATTTGGGGATGGGCTCCGGTTTTGGATGATTTTCAAAAAAAGTTTTGACAAATTGGTCAATTTCTGCCCACCCTAAAGATTCTGAAAAGGTGTTCTCTGGAAAATCAAGATAGACTTTAGCAATATCTTCATCATGTACCCAATAGTTTTGCCAGGCATCATAGTCCCTTTGGAATGCTGCTTTGGTTTCATTGTTCAAGGTAGCCAATATGGACCGTTTTTCCTGTTCATAAGTCAATTCGTTGTTTTCAGTTTCGATGGTAGCTTCAGCGGGAACCTTTTTACAACTTAGGGTGATGAGTAGAAGCACTACTAAAATGGAAGGGATGCTGGTATTCATAGGTTGCCAACTAGTATCCCTTAAAGCTACTAAACTTTATGGGATATGTCCTGACATAACTTTAGGTAGGCACTTCATTTCACAACCGTTTCGAGGAACGTAGCCGTTGCTTTCTTTCCTAGGCCATATTATTCACAATGCGCACAATCCACCTCACCGACTAACTTTCCTTTGGAATTAAGGGTGTAATTGCAGCAGGTGATAAATTGTTCTTTGAGCAGTGCTTTTGACTTCCGTATGATTGCTTTTACGTTGGGTAAGCTTAATCCCAATGATTTAGCAACTTGATGCTGCTTTTCCCCTTTGACATAGACGAGTTGAATAACCTCCTTGTGCGATTTGGGCAATTCATCAATAAAACGGTCAAAACAACAACAATTGCTCATATTGGTTTCATTGGTTTGTACGCCAATGTCATTGGGGGATGCATAATGTGCCTCTTTATCAAAATAATTGGCCACCTCATTACGGGCAATTTGATAAACCCAGGCCCTAACTTTTTGTGCATCCTTTAGCTGTGGCAGGTTTTTATGGATTTTTAAAAACGAATTCTGCAAAATATCATTGGCGACTTCCTTGTCCTTGACTTTTTTTAGGATAAAAAAGTAGAGCATGTTACCATAGGTTTGGTATACCTCTTGCGTTTGCATGGTATAAAATTACGAAAAGGGGAATTGTTGTTCGCCCTTTTCCTGGTCAACAACAGCTACATCTATTGCAATCACAGGTTTCGCAGGCACATTGTGAGGTCTTACAATTGTTACATTGACATTTGTTGCATTGACAATCCTTACATTGACAGGTATTCATGATTTCTAATTTTATGTTTTTAGGTAGACCGGAAACTGTCAAAAAGGATACTCGAAAAAAGGTTTTTTTTTCATATTTTTCACATTACCTGCCAATCGCAGGTCAGTTCGAAATGACACCGGAAATTTTTACTGTCATTTGGACATGAGGTGTATCGCGCCGATTGAAAAATCCAAAAGAATACTATTCAAAAAAGGTGTTTTCCCAAGTGATTAGTGCCGGTCGTGCACTTCCATTTTCATCCAGCAATCCAGTATCCCGCCATAATTGCCCAATATCACGCACTTCGGTTGGAAATACCTCCCAAAGCGCATCGTAATCGCGATGGGCCCACCAAACCACCATCTCGTAGTTTTGGGTCTGGGCATTGGTAAAGAGGGTCTTCAAAAAGGCATTTTGTTCGGTTGCACTTCCGTTGATATCCACATTGAGATTCGGGACGAGCAAATCCTCAGCGATATGACCGCTTTCCACTAGGGCAATAGGTTTGCTGGTATTGTCGTGCAAAAAGTCCAAAGTAGCTTGAAAGGCATCCACAGTACGTTGATTCTTTAAAAAGGGATAATAACTGATGGCCACAAAATCCATTTGGTTGACATGGTCAAATACATCGTTGATATAGGTTTGTGCCGCTGCAATGTTGGGTTCAAAAAGATTGTGCAGGGAAATGGAAATGGATATTTTCAAATCTGGGAATATCATCCTTGTCCTTTCGATGACTTGATTGATCAAGAGGACATAGCCCTCCCACAGGGCAGGGTTCCGTAGCCGCAGTTCGTTCACCTCAATGGCGATGACCAAATAATCCGGTACAAACAGGTTGAGCAGATAATTAACATGTTGGTCATAAGCATCCACAATGACAACATCATTCAATTGATTGTAGGCGGGGACGGACCCATCAAAGTCGGCCTCCAGATTATCACGGTTATTGTTGAGTAATCCTATGGAAAGGACCAAATCCTTATTTGGGATTCTTCGACTTGCCTTTCCCTGCATTTCATTGGTGAATTCGGAGGGTAGGGGCAAATCATTGATATAAGCATTCCAGGGAATGGTACCATCCAGGTGCTCTATGTACACATCGGCATTAGCACCAATAAAGTCATAGGTGTCATTGACATCCTGCAGATTGGGGCCAAAGCTCCAGGTAGTAAAACCCATGGAAAAGTTTCTGGAAGGAACATCCATAGCTTCTGATTCGGCATCGGTAGAGCAGCTTCCAGCCAGAAAGGTCAAAAGGTAGCCAGCCAACCAAAAAGGTTTTACTTTTTTCAAACGGTATGGTTTAAAATGCTAACGTTGCCCGAGGGGATAATATTGGGTTTTTCCCCTATTCACGCTTGTTGGCTATTGATTTTGATACAATTCCAGTGCCCTAAGGTAATTAAGGCCCCCTTGAAGCGTCTGGTCATAGATGAAACCGTTGAGTTCTGGATGGTGTGCATCAATCCAGTTGACCAATTGTTCCCGTTTGGCATCCCATCCCTCGTTATCAAATGAGATAAATTCCTGGATTTCCAATTCGTACATCTTGCCTTCTTTCAAACGGATGCGCTCCTTGGAGACCATAGGCCCCCCGTTAAGGAATTGAATGCGCTGGCACACCTTGGATACCCTAAGTGTTACCGCCTCTCCATGGGTTTTTAAATCCAGAATCTCGTACTTCGGTTGGAAAACGGAGTCCCACTGCAACCAGTTGATGTAGTCCCTTACCGAATAGCTGGCCGTGTAGGGCCCTTCCTTGACCCGCACGCTATCATACTGTAATTGGACGACGCGTTCAAAATCGGATACATTCAAAGCGTGGTAATAGTAGCGGGCCAGTTGTTCTTCTTGTGGATTTTGGCAGGCCAGAAAAAGAAGGGTAAGGATAGCTATGCTGGTGGTTTTGATCTTCATGTTTAAGGTGTAAACTCTTGTTTGATTTCTTGTATAACCGAAGGTAGGTGTTCAAAGACCATCTTATTTTCAAATTGTAACACCTCGAATTCCAAAACTTCAAGAGGGGCCTCCCGATTCCTATCCTTTTCCTGGGCGATAGGATTTTGTTGTACTTCCCCATCAAGCGCTATAATAAGTTTTTCGGAAGTGCAGTAAAAATCGACAATGTAGTTGTCAATACCGTGTTGTCTTCTAAACTTTCGGGCTTCCAATTTTTTATGCTGTACTTGTTTCCATAGTAAGGCTTCCGCCAAAGTAAGGTTTTGCCTTAGGTATTTTCTGTTTTGTTTTAATATGAGCTTGTTGTGTTTTTTATGGGTACGTCAAAACTAATAAAACACTATATATAAACTCCTTCCCTTGGTTAAGGGATGGTTTTTCTACCCTTTCCGTCCTCATGGTATTCAGACACCTTTCCCTGTCTAAGGAAAGGAGCTTAATTGAATGACCAGAGAGGAAAAGGGAGGAACCAAGTTAATTTCCCAAATGATCTAACCACTCCTTCATCCCCTCTAAATACCCCTCTGGGCGAATATAGGGCAGTTTGTGGTCCTGAAATTCAAAAAAGCCGCCCGTCTTGCAATCAAACAAATTGTGGTTGGCGGAGGGATAGCTATGAATGGTCAGTCGCCCTTTGGGCCCCAATGTTTTCTCGTACAAGGCTTTGGTAATTCGCCAATCCACATTTTTGTCCTTTTCCCCAAAAACGGCCAAAACGGGGCAGTCAATTTTAGAGAGTATTTTGTCAAAATCAGCGATATAGATCTGTTGGCCAGTAGCCTCATCAAAAGCCTCTTTCATAAAGTCCTTTTGATAGGCGACATAGGCTTCCTTGGTGATTTGGTTGCCGTTGTTAAACCGATTTAAAAACCCATTTTTTCTTAGGTTTTGGGTGGCGGCTTGTGCCGCTTCAAACGAGCCTTCAGCATGCATGATGCGGTTGCCCTCGGCCCATTCGTTGACAAGGAGGTCAACAGAATCTCTAGGCATGCCTTCCAACAGTAAATTTTCTTCCAATAAATAATTGAAGTTTTCCCGCGCATAGACCCCGGAAATCGATATCCAAAATTTAATGTCAGGGCTGGCCTGGATGACCAAAGGATTGATCCAACCCGCACGACTAATTCCCCACAATCCAATGGTTTGGGAACCAGGGATGTTTTTTGCTTTGAGTGCTTCTATGGCTGTTAGTACCTCTTGGGCACTTTTTTGAACCGGTTGGTTGTAATCAAAACTACCCTCGCTTTTCCCACAGCCTTGTTTGTCATACATATAGGTAGCATAGCCTGCTTGGGCAAGGGCATGCCGTACATCGCCATGCCAGTCTTGGGCTACGGCATTGGTACGCCCAGAACCGTGAACGATCACTACCAATCCCTTAGGTGTTTCTTTGGGCTGTGTCAATACCCCGTTGAGGGTGACCCCTTCAAAATCAAAATTAAATTCTTGGGGTTGTGCAATCAATAAACTGGAAAAAAGCAGAAGGCAATAAAAAATCGGTTTCTTCATCTATAACAGTTCCTTGAACTTTTAGAAAGATAAGTGGAATTTGTAAATGTCAGGGATTCTGGGTCTATAAAGTGTTAGGTTTGCTCGTTTTGTTTCTGTCCACCGCTTGCAATTTTTTACCTATATATTATTAAACCAAGTGTTTACAGCAAAAAAATACTGGGGGCATGCCCCCAGTACAAAAGTTGATAAGAAATTTAAATCATTCATCTATAACATTTTTAATATGCAGGCTTGCCATTACGTTTTGGTGGGAAATGGAATCTTTTGTAATGTTTTTTGTCGAGGTCATTACCCAGTTTATCTGATCACCGGCATTTAACTCTTGAAAATCCATGCCTTTGGATGCTATTATCCCGTTTATTTGAAGTTGCCAATAACTGGACCCACCGTAAATACCATTGATACTGACCAAGTAACTACCATAAGGACAATAAGCCTTAGTAGTAAATGTAAGTCCTTGGGCTTGCTGTGCATTGAGCATGGCTACGGTAACATTCATACCGGTCAACCATGGAATATTTGAATAGGTCGTGGTGTTGCCATTGTAGGTATAAGCAACGCTTACCGAACTACAAGATGTTACAGAACAGTTTGTACAATCTTTCTGCGACAAGGTAGATTGGGCAAAAAGAAAAACAATGAAGTAGAAGACAATTGATAATCTTTTAGAGTTTTTCATAATATAGCGTTTACTGTGATAAAAAATATAGGACCAAAGGAATCCCGTGGGATTACAAAAGTTTGGAACCGCATAAAAAGGGGAGATATTGATAGACAAGGTAAACGATATATTTGGATTTTCGCTATCTAAAAACCATAAAAAAACTATGGGTTTGGTCCAGTTTAAGATGAGGATTCTTAATGGTGAAGGATTTTCCCAAGCTCCCTGACTTTGCAGTTCGGTTCGAAATGATAAGGGTGTGTTTTTGTCATTTCGATGAAGCTGCCAAACTGCATGGTCCAAGAGGCGGTCTACGTCAAAGTAAATGTATCAATGTCAAGATTTTGGGCCACAACGTTGGTATTCCACGGACCATGTACGATCATCACCAATCCCATTGAGCGTTATGATATAGGGATGGATATTTACTTTGGTTCCAGCTTTTCATAGCTCACTTTGGCCATGGAGCTTGCCGTATCGTTGCCATCCAAGTAGAGTTCTTGATCTTTACGCAGTTTAAATTTGAAGGTGTTCCCACCCAATAAACGAAAGGTAGAAATGAGTTCCCCTTGTTTTTGAATTCGCACGGAAAGTTCCGAACTCCCCAAGTTTTCCACAATAGCATAGCAGTCTTCGCCAGCATATGGATTAATGGTCCCGTCCTGGCCCGGACCTTTGCCCGTCATCAACATGCTTTGGGAGGGCTTTAGTTCAAACTCGGTTTGGGCTAGGCCAATACTGGGTATTACTAACAAACAAAGCAGGACGGTCCTAGGTGTCATTTTCATTCTTTTAAATTAAATATTCCAGTTACATTGATTTCTCTTGTGTCAACGGCTACATCAATAGCGATTTCCCAAGAGCTGTTGTTGATCCGATTTCCGGAAATGGTTCCTTCACTTACCCCTTCGGTTATGGAAAATTCAGAATTTCCAAGAAAAAAGTAGCAATTGATTTCCCCAAGTTCTTCATTCCTATATTCAAAAGCATCAAGAGTGGGAGGTATTTCAAAAAAAAGTGAGGTTGATGAGGCATCGTCCACCACATCCTCCTCCGGGTCGCTGAAAACTCCATAGTCAAAGACGAGGTTTTCCCCATTCTCAATGGATGGGAAGTCAGTGCCATTTGAGGTCAGAATAACAATGGAAGCATTTTCGAAGAAGTCAAACGATTCTATGATTACAACACTTTCATTGTCATTACCACAACTGGATGAGAATAAAAGGAACAGTAAAAGCACTTTTAGGGTTTTCATCATGGATCTTAGGAACACCACGCTTGTGCACAGTCAGCCCATCTATCAGGAAATATAGTGAAATCGTTGAACAAAATTACAAGAAAGGGACTGCGGGTACCTCTAGTGGGCTTATTTTTTGAGTGGTCCCTTTTTGGCCCGTCCCTTTTCAATTTGTCGTACAACGGTTACAATAAAGTCACCTAAGTCATTATTAAAATCGCGGATGTCCTGTTCTATGGCATTGTATAGGGCATCTGCTATGACCAGGTTCAGATTTGCGATAGGGCATCCAAATTCATTTAGGGCGAGAGCATCTTCACTGGCGAGATCAATGGCATTGAAGGAAAAGGGTTCTGATATACGATCGGACAGCACAACGTTTACCGTTTGTGGACCGAATCCTTGAATAGCAACCCGGATTAGATTTTCAACATCTGTTCCTTAAGTTCCCACAACAAACTCACTAGCGGTATACCCCGGATATTCCAGAAGGATAGCTTCTGCTGAAAAGGTGCCATTGGCAATTAAATTGTTGCCCTTGTCGTCACGAGCTCAATTAAAATTTCGGGGAGTTCAATAGCAGGAACAGGGCAGTCCTCAAATGCATTAGGAGTATCATCCTTATTGGAACAACTCCAAAAAAATAGCACAACTGAGAGAAGAAAGACTTTGGTTTTCATGGCGGTGGTTTTAAAATAGGTGCAAGGATGAGGAAAGCGTTGCCCTACTCGGATAAGGTATACAGCCATACGGATTCCCCTATGGGCACAGCTGGGCTAAGACCACATTCTTCGGCCCGTTCCAAACTGGCGGGGTCATTAATATTGACCTCCAATGAGTCTGGGCAATCATCATCGTCATCGGAACAGCTCCATAAGGTGATTATCAAAAAGAATAGATTCAATTTAGTTTTCATATATCGTATTTCTGGTTAATTGTTGCATCGTTAAAAGTGTTATTTTTTAAGTACTGTTTAATCGTTGGTTCTGTGTGCTAGCCATTTTCAGTCGGACATCCTATAAAACCGCTGGTTGAGTCCATCGATAAATTGATGGGTCTTTTTATCAAAGCCAATGATATTTCTTAAACTGTCCCTTTTAAAATGAAACCATAATTCCGCGTCCGTGTCAAAAAATACATCGTTGCCGTAGGAATAGATGGGAATGGGGTCTTTGACGATATTTCTCCGCACTACTTGGAATTTCAAGGTGTCATTTTCCAGGACGATGTTGTTCCAAAAGACTTTGCTCTTTTCAAACAGATAGGTTCCTACATATGCCTTTTGTTCCTCGGAAGAAATCGCCTTTGATGTTAAAAATGTATTGCGTTGCACCCGTCGTTCTTTGAGGTGGTACTTATCGCCATTTTCCAAGAGGTAGAACTTTCCCTCTCCGGTTTCAGTGGTATCAATCTCATTAAAATAGTCGGACCAAAAGGTACCATCATAAACGGCAACATAGCGATCCCCAATGACTTCAAATTCATTTCCTTGTACGATAATGGCCGTATTTTTATCTACACCTATCCCCAATAATTCAGGGTTAGCTTTTAATAATCCAAATAGATCATACTGCCTATTTCGTTCCAAATGGTGTTGGTCAAAAGCGGTATTCGTCACAAACCCAAAACCCGTATTAGGATGGCCCATGATGTTATAATTACCATCTTCCGATCGACTGCCTCTTACCAAATAGGAACCTTGAATGGATGCACCGGCGGAATGTCCGCCAATGATTCCACCGCGCTTTAGTACATTACGCAATTCCTTATGCGTTTTTGTGTTGCGATAGGTATCCGCCATTCGCCACTGTCGACCCCCGGTCAACCACACGGCGGTTGCCGTTTTCAATGGTGCTACGAATGCATCAGTATTGGCGATTAGGGCATCCCTGGTATGTAGGAAGGTAATGCTATCAAACCCACGTTCCTTAAACTGCCGTTCTAGAATTTTAAATTCTGGGTCGTAGTTGATGGAATTTTCATCAAAAGCGGTTGGGATAACCACAAGTTTGGCCGAGGTTCCCCCTGCCAAATCAAAGAACACCTTCCACATCTGGTCCGTAATACCTCCACCACCAATGAACAGGGCCCCATTTTTTGGCCCCATGGATTGGTGCTTAGCTGTGGTGGGTTCTTTTACATCATTTTGGCAAGAACTGAATGGGATCAGGATTAGTAGTAATGGGATTTTTTTTAAAATTTCCAACGCTGTTTTCTTTTTAGCCATTCAACCATATGGAATTATTGGCGTTATTTTGCATGGTTCCTTTCTTGGGCTTGTTCAAAAAGCTGATGGATAACTTTCTCATATTCTGAGGTATAAAATTCTGATGCCGTAACAAAATCATTGAATCCCTTATCTCTCATCCATTCTGGCTTTTCAAAAG
The DNA here is from genome assembly GCA_039184365.1 of Bacteroidota bacterium. Lineage (GTDB taxonomy): Bacteria > Bacteroidota > Bacteroidia > Flavobacteriales > Flavobacteriaceae > Croceivirga. Next base: position 9,292 of record JBCDBE010000043.1, on the reverse strand, counting down.
TATAACCCCCATGTACTCCCAATGCCATTTCAAATCTCAATGTACTGCCCTTAGCGGTCATTGCATCAAATGTGGAATGAGTCAGCCATAAATGCATCCTTCTTTTGGCTTCAATGTAAATTTCGAGTATTTGGTCTTCAGATATTTTTGATGATACGGTCATTTTTAGATTTATTTTTCTTATAAATTTTAAGCATACCCCTTTTTTAATCCGTCCATATGGATTTTTAACCAAGTACAACACAGTGCTATGAAAAGTCCTGCGGATTTTACGGAAATATAAGGAAACCATCAGCGATGTCCGACTTGTCCGGTCTGATTTTGGTTTAGTATACCACCAAATAAGTGATTGCAAAGCCTGCTCTGTGCGATTGTTGGCGTGTTTCCGATGTAGTTGAATTTCCACAGGGGAGGCCCATGCGGCGGATGTGTGTGGCAGCAAGAGGAAACATATTGATTACCAGTTCTGTACCATATGCAATGCCCCAAAATCGGGGTTTCAAAAATACCTCTAGAATGGATTTAAAAGTTGACCGGTACGTTAACAGGTAGAAGGACAGCTTTTACAACCGAACAGTTTTACGCTATTTCCATGCTGGGTCCACCTAGGATTCCAACTTGTATTGCATCTCCCTTATTCTTAGGAACAATTACGTGGGAAAACGGTTTATCTGTGATTACCCGGAAAAAGCCTTCACAGGCATGAAGGAGTGTTTTCCACGGCATGGACCTTCCTTGTGACAGGTAGTTAGGATGCTTTTACTCCCAAGTCTCGCAAAACGCTTTTTTTAAGCGTACCGTACGCATCCTTTTTAGCAAAGTTGAACCGCGGAATCGTTTGTTGGAACTTTTGACGCTTCCTCGTAGCCGCGATGTAATTGCCTTTTATTCGAAAGCAGTTTGTATTTGCCCAATACTGCTATTTTCTAGTTTTAGTTTTGATCCGTAATAGGCATTTATCAAGTACATCACATTAGCCAAGGGAGCGACTACCAAGGCTTGCCCCCAAGTTATAAAACCCATAAATATGATTGCAAAGACAAGAAACATAAAACCTGAAATCGAAAACGCCACAATTTTCATCCATTGCTTAAGATATCCATCTTGGAAATACACCAAAAACAACCCTCCAAAAAGAACAAGATTACCGAATACAAAAACTATGTTTGCCATCTCGTTCGCCATCTCAAATAGTTCCAATGGGGTGTTGTAATACCCTCCGAGCATGATAGGATACGTGAACAGCAGGATAAGCTGTCCTGCAGCTACAATTGTCCAGCTGATCTTTCGGCTGTGCAACGCAAAATAGAGCGCGCCTATTGTGATCAATGCCATGATCAAAAACTCTGCCTTCCAATGTGCCCCATAGATATTCCAATTATCGTTTACATACTGAACGACTTCTTCCCTAGTACTAGGTTTATTACTCATGAGATACACATAAATCCCAATGACGACATTTAGTAGTATCGAACCTATGACCCAAAACAGTTTTGCTAGTTTCATAATTGCATTTTTTGGTTATGTTGCCTATTAAATTTCCATACTGCTAGTTTACGGGGAATTACGGTGGGTTTGATAGTGCCAAAAGCCAGAATCTTAGTGGCTAAAGCTTTATTTGGTTTTCGCAAAATCTGTGGAAGGAAGTGTTTGGAAATAGTTTTTGTAGGCCGCAGTAAAATTGGATGGATGGGAATAGTTGAGCGCATAACTCAATTCAATCGGCGTTTTTAGACCTTGCTCCAATTCCTTTTTAGCATATTCCATTTTAATCGAAAAATGATATTTGTGCGGTGCTCGTCCAAAAAATCGTTTAAACAGCACCTTAAATTTTGATGGACTCATTTTTGCGATATCCGCTAAATCCATAATGGAAGGTATTTCGCTTAAAAGTGGGTTTTTTAGTGCCTCTGAGGCCATTAAAAGACCATTGATGTCGTCATTATGCAAAGCAACTACTTTTGAATTGGATGCATTCGCCTTTATCCTATGAAATAGTTGTTCTATAATTTCCAATACAATAATATGGCACTTTAGTTTGTTGTGAATCACCTCTATTGCGGAACGCACCTTTCTTTCAATTCCATATTCCAAATCTTCGTAAACCAAAAGTTGTCCGTTTTGGATGAAAGTGTCCTGGTAGTAATTACGGATAAAACGTTTTGGAATCCGAATTGAGGCAAGTTCGGAACGATGGCCTTTGGAAAAATTCGTGTTGATCACAATACCTGGGCAGTATAACAGTATTCCGGAAGGAACGAACCTATGATAGTCGGTAGGGTTTTTCTCCATCCGTTTCATATGCGTATCACCTCCAATATTCATATGGATCAAGTACCATTCACTGTCCGCTGCATTGGTGCTGGTCATAGCAATTGGAATCTTATGTTCCACCGGTTCAAAATGATAAAACTCGGTACGATCAGGAAATTCTAGGCATTTAATCTTATCAATGGAATACCCTGAGGCCATTTCGAAACTGTCCGAATAAATGATATTTCGGAATTGTTCTTTTAAGTTGTGTTCTAAGTCTAAAACTACGTTCAAGTTGGTTTCCAGTTACTGCATTTAACTCCTGTTGTAAAAATATCACTCATTTAGTAAAGTGCTATTCCATAGTGGAATGAATCCTAAAAAATGATCAAAAAACTGATTTTCGGGTGGTTATAGCAGCCATTTACTTTGATGCTGTACATCTTTGAGGATATAAACAAAAGAAAAGAGAGGCATGTAATTAGGGGATAACTGAACGTAATTGCAAAAGACGTTGCCGATTTACAATGGAAACGCCACACAACGGACTTGAACGGAAGTGAGGTACTGCAGCAGTACAACTACCGTGGAACTGGAGGACAAGCAATGAATTATAACCCTTATTAGGCTCCGTATTATTTTATTAGAGTTCGTTTTACCCAGTTTTCGACCTCTTTATTTTCTGAATTTACCGCAACGGAGGCGAAAGTCTTTAGGGTATTGGTCATTAAAAACGGTGTCTGAACAGTTGTAATCCCTTACCTATCCATTTGATATTTGATTTTGATGTCATCGGATTTGTTGGGTTGGACGAATTTGTTTTCCAGATGGTTGTACTTGATCCCGATTTCATCCAGCCACTTTGAACCGATGAACTTATCATTCCCAAGTACTGATGGGCCATGGATTTGTCCAGTGGCAGGTACTCCCCAAGTCATTCAAAGATGTAATTTATCACATTGGTCGTATCGATGAAAATGGTATTTCCAAACATTCCACTTTCCTGAAGTCGCTGTATTTCATTGTAAGGAACTCCTTTAAATCAGGTCGATTAAGTGTGGTAACTTGAGTGTCCGCCAACTTTTTTCCAGTCGTTAACTTGTAACTTTTGGGTAGAACAACACTGCGGCTTAGAAAATCCAAACAGTGCTTTTTGTATTCCTAAGGACTGATTTATTTTTTTATATCCCTTAAGAATTTCTAGCACTATTTTTTGTACTGCCTTAACTGCAGTTATTTTTTGGTCTCCAAAACGGGAATAATATGTTGTAATAAAATATCAAATGGCAATTTTCCACGCCAATTTCCAAAGTTGCTCCCCGTAAATGTTATTGCTGTGTTATAATCTTCTAAAATCATCATATACTGCCCGCCATTACCGGAAGCGAACAATAATTCGGTTTCGACATTTTTGTACTTTAATTGCTCTCGATACCATAGATAACCATATTTTGCAGTGGCATATTTTGCGTTTTCAGTTCTAGCAAAACGGGTAAAGGACATTTCAACATCGGTCTGGCAATTGGTTGACTCGTTTATCCATTTCTCACTCACCATTTGTTGACCTTTCCATTTGCCTTTGTCCAAAACCAATTGAGCGATTTTTTGCATATCGATTGGTCTCATAAAAAATGAACCTGCAGCATAGCCCCTGCCATTTGGGGTAATATACCATTCGTAGTTTTCAATTTCAAGTGGTTGAAAAAGGTGTTGTTTGGCAAATTCCATAAGGGTCAAACCACTTGTTCTTGAGATGATGATTCCTATAAGTTCAGGTTCCATTGAAGTGTAAGCCCAATTTAGACCTGGGTGGTGGCGTAGTGGAATGTTCAAGATGTACTTCTCCCAATCTTCAGTTTCCCACATTTTGGATTCGCAATCAGGTCCAATGCCAAAAAATCCCTCGCAGGCCAGTCCTGATTTCATTTCCAAAAGATTTTTTACCGTTATCTTTCCTCTTGGGTCATTTTTCCATTCCGTTATGAATTTTTCTATTTCGTCATTAACGGTAAATAGTCCTTTATCGATAGCTATACCAGCGAGTAAACTTGTGATTGACTTAAATGAAGAGCGAGTATCGTGCAGGCTGTCTTTTTCGAAACCATTGAAATATTCTTCAAAGAGCAAGTTTTCATTTTGAGCGATGATTATTCCATCTATGTTGGGATATGTTTTGGAAGCAATAATGTATTTCAATTCAGTTAGTTGGTTGGATTGCTGTCCTCTGCAATTAACCGTTAAAAATAGGAGTGCAATTAGTAATGGATATTTCATTTTTTCAGGTTGCTTCTAATTACGGGCCACGGCCAACGATCATCCGTAAGCTTGACTTTGTATTCCTCTATGATTATTGGAATTATAAAAGTATGGGAAACCACCTAGCCTTTACAAATGGTATAAGTGGCTTAAGGGTGATAGTGTCTTTTAAATGCTTAATTGATTTTAACAGCTGTTGTTGTCCTTGAAGGATCGGTATCCCGTTGACTAGAGAAACTAATTACTTCGCCCTTTTCATTTTTATTAAAATGAAAATTAAAATACCTTCCTAAAAGTGCAAACTCATTTTTGTTGATTGCATGGATTTTCACGCCACTTGATTCCTGTAGGGCTTTTAAACTCAATTCACCATCCCTAATGACTACTTCACGAACATAATCGCCATCTTGATATGTGCCACAATATTGTTTTAATTCTTCTTCGGGGATTTTGATAGTGGAGCGTTTATAAGCAAACCTCATACCCTGATTTATAGCTTCAGCTTCGCCCCCTAAATGCATCATATTTTCAACCATTCGGAAATCTAAATCCAAATTGTAGGAGTTACGCCCTTTGATTTGTTCAACCATTTGTGTGGTCTCTTTCAAAGCATCAAACTCACCGCTTAAAAAGAGTACTCTAGCATTTAAGGTGGTATTCTTTTGGTAAAACTTCTCTTCAAGTTGATAGGCATAACCATTATCCCACCAAAAAGTAAGATTATTAATGATGTAATTGTTAAACAGTGTAGGTTGTGTGAAAAGTGTATAGTGGGTGAATAATCCTGCAAATGATGTGCCTGCCAATGTCCGGTTGCTTTTGTCTGACCGGTAATGATTATCGATGAATGGGATTATTTCATCACTTAATACCTTTAAAAATTTCGAAGCACCTCCTGAGGTGGGTATCCTTTCGATATGGGTAGGTGTTAAGTCCCTTGATCTATGTAAGTTAGGGTTTGTCTTTGAACCATTGTAATCAATGCCGACGATAATTATTTCAGGAGCAAGGCCATCATTCCAAAGACCTTTATATATGCGTGTTGTTAGGGCGAAGGTACGACTGGCGTCCAGTGCATAATACACAGGATAGGTTTTCTTTGCATTGGTATCATAGCTCTCAGGTAGATTGATGTATAATTTATAATCACTATCGGTGATTTCAGAGTGAAAATTGATTGATTCACTGCCAACAATAAACAAGTCTTCAGGTGCTTTCGAAATAACCTGCGCATCTGCGGGTAGAGGATACAGGAATGATACAAATATGAATGCATACAATAGGATATGGATGTGGTTTTTGACAATCTTCATTTTTCTAATTCGTTGTTTTAATAGTATATAAATTTCTTTTAGTCCAGACCTTACGATTAATGCTAACGGTCCCGTATAACCGTCAGTTACAGGTTTATAGGCGTTGGTTTTCGGTTTAGCACTGACGTTAGCAATTCCGAGTCGATTAGGACGAGGTCCCTGAGCTTGTAGAAGGGTAGTCGAATCCGCCGTAATTGTGGTTATACATTGTTAGGTGCAGTTTTGTTGTTCCCTTACCAATACTCAAATATTTTGGATATTTTTCCATTTTGAAACTCAAAAAGTGTCATTTGTGGCTCTTCATCTTTAATTGCACCTTTTTCATTTAGCACATAAATTCGTTGAACCGTAACAGCATTTCGTCCAATTATTTTGTTTATAATTTTTACCTCTGTTACTTCTCCGTTATAGCCTCCATTTTTCTGGTTCCGTACATATCCATCATATAAATTTTCTCTGGTGTAGACCCCTCCGTAGTTTGGATGTATATATGTGAAATCATCGGTAAAAAGTTCGAAAATTCTATCGATATCTCTTATTGTTGAGTTGGCCTGAAATGTTTTAAGGTTTAGGTCATAATATTTTTTGACTATAATTTCTAATGAATCTTTATGAGCATTCGTGATTTCTTGGGCATTACTTCTGTTAGTAACAAGTATTAATGTTAAACAGGTTGTTATAAAAAGGAATGATTTTGCCATATTAAATTTAGAATTTAATTTAAGCGGTCGAATATAAAATTTCCGATTAGGAAAAATGTTAATGGTGAGTTAATTGTAACCGACGCTCCGGCTATGACCTCGTGGCCAGCGCCAGATATTTTTTAGTTAATTGAAGCTACGAAAAAATGGCCAAGCGTCAGCCATGGGTCATAGCCCTTGTTAGGCAGCGTATTTTTTTTCAATTTGAGAACTTTTGGATTATACCAAACTCCTAGAGATATGGTTTGCGGTCAAGACTTGACCTTTGTAATAAATGTTCAATACTCTTTTCCCATAATAAATGTCTTATCTGGTCTTCATGTTTTTTAGTAATATTAGGTGCTAGAACTATTTTGGTTATAAGTTGTTCTTGATCAATTGAAAATCTCAAACCTTCTTCTTTTTGATCAAATTCCCAGTCAAAAATTTTCATGTCGGGATTATCAGGATAAATTTTCAAAGGTCTCAACTGATGAAGTATCCTATATTCGTTTTCGCTACTGAACTCTTGGCGTTTATAAAAGAATCTATCAATATCAGAGTTTCCTGAAAACATTGTTATAAGCTTCTCGAAATCTACATAGGCAATTGAACCTAGATCAAATTCCCCGATATTTCCAAACCATTCTTGTAATCTGCCAACATTAGACACAACCGCAATGCCATAATCTTCTCCTACATATCTTTCCCACATTCCAATATCCTCATGCTCGTTGAGATGCCAGCAGTTTAAAAAAGTAAGTTCGCGTATTCTTTTTGTGTAGTAATAGTCTTTTTGACTTCGTCCACCAACTGCTGGAGAAAGAAGTTGATCCCCTCCGCCAAGAGTACCCTCATGATCATCTCCTATTATATCCGACCGACAAAAATATAAGTACTCTTCCTCGATTTCAGACAAAAAGTATTCAATAGGTCGATATCTATACACCTGAGATTCCTTTGTTACTTGTCGCCTTGTATTATGGCGCGGATACAATCTTCCAATTATCGACATGTTGGAATTAATTCTAGGTCTTAATCATGCGGCCCCATTGCCCGAAGCTGTATGGTGCCCATCGCACCGTAATTTGGTTTAGCGGGTCGTTAGGGTACATTTCTTTGGGGCGGGAATGCGTAGCATGTAGCAACAAAAGTCAGCCGAGGGCTGAATGTACCCTAACGGTAGCATCCCAAATGGTGCTATGATTTCATATACAGTGTTGTAGCCAGTTTATTTTATTAATTCTGTTAATACTGATTCCTTATCATTTTCAAGTCTTTGATAGAAATCTTTTGATTCTTCAGAGATATGTTCACTAAGGTGTTTATTTCCCCAAGTTATCAGTTCAATAATTGTTGGTGCTAGATCTTTTCCCTTTTGTGTTAGCTTGTATATGAATACTTTTTTATTCGTAGGATGCTTTTCCTTAGTTATGGCTTCCATATTTTCAAGCTTTTTCAATCTATCAGCTAATCGTGAACTTGGAATATTTTCCTCTGATTGGAACAAATCTTTAAATGTTCTGCTTCCATGATATAGTAAATCTCTCACAATCAAAAGAGTCCACTTATCACCAAAAAGGTCAAGCGATGAACTAATTGGGCAATTGCTTCTAAATAATTCTTTATTCATTTCACTTCAATTTCGGAAGTAATCATTATTTTTGATTCAATTTTTGAAGTAAAAATACGGAAAATAGAATATGCAAACTATAGAAGCCCACTCAATTACCTCAATGGTTCTTATTGGAAGTTCTATTTTCGTTCCTTTTATAGCTTTTGGGACTTATATAGCTTCAGGAGCCTCAATCATAAAAACGATTGCTATTTCCTCGGTAATTGCAATATGGGGAGTTTTAATGTATTACTTCAGCATAGATTGGCAGTTTCGCTTGGGCAATCCAGACTTAGTATGGGTTGTAGTTATAGCAAATTTGATATTACCTACTGCTTTGGTTCTCATTTTTAAAGACTTCTTTATTGGAGATGGATTATCTCTTAAATGGCTAACATTTACACAGTCCACAAGGTTTATGGGTACTCTGTTTATCTTGGAAAACATTCGAGGATTTACAGGAACAACATTCGCTTATGTTTCAGGGTTTGGGGATTTTATGGCAGCAGTAATTGCACTTACCATACTTGTTCTGATTTTCACAGGAGGAAAACCAACAAAGGGACTATATATGTTCCTGATAGTTTTTGGGCTACTTGATTTTGTAGTTGCATACAGTCTAAGTATTAGTAGTAGTCCTGGAGTCTCAATTCAGTCCATTGCTTTTGAGGAGAACCACAGTATGAATATGTATCCCCTTACATTGCTACCATATTTCTTGGTGCCATTTGCCACAGCATATCATTTCATGATGTATCTGACAATTAAAAGAAACCCTGAATTAAAATAATCACAGATATGGCATCAAATATTTTCAAACAACAGGACTATCTAGGCATTGTTAAAAGGATAAAGGAATTAAAGTCTACTAATGAAAAGAAGTGGGGCAAAATGAATTTTGAGCAGATGCTTGAACATTGTAGCTTACAACTAAAACTTGGGCTTGGGTATATAGAACTTGCAGGATTTGAAGGGCCTAGCATTCAACGAACTTGGTTTGGTAGAAAGTCTGTTCATCCCCCAATGTTTAGGACAGCTTTCTTACAAATCTAGGTTAATTTAAGCCGCTTTTTTAAATATATCGATTGGTCTGTCGTAGTCGATTGATTCATGTCTTCTTTCCTTGTTGTAATAGTCAAAGTATTCCGCCAGCAAAAGGAACAGTTCGAGACCAT
>JBCDBE010000042.1:0-27104 GCA_039184365.1 Bacteroidota bacterium | reverse complement strand
GAGGATAGGCTATGATGCCAAACGAATTTTCCACAACCAAACCGGGCTTGGTAATTATGGAAGGGACATTATTCGCATCTTAACAAAACATTCCAAGGTAAGCGCGTTTTACTTGTTCAATACAAAAAAATCAAGATTGGAAACCTTGGTGGCCATGGAAAGAACGAAGATCGTGTATCCGATGGGCATTTGGAAAAATTTTACATCGCTATGGCGACTTTTTGGACAATGGCGTCAAATTAAGCGTCTAAAACTAGATGGTTATCATGGATTATCCGGGGAAATACCCATTCAAATCAAACGCAGTGATATTCCCAAAATCGTTACGATTCATGACCTTATCTTTTTAAGCCATCCCCATTTCTACAACATTTGGGATAGAATTATTTACCGATTTAAATTTCAGTATGCCGTGAATGTGGCGAACCATGTCATTGCCATTAGCGAACAGACCAAGCTGGATATCATTAAGTTTTTTAAGATTCGAGCCCATAAGATTACGGTAATCTATCAAGGCTGCAATGAAGCCTTTAAAAAAGAGTATTCCAAAGAGGAGCTTGAAGCCACAAGAATAAAATTTGGTCTGCCCAAGGAGTACATCATCAATGTTGGCACCATCCAAGAGCGAAAAAATGTATTGTCGCTAGTGAAGGCCATTAAAGGAACACCTTATCATTTGGTGCTGGTAGGCAGAGAAAAGAGCTATGCAGCTAAGGTTCACCAATACATACAAAAGAACCGGTTAACAAATCAGGTTATATTTCTTAAGGGAATTGATGTCAATGAACTGGCTATGACGTATCAAAATGCTACTGTCTTTTGTTACCCATCGGTTTGTGAAGGTTTTGGGATCCCCATTATAGAGGCCATGTACAGTAAAATTCCGGTAATTGTTACTAGGGGAGGCTGTTTTCCAGAAGCGGCGGGACCTGATGCGATATATATAGAGCCCTATGATATTGAAGATATTAGGACGAAGCTACATTGGGTGTTTTCCCAGCCAGAAGAAAGAAAGCTGATAGCCATGAAAGGCTATACGTATGTTCAACGCTTTTCGGACAAAAATGTGGACAAGGTCCTTATGAAACTTTACAAATCAGTTCTGTAGTGGGTTGCGTCTGCTTTTTTAATACGGCCATAGCTTGGGGGGGTGGCGAGAAATGGCATTTGGAGACCAGCGCCTTCCTTCATAAGAATAATCGTGAAGTTTTGGTGGTTGCCCATTCAAAAAGTGTCTTCATACAAAGGCTTAAGAAAACAGACATTCCTTTCATTGCAGTTGAAGTTTCCAATCTCAGTTTTTTAAATCCCATAAAACACATGGCCTTGAGAAAAGAACTGAAAAAACGCAGAATTGATACTATGGTAATGAATCTTTCCCGAGATGTAAAAATTGCGGGGACCTGTGCTAAAGCAATTGGGGTAAAGCGCATTATTTACCGGAGAGGCAGTGCCATTCCCATAAAAAACACCCTTCTCAATCGTTATTATTTCAAAAATATAGTTACTGAGGTATTGGCCAATTCGCTAGCAACTAAAAGAACTGTACTTGAAAATAATCCGAATTTATTTCCTGAAGAAAAGATTGAAGTCATATACAACGGAATCGACCTCTCAAAAATGCCGAAGGAACAATCGGAACACCTTAGTAAAGAGCGTACATTCACTTTGATTAATCTAGGGAGGCTCGAAGCACAAAAAAACCAACAGTTTTTGATTTACCTGGCGCAGGAGTTAAAAACTAGAGCGCTTCCCATCAAAATCAGTATTGGTGGAAATGGAAGGCTTGAAGGCGTATTACGGCAAAAAATAGTGGAACTGGGAGTAGAAAATTGGATAGAACTTCTTGGATTTATTGAACATCCTATTGATTTTATTTCTAAAGGAGATGTTTTTGTACTGCCCTCGCTTTGGGAAGGTTTTGGGTACGTTCTTGCTGAGGCCGCCCTATGCAAAAAACCCATTGTGGCATTTAACATAAGTAGTAATCCTGAATTGGTCATTCACGAAGAAACCGGCTTATTGGTTGAACCGAATAATGTAAGTCATTTTGCCGACGCTATAGAAAAATTATACCGCAACCCCAAATTATGCCAACAAATGGGCAAACAAGGCTGGATACATGTTAAAACAAGCTTTGATAGGAACAAAAACCTGAAAGAAATAGAAACGTATTTATTGCATGGGTAGGGAGGAAAGAAAAATATCGGCCTTGCTTATTACCTTCAATGAGGAAAAGAATATTCAAGAGATCTTGGAAAATTTAGATTTTGCTGATGAAATAGTAGTAGTGGATTCCTTCAGTACAGATCAAACGATGGAAATCGTCAATTCATTCAAACATGTAAAAAGTTTTCAGAGACCCTTTAAAAATTATACGGACCAAAAACAGTTTGCGTTGGCCCAAGCAACATACGATTGGATTCTATTTCTGGATGCTGATGAACGAATTCCCATAGGGCTGAAGGAGGAAATCCTAAACATTGTGCGAAAAGAAAAAGAAACGGCTTCGGCCTACTACTTTTTAAGAACATTTATGTTCAGGGATAGCATACTCCGATTTAGTGGTTGGCAGACGGACAAAAATTATCGGCTTTTCAAAAAGAGTAAGGTGCGGTTCGCCAAAGACCGTATCGTTCACGAAACATTGATTGTGGATGGTACTTCCCTCACTTTAAAGCATAGACTCATCCACTACTCGTATTCAGATTATGAAAGCTATAAATCCAAAATGGTCAAGTATGGCCAGATGAAAGCAAAAGAGGAATTTAGAAAGGGTAAAAGGGCCAAATGGTACCATATCCTTCTCCGGCCAGCCTATAAATTCCTGAATCACTACCTACTCCGTTTAGGGTTTTTGGATGGAGAAAAAGGAATTATAATATGCTATCTTAATGCTTTGGGAGTTTGGTCCCGATGCGTAGAACTCAAAAAATTGACCAAAGAATACGATAGTTTATGACTTCGGAAAAAACGAAACCTTCCAAGGGGACCATGGTCATTTTCTGCCCTACCAAATCTTGGGGAGGTATAGAAAAAAATGTGCAACTACGAGCCAAATACTTTGGGGGAAAAGGGTATAAAGTGTATGTGGTACTACTAAAGAATCGGTTTAGGGAACGTTTTGATGGATTAAAAAATGTTGAAGTCAAAAGCGTAAATAAGAGGGGGGGTGATATTAATGTTCTTGTAATTCTTAATTACTACAAGTTCCTTAAACGAGTTAGGCCATATATGGTCTTTGCCGCATTGAAAAGGGACTGGTGGTTGGTTACCGTCTCAGCTTCATTGGCCGGAGTACCGAATAAAATATTGTATTTGGGTAATAAACGGAAAATAAGAATTGGAATCAAATACAAGCTTGTTTTCAAACATTTCAAGGCCAAAGTACTGGTCAATAGCAATTCGTTAAGAGAACATCTTTTGAATTCAACCCAATTTTTCAATGAAAGAAATCTTTTTAGGATTTATAATGGCATTTGTCTCCCTAAACCAAAGGGTGAAAAAAGGCATTACAAAAAGATTTTCAATCTAAAGGAGAATACTTATCTGGTGGGCTGCGCGGGATGGCTCAACTTGAGAAAAGGGTTCGACCTCTTACCTGAGATTATTAGAAAGCTACCAAAAAATATACATATCATCCATGTTGGGAAAGATGGGTTCGAACTTGATATAGATAAACTTTTGGAAGAAAATATGGATGTGGCTCCCAGAATTCATTTTATGGGGTATGAACCCCGCATGGATGCGTTTTTTAGGGGAATAGACCTTTTTTTACTTTGTTCTCGTTCCGAAGGGATGGCAAACGTTTTAAATGAAGCCTTGGCGCATGGTAAACCCATTGTATCCACCAGGGTTCCAGGTAGTGAGGAATTACTGGACGATGGAACATATGGTATTTTGACCAATATTGAAGATACCGGGGCCATGGCCCGTGGTATTACCAATGTTTACGAAAAAAGGGTGCAGTTTACTAAGGAAAATCAACAGAAAAGAATTACCGATGACTTTTCCCTTGAAAAAATGATGGCCAAGACCGAGGCCCTATTTTTTCAGTAAGCGAAGGTTATCTTTGTCTTTTGTATGAAAGAAAATTACACAAAAGTTGTAGACCAGCCTATTTTCGGGATTATTGGCAATGCTGCTGATAAATTGGGCATTGAGGCATATGTCATCGGTGGTTTTGTCCGCGACTATTTTCTCAAAAAAACTGCACCCAGGGATATTGATATTGTTGCCATTGGAAGTGGTATTTCCCTGGCCAAAAAAGTGGCCGCCCTTCTCAGGGGAAATCCTGAAATTACCGTCTTCAAAAACTTTGGGACTGCCATGATAAAGCATAAAGGGCTGGAGCTGGAGTTTGTTGGTGCTAGAAAGGAGAGTTATCAAAGGGACAGCAGAAAACCCATTGTTGAAGATGGTACTTTGGAAGACGATCAAAATCGCCGGGACTTTACCATTAATGCCCTCGCCATTGGGTTAAACCAAAAAAACTATGGCAGGCTTTTGGATTCCTTTAATGGTCTTTTGGATTTGGAAAGAAAAATTATTCAAACCCCGTTACAACCCTCAATCACCTATTCTGATGATCCCTTACGAATGCTGCGCGCCATCCGTTTTGCCGCCCAATTGGAGTTTGAGATAGCTTTAGGATCTCTACAGGCCATTATGGAAAATAGGGAACGCATCAAGATTGTTTCCAAGGAACGGATAGTGGCCGAAATCCATAAAATCCTGATGACAAAAAAGCCATCCGTTGGGCTGGCGCTGTTACATAGAACTGGACTTTTATCCTTTATCTTTCCCGAACTAAGGGCCCTACAAGGAATTGAGGAAATAGAAGGTCAACGACATAAAGACAACTTTTGGCATACTTTGGAGGTAGTGGACAATATCGCCAAAACCACGGATAACCCTTGGCTCCGTTGGGCCGCCCTTTTCCATGATATTGGAAAAGCGCCAACCAAAAAATTCCACAAAAAAATGGGCTGGACATTTCATGGGCATGAATTTGTGGGTAGCAAAATGGTCTATCGATTATTCAAAAGACTTAAAATGCCTTTGAATGACAAAATGAAGTTTGTCCAGAAAATGGTGCTTTTAAGTTCCAGACCCATCATCCTTTCGGAGGAACATGTCACGGATTCCGCCGTCCGCAGATTGGTTTTTGATGCAGGTAACCATGTCGAGGATTTAATGACCTTGTGTGAAGCCGATATTACCACAAAAAATCCTAAAAAGCAAAAACGCTATCTGAACAACTTTAAGCTGGTGCGTCAAAAAATTCAGGAAGTGGAAGAACGGGACCGTATCAGGAATTTCCAACCTCCTATTACCGGTGAGCTCATTATGGAGACGTTCAAGCTAAAACCTTCCAAGGAAATTGGCATCATAAAAGAAGCTATCAAAGAGGCTATTTTGGAGGGGGAAATCCCAAATGAATATAGTGCTGCCTACCGATTTATGATTAAAAAGGGTGAGGAATTGGGATTAAATACTGGTGACTAAATTCTAGATGCCGTTGTGGATAACGCTAGCGAAAATCTCTGCTTTTTAAGGGTTCTATCGTATTTTTGCATGACGATTGATTATGCAGAAAACTTTTTTAAGAACCGCAAGGTTTTCGTTGATTTTGGTCTACTTGGTCATTGTTGCGGGTTCCGTGGTGAGAATGACCGGAAGTGGAATGGGATGCCCGGACTGGCCCAAATGCTTTGGATACTACATTCCTCCAACTACTCTAGAAACCTTGCAATGGCAACCCAATAGGGAGTATAAAAAGGGGCAAGTTATTATTGCAAAAGAAAAGCTCTTTACCGCGAGGTCCAATTTTTTGACGGGTCAAGAGATGACTATGGATAATTGGGAACGGTATGACAAACACGACTACGCCGTTTTTAATGTGTGGCATACCTGGATAGAATATATCAATAGGCTAGTGACAGTTGTTTTGGGAATTCCAATGCTCTTACTTCTTATCCTATCCTTCTTTCTTTATAAAAAAGACAAGCTTCTCACCGCACTTACAATAGCCACCATAGTCACATTGGGTATCCAGGCAATTCTAGGAAAAATCGTAGTGGATACCAATTTAAAAGCAGGAATGATTACCGTTCATATGTTTTTTGCTTTTCTACTTTTGGCTTTACTTTTGGTCTTAATGTACCGGGCAAAAGAAAAAGCAACATCTTTGTTTTTAGACACGCGTACAAGGAACCTAATCATTGCAACCGCCATAATAACCCTTTTGCAGGTGGTATTGGGTACTCAGGTAAGGGAATATGTTGACCATCAAATCGACCTATTGGGCCATGATTCAAAAAATCTTTGGTTAAGGGATCCACCACTTAAGTTTTACATACACCGTTCCTTTTCCGTACTGATTGTTTTGCTCAACCTCTACCTATTGAACCGTATCTTGAAGAGGACCAAAAACTACAAAAGGCCAAAGTGGGCGTTGGTCCTTATTTTGTCCTCGGTGGTCACGGGAATAGCCATGTACTACTTTGATTTTCCATTCTCTTCCCAGCCCTTGCACTTGGTATTGGCGGCTTTGCTTTTTGGAACACAATTTTATATGATTCTTGAAACAGGGAAAAGGAACAAATCTTTGTAACTTTACCCGCTTTTAGATTGAAGAAATGATATATAAAATCAGGGTGATTCTAGACGCTGAAGACGACATTTTCAGGGACATTGAGACTGAAGCATCCAATACGCTGGAAGAGTTGCATAATGCCATTACCCAAGCCTTCGGATTTATGGGTAATGAAATGGCCTCATTTTATACCTGTGATGGGGAATGGAACCAAGATGAGGAAATTGCCCTTTTCGACATGAGTGAAAACGGTTCCGATGTTCGGTTGATGAATGAAACTTCCCTTGATGACGTACTTACCGAACAGAGCCCGAAAATGATATATGTCTACGATTTTTTAAGTATGTGGACCTTTTTTGTGGAACTGGCCGATATTACTGAAAAAGAGGACGGTAGAAGTTATCCCAATCTACTGTTCAGTTTTGGGGAATTACCAGATGCCCCGCCGGATAAAAAATTTGAATCAGAACCCTCTTTGGATTTTGACGATACCATCGGAAATTATGAAGATTTGGACTTTGATGAAAACTGGAATTGAACCAGTACAAACCTAGCACCTATTTTTTAACCTGTAATAAATTTATGCTCAACCTATATTCTGCCCAAATTGACCGTCTTTCCCTGCACCGAATTGGGAATAAAAGCAGGAATGAATCCTTGTTTTTCTCAGCAGGCCCATATTCGTTAAATGATGAAATTTCGGCATTATTAAAAGAATATTTTTTTAGATCGTTTCGGGAAAAAGAGGAAAATTATTTCAAGCTATGGCACGAAGTGGATATTGAGTTCAATGAGATTTATAAGGCAGCAACAACTATTTTCCAAGACCCTTCACGGACCCACGAGGTATCCAAACAAATTGCTTCCCATCTTTTTGAACAATCCAACCATCCCCACATTAAAAACGGTGAGGTATACGTTGCCTATTTTTCCGATGTGGTCGTCGATAATGAAAAGGTAGACGCCCTTGGTATATTCAAAAGCGAGTTAAAGCAGGATTTTCTGGAATTTGAGGAACAAGCACAAAATCTGGAAATCCTTGTTAGACAGGGCATCAACATCAATAAACTAGACAAGGGATGCCTCATTTTCAACATGGAAAAGGAAAATGGCTACAAAGTCCTATCTGTGGATAGTAATCGCTACGACACCAAATATTGGCTGGAGCATTTTCTAGGGGTGGAACCCCTAACGGACGAAAACTTCTATACCAAAAACTACCTAAAGTTTTGTCAAGGTTTTGCAAAAGATGTGGTCTTGCCTGCTGAGGACAAACAACAGGAAGTTTTG
This sequence comes from Bacteroidota bacterium, assembly GCA_039184365.1. Taxonomy (GTDB): domain Bacteria; phylum Bacteroidota; class Bacteroidia; order Flavobacteriales; family Flavobacteriaceae; genus Croceivirga. The sequence continues at coordinate 19,216 of JBCDBE010000042.1, read as the reverse complement.
TTCATGAACCGTGCAGTAAACCACTTTGCAAAAAACGATGCCTTTGAGGAGACCAGTTTCTTGAATGAAGTGATGGAGAATCCAGAATTGATACCCGAATTCAAGCACTACAAGGTAGAGAAAGGCCCCAAATACAGCATTGAAGACGTCTCCAATTTTGACATCGCCAATAAAGCGGTTTCCGATGCCAGAAAAAAGATTAAAAACGTTATCAATCTGGACACCAACATTCAAATAAAGATGGATTTTATCAATCCTGAATCTGCTGAAAAGTTTGTGGAAAAGGGTTGGGATGAAGAGCGGCAAATGTACTATTACCTGGTATATTTTAACAAAGAGCAGAAAGGTTAGGAGGTGCAACAAGAGAAAGATTATTTGCAGCGGGATATTGAAAGAATCTCACTTTTCCTAAAAATTTTACTAAGAAAAGTAGTTGGTCTAAATAACGAAGATTTTCAACCCGAGTGCAGCCAACTGGAAAAAGATCTACAGGAACAGGTTGACTTTTCAATGCAGGAATTAAGTCAGTTGGATGAAGTTGGACTTAAAGACAAAATAGCACCTCTGCATTTGGCACATATTGACAAACTAGTCGAAATCGCTTTTGAAATCCTTAAAAAATCAAATCCTGAGAACAAAGAAAAAATCTGCAGGAACATCTTGTTCATGATCGAACACCTAAATAAAGAATCAGATACCTTTTCACTTCAAAGAATACAAATCAAGGAAGAATTGGAAAAACACCTATGACCCACCAAACCATCAACACTTAAAACTTCTTCTCAATTATCTGTCTCATGCTCACATCCTGGTAATTCCGCTTGACAAAATCAAGGGCCAAGGATAAAATCTGCCCCATACTTGTGCTCTTTTTAAAGTTCATATCAAGGGTAAGTTCGTAGATTTCGTTTTTTAATCGGTCGATATTTTCCAACAATGAAATGGAATCGACCTTTGCAATCTCAGCCAATCTTTTAATCCGATCCCCAGAACTCAATATCCTTTTGGCCACTATGGATCGTTCCTCAATTTTATACTGGTCAACAGAGTTCTTTTGGAGCAGCAAGCGCACCAGCTCCACCATTTGAAAATTCTCTTTGAAAAATTGTGGACGATAGACTTTCAATTTCCCTTCAAAAGACTGTTGGTCAAAATCAATCGCACGAATTTTGTAAACCACATGGTCAAAATCATGGACGGGGACAATGACATAATTATAGGATCGCATATCCCCTAACAGCCGAATCATACAGCGTTCGTTAAACTTTACAAATTCCTTGGCCAACTGTGCCTTTTCAGGTTTGGAAAGGGTCGGCAAAAAATCCTTGATAAAAACATCCCCGGGAATGCCCGCAATATGTTCTTCGATCAAGGTATCCTTGTACACTAGAAAATTGAGGTTATGGGGGGAGAGCATATGCTCCAACTCCAGCCCGTATACCCTTGACGCATCGGTCTTTTTTACATAGAAATAGGTGTAGTTATCATTGAGAATGTTCCTTACTTTTATTCGGAACGGTTTCGAATTTCCAAAAGTGCAGTAATCAACGGCATCAATGTTCAAAAATTCCAATATGCGATCACTACCGTCGGAATGCAGAATGGAATATACTTTTTTAAGGCTGAGGTCAATTTCTTCCCTGTCAAAATCATTATAGTACACCCTAACCCAAAGGGTATCCTCCCCGTCAGCATCCTCAACAGCTATGGAACCAGAAAAACGGAGCAAATCTTCATAAAAAATAGGAATCTCTATTTTCCTGTTATATCGCTCTAAATATGCATCCAACTGCTCACTTACCGGATAGGCCGGTTTCTTCTTGGACATTAACTTTTCTTCGGACATAATTATCAATAGTTCTACTTCTAAATATACAAAATGCCTGTAATCCTTTTATTACTTGACTTTTAACGTTAAAAAAATCCCTACCACGCTTATTTTAGAGTTAGCAACTTAATCCCATAGGTTTGCAACAATTATCTGTGTATACCATCTAAAGGTGTTTTTTTCGTAGTTAAGGACTAATATATCCTAGAAACATGTACACCTACAAACTGCGAAAAACGCTGAGCTTCAAATCTGTTTTTTGTCTTTTTTTACTACTGGCAACGAGTCAATTTGCACAGGCCCAGTTGAGCGATTTGCATTATCTACCCCCATTAAAGCAAGGACAGAACAATGCGGGTATTCAAAGTCAAGCAATTTACTTGTCCACACCAGAACCGACAACATTTACGGTAAACGTCTATCGAGGAACCAATGCGACTCCTTGGAGAACTTATAATATCAACAATACCAGTCCAGCAGTAATTGACGCTGGAGAAGGTCTAACCAATGGGGACAATAACATTACTTTGGTCAATAATGCCAATACAGGTATTATATTGACCAACAGTGGGCTTCGATTTGAATCACCCAGTGGAAATCGATTCTATGTGAATTACCGGGGAAATTCCAGTGCACAGGCAGCATCTTTGACCGCAAAGGGGAGACAAGCCCTAGGTACGGCATTCAAGTGGGGCGGTGTGCCAAATTTAGGGGGTAGACACCCTTCAAAATCAAATACCCTGGGTATCATGGCCACCGAAGATAACACTACGGTTACCTTGTTCGGTTACGATCCGGACTGTACTTTTCGAATAGGAAATGATGCCAATGCCATTACTGCCAATACCTATACAATCACGCTGAATGCCAACGAATCCTTTGTTTTTGAAAACTATGTTGGAAATGTTAATCCTCCTTCATTGGCACAACAGCAGGGTTGGCTCGGTGCCTCAATAGAAGCGGATAAGGATATTGTGATCAGCAATGGTTCCATCAACTTCGGTCGCCAGGTGGGGCAGGCGAATCGTGATGCAGGTATCGATCAACCGGTACCTGAAAACCGACTGGGCAAGGACTACGTTTTTGTACGTGGAAATGGAAATACAAGCGGAATAACCGAATTTCCACTTTTGATAGCCATTGAGGATAACACACAGGTTTTTGTGAATGGAAGTCCGGCTCCCCTCGCTACCTTAAATACTGGGGATTATTTCGAGGTTCCAAGCAGCTACTTTTCTTCCAATGCCGTTGGTGCAAATATGTTTGTCCAAACTTCAAAAAACGTCTACGCCTATCAATGTATGGCGGGTGCCAGTCAAGTATATACCCAAGGATTGAATTTTGTGGCTCCTGTGAATTGTTTGTTACCCGATGTCATGGACAATATTCCGGACATCCGTAATATGGCCGGGACCACTGTTACCGGAGGAATGACCATTATTGCTGCGGTAAATACGCCGGATGCCAATATTATTGTGACCGATGGCAACGGACCCGTTACCTTACCCGCCTCCAACCCGGTTGCAGGTACTGCAGACTGGAAGACCTTTTATATTCCAAACTTAAATGGAGATGTAAGCGTACAATCTACAGGCCCAATGGCGGTTGGATTTTTTGGATTTAACAGTGCACGCGGGGTGGCAGGATATTTTTCCGGATTCGATACGGTACCTGAGGTAATACTGGAGATTCGGGGGGGAACAGGCTGCTTTGTAGGTTCAGAAATTTTTGAGGCCACGGAAAGTTTTGATGCCTATCAATGGTATAGGGACGGACAATTGATTCCAGGCGCCAATGGTGCAAATTACGCTCCTACTGTTGCTGGGGATTATTACGTACGTGGTACCAAAGGTCCGTGTACCTATGATAGTAACACCATTCAAGCACTGTACTGTGATCCTGATATCGTATTGGACAAAACGGTTGACAATAATGAAATCATGGAAGGGGAAACGGCCATTTTCACCATTCGGGTACGAAACAACGGCGTGGGACCCGTAACCAACCTTCAAATAACGGATAACATCCCAGCAGGCCTGACCCTGGAAAACGCTTTCACCATCCATGGTAGCTGGAGTGGAAATACCTGGAATATTGGTACTTTGGACGGAGGTGATGTTGCTGAACTTGAACTAACCGTTCGTGCGGATGAAATTGACATTCTGCCTTTATTAAGCTTGATCAACACGGTAACCAATACCCAAGATCAAACGGATGTCAATACCACCCCTGACAATCCTACGGCATTGATTACGGTACACAATGATTCCGACAATGATGGGGTTCGAGACATCACGGATTTGGACGATGATAACGACGGAATCTACGATGAAGACGAATGCGATACACTTGGTTTTAACATCGCCAATGGTGCTTCCCACAATAGTGCTTTGGTAAGTGTGGACAACTATTTGGTGATGGATGTCTTTAGTATCGACAATTCATTCAATCTAAATATTAACGGAAATGATGTTGCCGGAGAAGTACAATTTCAAATAGGGGCAGCTGGAAATTTTGCGCGATTTATAGATGGCACGACCTATGGCGAGGGCGGTAATCCTGATATTTGGACGGTTACCGGAACCAATGGCACTCCCATTCTGCGTGTGGTCATAGACCAAGCGGGCCAATTTCAAATTTTTGGAACAAGGTCTACAAACGGTCCACTGGAACCCATGGTATTGGACACACCGCCTACCGCTATTAGTTGGAATCCGGCAGGAAGCAATACCATTACCATTGGTCAAGCTGTGGTTGGACCCACCAATATGCAAGGTGTTTTGTTGACTGCAGGTTGTGATACCGATTCCGATGGGCTACCCGATCATTTGGATTTGGATAGCGATGGTGACGGCTGTAGTGATGCCAATGAATATTATAAAGATAACAATGCCGATGGTGGTGATGGTGGGGAATATGGTACGGGAATGCCACCCGCCGTAGACCCTGCGGATGGAACGGTCAATGCTGCTTCTTATGTGCAGGTTTTTGCCCCGGAAATTGTATTGGGTAACACTTCTGAAGATCTGGGAGGGGCTGATATCAATGGTCAAGCCATCAGTCTTGGGGAGAGCTTTCAATACGTCATACGTTTCCAGAATACAGGAGATGACGATGCTACCAATTTTACCATAAGAAATATTCTTCCAGATAACGTAACCTTGGATGGTATTGATACGACCGATGCGCCCTTTGTAACCAACACGCCACTTGACCCAACAACCAATGAAATTGTTTTTACGGTCCCAGACGATTTAGTGGAAGTAGGTGATCCGGTATATACGATTAGGATTCTGGTAACCCTATCAGCCAACTGCTCGGAATTTGTGAATGCTTGTTCGGATACGTTGATCAATGAAGCCTATGCTACGTTTCAAGGGGTAACCAACCCAACCGTATTTACCGATGAACCCGGTTCCGCAAATTTTCCATGTACCACCATACCTGCGGTAGCCAACAATTCCGTATCCGGAGACTTGGCGAATTGTAGTGAAGCACGAACGGTACAACTCTGTGGGGACGACGCCATTTTAACGGCAGGTGCTGGTTTCACCACCTATACTTGGGCTTTGGATACCAATGGAAATGGACAAATTGATCCTACCGAAACTCCAATCAATGATGGTGATTCCGATGGAGACCCAAGTACACTCTTGATTACCGATATTGGTAATTATATCGTCGAGAAATCTGGGGCTACGGGTTGTGCAGATATGGTGGAATTGATTACCGTTGAACGATTTGGTACCACCCAGACCAACCCTGTCATTGAATTCTTTAATCAGGTGAATTCTGATAGTAACCCCAACAATGACTTACAGGGTGAAATTGTCACTTGCTCTATTGACGGTGACCTGCTACCCAAAATATTTTTATGTGGTGAAAATGATGAGGCCCTAATCCAATTGGGGATAACAGATGCGGACAGTATTGTTTGGCAGCAACTGGACGAAGCCAGCTGCACCGATACTGGTGATGACTGCGCCAATAAAAATGGAACCTGTTCATGGACCGATTTGGCTGTACAGGACAATTATACCATAACGGATAGTGGTGAGTACCGAGTGGTGATCAACTATCTCAACGGATGTTTTAGCCGTTTTTACTTCAATGTATTCAAAAATACCTTGGATTTGGACTATACACGTGAGGACATCCTTTGTAATACCCCTGGGAACATCCGCATGACCAACATTGGTAGCGGATATGGTTTCCAATTGGTCGATGCCTCAAATGATAACATTGTGGTGCCATTTTCAGCTGATAATGGCCCTAGTTTCGATATTACCACTAGTGGATCGTACTACGTACAAGTAACACAATTAAATCCCGTAACAGGTGACCCCATCGCCGGCGCTTGTATTTTTGAAACCGAGGACATTGGTATTCTAGAAAGGGATTACCAAGTGAATATTAATCCAATAGCAGCCGAGTGCGGCGTTCTTGGGTCAATTGAAATTCAGGCCCTAAATGTATTGCCCAACTACAGTTATGAACTCCGTTTGGATGACGGCACTAATGGCGGTGCTGGAAGTTTTGTGGATAGCAATGTCGCTTCAAGTGATAATACCTACACCTTTGTCGATGTCAATCCAGGGGATTACATTGTTATTACCACCACTGATGATGGATGTACGGACACTCAAAATATCAATGTCACTGAAGTTACAGAGTTAACGTTAACCGCGGTTACCACCGATAACATCACCTGTAACCCTGGGGTAATTACCCTCACTCCCGATGGTGGCAATCCAAATCCGGATTATCAAATGGCCGTTTGGAACATTGATGGCGCAGATCAATATGCGAACCCTCCAAATATTTTGGACATTCCGCCCGCTGAGCTTCAGACTGCCACGAATTTTACTTTTGCCGACGCTTCGAATGCGGCAACCTATATATTCATTGTTTTTGATGATAGTGGATGTTATGCATTTTCAAACCCTGTGACCCTCGACTATTTAGGTACTCCCTCTATTTCTGCATCGAATACCGACATCATTTGTGCCGATTCGGCTACCTCAACGCTTACGGTTACCGTAAGTGGAGGGACAGCTCCATATCAATACAGTTTGGACGGCACCAACTTTCAAGCCACAAATACCTTTGTGAATTTGCCCGCAGGCTTCTACACCATTACCGTAATGGACTCTAGTGGAACCCCAACCTCGCGATGCGTGGAAACCCTGGACTATGAAATTGTACAACCCTTCCGATTGACGGCTTCCGCGGCTATTGTTGAGGATGCTTCCTGTAATTCCAGTGGTGCCCTGGTCAAAATCTTGAATGCCAGTGGTGGTCAAGCACCCTATGAATACAGCTTTGATGGAGGAAGCAGCTTTGGGACCTTGAACGAAAGAAACTTGATGCCTGGATCCTATCAATTGGTGGTACGGGACAATCTTGAGTGCACCTATGATATGGACTTGACCGTTCCTGCACCAGTGGCGGATCCCAATTTGTCCTTTGCAGTGGATTATGATTGTGCCGGTTTAGGTATTATTACCATTTCGACGTCCAACACAGTTGATTTTGATTATACCTATACCGTACCTCCCACTTGGACGGTGAACAACAATGTCTTTAGCGATGTGCCGGATGGTCTACACACAGTAACCGTTGAATATTCGAGTACTACCACTCCAGACCAAACCACCTTGTTCTTTGAGAATTTTGGAGCTGGACCAGACACCCAAATTGGGGAAATAGGACCCGATTATTGCTATGAACCGCAGGATGGATCATTAACTCCTTGTAACCGAGGTCCGGCTGGTATTTTGGTGAATGGGGAATATACCGTAACGAATTTTGTGACCAATCCGGTTTCGTTCTTTACCAGTCCCCAAGACCATACCGGTCTGGTGGATGGAAGGTTCCTGGCCATTGACGTCAGTACCTTTTCTGATACGGGGAGCCCTATATTGAACACTGTTTTGTGGACGCGTGAGGATGTGGAAGTGTTACCGAACGAAGACATCACACTGAATTTCTGGGCTTACAACCTCATGAATTTGGGTGGTGCAGGAAACAATCCTGAAGTCTTGATTGAAATTTTGGATAATACCGGTACGATCATTCACAGTATGGTTGCTTCGGACGCCACGGGCACATTTACTGAAATACCCAAAAATACGAGTGACACGGACTGGCATGAACGGACCATAACCTTTAATCCTGGTGCAAACACGGAAATTGATATTGTCTTTAGAAATAACGTAAACAGTAATGATGGTAACGACCTAATTCTGGACGACATTACCGCTTTCCAAGTACCAGAGGTGTGCCCTGCATCCCAAGACTTGGAAATTCCGGTTTTGGCCAGCCAAGGATTTGATGCTCAGCTGCTTGCCGCAACAGACCCGAGTTGTTTTGGTTCGTCCGATGGATTTGTACAGTTTGAAGTATCTAATTTCACCACAGGGGTCGGCTTTGAATACTCCTTTGATAACAGTACATGGATTACCCCTATCACAAGCTCTCCTATCACTACCGCCGCCAATCTGGGGGATGGAAGCTATACCATTTATATAAGAAAAGTAGATGATACCTCATGTACCACTTCTTTCCCCGTAACCCTCACGTCACCTACCGAAATTATTCCTGGTTTAACCCAAACCTCACAATATACATGTTTCAATGCAGGAGCTACCTTGGAGGCTTCAGCAACAGATGGAACACCGGCATATGAATATCAGTTGGAAACAACGGGCGGAACAATAGTAGCCCCATTCCAAACAAATCCAATATTCACGGGTGTTACGGACGGTGACTATCTCGTACGGGTACTCGATGATAACGGCTGTGAAGTATTGCTGCCCAATGCCCAAGCGGTTACGGTTGCCCCACCACAAAATGTTGCCTTTACCACCTCCTACACCAATTGTTACGATGGTCTGAACAATGCAACGATAACGGTTACCGTTACTTCCGGTAATGGGGATTATACTTTTAGTATTAACGGAGGGGCGGCCTCAAGCCCATCCCCTACCACCCCGAACGAGTATACCTTTACAAATTTATCCAATGGCACCTACACGATTGAGGTAGTTGACAACTTTGGTTGCTCGGATTCAAACGCATTAAATCCAATAGTTATCGATCAAACCTTGACGGCACAAATCAATATTGACAACGTTACCAGTTGTGCTGATGGAACAATCACAGTAACTCCATCCGGTGGGGACGGCAATTATGTATATGCGTTCCTACCTAATGGAACGTCTGTTTCAGATTCAGATTTTGGACCATCCAATACCTTTACCGTGACGACTGCCAGTGCAGGTGACTTTGACATTTACGTAAGGGACAATAACGGCTTAACAACACCTGACCCATACTGTCAAAATATGTGGACCAGGACCGTGGCCAGTGCACCAGTTTTAACTTTTGTACCTACTCCTAGCGACCCCAATTGTCATGACGGTCCAGGTTCGATAGACATTGGCATTGTATCAGGTGATGCCCCGTTTACCATAGAAATCATTGACTTGGACAACGCAGGAGCATCGGACGAAACCGTTACCAATGTATTGGCCAACAATTATTCCTTCTTTAATCTGTTACCCGGAGATTATACCATTAATATAACCGATTCACATGGTTGTACGATTCCAAATACGCCTATAACCATCAACAATCCCGATGAATTAATTGCAGATTTACAGACCAATCTGCCCGGGGGTTGTGCTGTGGCCACTGGTTTCAGTTTTATCAATTATCCAACTACACTTGCCGGCACACTGGAATTCAGTGCAGACGGCGGAACTTCCTGGCAGGCATCCGATACCTTCAACACCTATACTTCTGGAGACGTTGTGGAACCGTCCATAAGAACTGTTGATGGCTCAGGAAATGTGCTTTGCCGTTTGGATTTACCCGAATATGCACTTACCTACCCCTTGGATAGTTTGTTAATTGATGTATATGCCGTGGTCAATTGTAACGAACTACAAGTAACGGTACAAGGTAATGGGGGGACCTCGGTTTACGAATATACCTATACCCATGACCCTAATAGTTTTGACCCTGTAACAGCCATTTGGATTCCTGCCTCGTCAGGAACCCCGGATGGATCCCATACATTCACTAATCTACCTCCAGGTAGAACCTATGTATTCTATGTACGGGATAGTGGGGGTTGTCTACGGCAAAGTGATGTTGACATCAATACCCTGGTAACCAATCCTGTTCAGGTCGATGGTACTGCCACCCCTGCTTGTTTTGGAGGCACAGGAGGTCTTGATTTTACCATTACCCCCCAAACCCCTTCAACACATATGGATTGGGAGCTTTTTGAAGTGGGGAATGCGATTCCTGTGCAAACCAGTGGGACAATACCCTTTTCAAGTACGGTATCATTTACCGGCATTACCCCAGGGTACTATTATTTGCAGGTCACCCAATCTGGTGGAGCCACATGTGAAGGAGCAAGTTTGAATACCCAAATTGAAGTATTGGACGCCATTTCAGGGAATCCATCGGTGTTGCAAGATATCGCATGCGACCGACCAGGTCTCATTGAAATTCCTGATATCCAAGGAGGGGGGGGGACCTATTACTACACCGTAACCGGACCAAGTCCATTCGTTACAATTGCTGGAACATTGGACAATCCCATTGAAATTCCTGCGAATTCACCTGCGGGAACTTATACCATTTCTGTGGTCGATCAGTATGGTTGTACCTCTGTACCCACACCTTTAGGTGATGTTCATCTAAATCTTGCCGCTGACCCTGTCATTGATAGTACTGTGGTGGACAATTGTAGTACGGAGGCTGGTATAACAGTCACCTCACCCTCAGCCGGACCCTTATTTTATAGCATCGACAATGGGGCAGGCTACTCCGATAGCAACAGCACTGGGGTTTTTACAAATGTGCCTACGGGAACATACACTGTTACAATTTTGAACGGTGGTGGTTGTTCAGATACCGACACGATTACAGTACACCCAAATATACAGGCCAGCGCCACCTTGGTACAGAACTTAGGCTGCGGTGTTGGCAATGAAGCACAAATAGAGGTGGATGTCACCGCAGGTTCTGGGACCTATGAGTATGAAATACTGGACGGTTCCAGCAACATCGTAGTTACTAGGCAAGCGTTGGCCCCTCCACTTACCGAGGCTATTACAGTGGATGATACATACACGGTGAATATTTATGATGTTGGGGTGGATGGGCCTGAATGTGCACGTTCCTTCCCCGTAGTCGTGGCGCCGTCAGTAACACCGGCCATTGTTGTAGATTCCTTTAGTGATGCAACCTGCAATACAGCAAATGACGGTAATATTACGGTCACTGCATCTAACTTGGTCACAGGTACGCATACCATTGAAATTGTTTCCGGGACAGGAGCCGTAATAAGCACTTTCCCTATCGCCGCACCCAACGGAGGTACCACGGTTACTTTTGAAAATTTAGAGGCCACTGTAGCAGGTATCGATTATACCATCAGGGTCACGTCGCCCAACGGTTGTTTCGCCGAGACAACTCGTTCCATTACTGAACCCGAACCCATTATCGTTGACCCACTTGTACGGGTGGAATATACGTGTTCATCGGGTGATACCCCATCCAACGCCAGTGTTTCTTTTAACAGCGCAGTTGGTGGTTCCGGCAACTTTGTACGATACGCATTTTTCCGTGATGGAAATCCGGTTCCTGTTCAAGACGGTACCAATCCAACTTGGATAGAAACCGATTTTGCGGGAGGAAGCTATACCCTTACAGTTTATGACGACAATGGATGTTCGGGAAGCTCGGCTCCTATCATCGTGGCTCCCTATGACCAACTTCAGCCAACGGCAGTATCAAATGTAATCAATGGAATAAGTTGTACGTCGCCAACAGAAGACATAGAAATCATTAATGTACAGAGCACCACAACAAATTTTGGTTCCGATCCATTGAACTATCAGTTCAGAATGCTGCCTTCGACAGTACATAACGCTCCTGGTGACAATCAATTTACTGGTTTGGGCATCGGCACCCATACTTTTGGAGTACTGAATGTGGCAACTGGTTGTGAAATATTTGTGGAACATACCGTGGCCAATCCCAATACCTTTGATATTGTCGTGAACAATATTACGGATGTAGTTTGCTTTGGCGATGATGGTAGCATCGATGTAACCATTACCGATGCCACCTATGTCGGAGATTATGACTGGGAAGTGTTAAATGATGATACAAGCCCTACAACTAGATTGGATGATCATGGCACGCTGACCGGTTCTGGAACGATTTTAAATATACCAGTAGCAGCTGGTAATTATATCATCCGGGTGACCCAAGTGGCCTTTCCAGAATGTTTCCAGGAATGGTCATTTACCATTACTACCCCATCAGCCCCAATTGATTTGACCCCTATCGCCTTAACTGATGTGGGTTGTACCAATGACCAAGGATCTGCACTAGTTGCGCCGACAGGGGGGGAAGCGCCGTACACTATTGAATTGACGCCTACTAGTACAGGAATTCCAGTACCGGTCCCCAATGTAAATGCCCACTTGTTCGAATCCCTTTCTGCAGGTCAATATACGGTAAGGGTGACGGACGCCAGAGGTTGTATTGCCGTGTTTACCAACCATTTTGATCTGGTATTACCGGACCCGATTTCAGGTACGATTTCAAATACCACCTTAGTTTGTCAAGGAGACACGGATGCTTCAGTGTCCCTAGCCCTAAATCCCAGAAATGTGATTACAAATTATCGTTTTGTTCTCAATACCTACAACGATGCGGCAGGTACCACGCTGTTGAGTACCTCAACATCCCAGACCACCCCAGGTTTCAACAATCTTGGTGCTGGATTTTATAGCATTTCGGTCCTCGATGATATGGCCTGCGAGTTTGAAAGTGCCATAGTGGAAGTAATTGACCCATCGGATGTGGAGGCCTTATTGGTGACCAATCAACCCTTAAGTTGTCAACTGGGTGCCGAACTATTGTTGGTAGCATCAGGTGGAACGGGTCCATACCAATGGAGTACTGATGGCACCACGTTCAATCCAATGAACGAGACCTTTGCAGCGGACACCCATTTGTTCACCAATGTACCTGTTGACGATTATCAGTATTATATTATGGATAGCGACAACTGTGTATCCACAATTTCCAATAGAATAGACGTAGAAGCAGTAACCCCATTAACGGTGGATATCGATCCATCGGCGGCGGCAATTAACTGTAATGGTGAGTCCACCGCACTTATCGAAGCTACTGCAGATGGCGGCCTTGGCAACTATCAATATGCCCTGTTCAGGGACATGGCCGCGACCGATGAAGTACGGCCAAATCAGCCGGATGGCACTTTCGCAGATTTGCCCATGGGCACTTACTACGTACGTGTACAAAGTGAAGACTGTGAAACCATATCCGGGGTCATCCAAATTGATGAGCCTACACCCCTAATGGTGGTACCGGATATTACCGAAATTAGTTGTTCCGATACCACGGATGGTGCCATTACCTTGGACGTTCAAGGGGGAACCGGTGATTATCAGTTCGCCATCTCACCCAACCTTGATCAGTTTGATGATGAAAATAGCTTTGACGAACTCGCTCCTGGAGCTTACACCGTAATTGTACAAGACGGCAATGGGTGCTTTGAAGTAGTGGAGTTTGAATTGATAGCACCAGATCCTTTGGCCTTGAATTCCATTACCATCACTGATGAAATCTGCTTTGAAAGTGCCGATGGTACGGTGACCATTGAGGTCGTTGGGGGAACGGCACCTTACTTTACCAGTTTGAACAGCAATGCGGATGCAGACTTTGAACAGGATGTATTCCAGTACGCAGATTTGGCCAGTGGCACCCACGTACTATTTATTAGGGATGCCAATGGATGTGAAGCTACAGAGGTTTTTGAAGTAAATTCTGGGGTAAATCTTGCAGGGGAAGCAATAGTGGAATATATCTGTGATGGGGGTATCACAACCAACAGGGTTAGTGTAGCTTTTGAAGACCCAACCGTTTCGGCAGATGTTTTATATGGATTGGATACCAATGATCCAGCAGAAATGGTAATCGACGGTATTTTTGAAGGCCTTGTTGGGGGTGATCATTTTATTACCGTGCTACATAGCAATGGATGTGCGGCAACCTATGATTTCAATATTACCGAATTTGAACCTTTGGGGCTGCAATTGACCGAAAGTAACATCAATACCATTTCTGCGTTGGCCACCGGAGGTTCAGGCAATTATACCTTCGCAATCAACGATAGAAGCGCAACCAATGATTCCATTTTTTACATTACGGAAACAGCTACGTATACCATTACGGTTACGGACGAAAATGGATGTAGTGTAAGCGCTGAAATTTTCGTGGAGTTCATTGATATAGAAATTCCTAATTTCTTCACTCCCGATGGAGATGGAAATAATGATACCTGGGCGCCTAGAAATATCGAACAATATGATAATATCTTTATCAAGATTTATGATCGCTATGGCAGGACATTATATCAGTTTAAAGGAAATGAGGATGACTGGGATGGTCAATACAACCTAAATGATCTGCCAACTGGGGATTATTGGTATATAATAAAACTCAATGGCATTGAAGACGAGCGGGAGTTCATAGGGCATTTTACGCTTTATAGATAAATTTAAGGGACCTCATTGGAACACCAGCCATGGAATTTATTTCGTGGCTGGTGTGGCTTTTTTAAGAACAAACCACAGAATATGAAAGCTTTACAACAAACTTTACAGTTTGGAATCCATCCTAGGTAAATTAGCCTGAATAACTAAAACTGTATAGCAGGGTTAATTTTAGATGAAGCAACTCTTTCTACTCTTTATACTTTTAAGCTGCTCAATCGGTTACGCGCAATTAAGTGATTTGCACTACTTGCCCCCTCTTCGCCAGGGAGCCAACAATGCGGCAATCAGGGATCAAGCCATCTATCTCTCTACACCGGAAACGACCGCGTTTACGGTTAATGCCTATCAAGGCACAAATACGACACCCATTGCCACGTTCTCCATATCCAATATAAGTCCTGCCGTATATACCCTTGCCGATGGAAATAATAATATAACCCTTGTCGATGACAGTAATACTGGGGTGGTTCTGACCAGCGGTGGTTTACGATTTGAAGCACCGGGAGGTAACAATTTCTATGTGAACTATCGAGGAAATTCAAATTCCCAAGGGGCCTCTTTAACCTCAAAAGGTAGGGTGGCCCTGGGCCAAAATTTCAAATGGGGAGGGGTTCCGAATTTGGGTTCGGAAAATTCCAAATCCAATACCCTTGGTATTATGGCAACAGAAGACAATACCACAATTACCCTTTCGGATTATGATCCAGACTGTGAATTTCGGGTGGGTACGAACAGAGCAGGCATTACAGCTGATTCGTATACCATAACACTGGATGAAAATGAGTCCTTTGTTTTTGAAACCTACATAGGCACTTCTCCTACCCCGGCCCATGAAAGGGGATGGATTGGGGCATCAATTGTTTCAGACAAAGATATTGCCATCAGTAATGGGTCCATGAACTACGGAAGGCAAGCTGGTTCATCCAATAGGGATGCGGGTATTGACCAACCGGTTCCTGAAAATAGATTGGGAAAGGAATACGTGTTTGTCAGGGGTAATGGCAATAGTAATGGATGGACCGAATTTCCATTAATTATTGCCATCGAAAACAACACCCAAATTTTTGTCAACGGTTCCACTACCCCCATAGCGACACTTAATGATGGGGATTTTTTTGAAATTCCCAGTAGTAATTATTCGTCCAACGCGGTGGGAGCAAATATGTACGTGGAAACCTCAAAAGATGTGTATGCCTATCAGTGTATGGGGGGATCTACCCAGGCCTACACGCAAGGATTGAATTTTGTTGCCCCAGTCAACTGTCTTTTACCGGATACCATGGACAATATCCCCAATATAACCGATGCCGCTGGGATAACCATTTCAGGGGGTGTAACGATCATTGCAGCTACCACAACCCCAGATGCAAACATCACGGTTACCGATGGAAGTGGGACGGTAACCCTTCCCGCATCCTCACCTGTTGCAGGTACTACGGACTGGAAGACCTTTTATATTCCCAATCTAACGGGAAATGTAAGCGTACAATCTACGGGACCCGTAGCTGTAGGGTTCTTCGGTTTTAATGGTGCTCGAGGTGTAGCTGGATACTATTCCGGTTTTGATACGGTTCCCGATATTGATTTGCAGATTACCGGTAACAGTTGTCTTCCTGGAGCCGTATTGGAAATTGCCAGCGGGGAGACCTTTGACGATTATCAATGGTACAACGATGGTATATTGATTCCTGGTGCCACCTCATCGACTTACACGGCAACCGTGGCGGGCGATTATTATTTGAGGGTAACCCGAGGGCCCTGTACTTATGATTCCAACTCCATTGCTGTTTATTATTGTAATCCGGATATTGCGGTCAACAAAACCGCCGACCTTACTTCCCTCAATGAAGGGGATATGGTAAATTTCACCATTACCGTGGAAAATTTTGGTATCGACCCGGCCACAAATTTAGTAATCACCGATGTGATGCCCGGCGGCCTTTCTATCGTATCGACCACTCCGTCCCAAGGAAGCTGGTCCAATCCCAACTGGAATGTGGGAACCTTGAGTGCCGGTCAACTAGAAACGATCACAATAAGCGCAACTGCAGATGCCAACAATTCCATTATACCGGTAAGACCTATTATTAATTCAGCAACCAATACCCAAGACCAGACGGACAACAATATCACTCCGGATAGTCCCTCGGTTTCACTGACCATATTCAACGATTTTGACAATGATGGCGTTGTTGATGTTACCGATTTAGACGACGATAACGATGGTATTTTGGACACCGTAGAAAATTCAAATCACATGGATATCCTTTGGGTCACCGATGGAACTCCCAGTACCGAAGAACAAAATACCATTGATAAACTTAGTGGCTACGGATATACGGTTACGGTTGTGGATGACAATGTGGGAAGCGATAGCAACAACTATGCAGTAACCTTTGTTTACGAAGACGTTTTTAGCAATGACGCCCATGACAATGTCGCTAATTTGACAACTACAAGTAGTGGTGTCATTACGAGTGAACCGGCCTTACATGACGAGATTCTCGGAGCGAGCACCGGCGGAAATGGAAGTTCAACAAGTGTTGATATTGTACAAAACATACATCCCATAACCGATGGGCTTCTTCTTGGAACTTATGATATTGGTGATGCCACATACCATGGAAATGGTTTGACAACAGGGACCGTTCTTGGACGGGATCCGAATAATTCCGAAGGATCGGTAGTAATTTGGAACGAAGGAGATGCCATGGAAGTGGGAACCGCTCCCGGGAAAAGAGCAATTGTGCCCCATGCCAATGCCAATGGAGGATTTAATGAGGCGGGTGAAAATCTATTGATAAATGCCATTCTTTGGACAGCTTTGGTGGATACCGATAATGATGGAACACCAGATACCCTTGACGGTGATAGTGATAATGACGGCTGCAGCGATGCTAACGAAGCCTATAGCAATGCCGATGCAGATGGAGGTGATGGCTACGAATATGGGACCGGTAGTCCCCCACCGACCAATGGAGATGGAACGGTAACCGCAGCCACCTACCCTTCCCCCGCAGATAGTGATACCAATACGATTTTTGATTTTCAGGAAGTTGGGGCAACACCCACCATAAGCGTTCAACCCACTGATCAAAGGGTTTTTATTGAAAACGATGGAAGCTTTAATTTGACCGAAACGGGAACGGATGCCTACCAGTGGCAGGTAAGTACCGACGGAGGCACAAATTTCAACGATATTTCCGATGGTACCGAATATTCTGGAACCCAAACCGGCACCCTGACCATACTCTCACCTGATTTAAATAAAAATGGCTATATCTATAGAGCCTTGTTGACCAGTGATACCTATGTATGCGATACAACCATCTCAGATGAAGTGGTGCTCAATGTTGGACCCGCTACTATTATCACGAATAGAAGAATAACCTTTCGGGTTAATAAAAACTGATCTTCCGGCAGTATTTTGGAATAAGCCTTTTTTGATGTAACAAAAAAGAAGGAATGTCGTCTAATTGGTATCAACCAAAAAACGATTCATCCTTTGGAA
This sequence comes from Bacteroidota bacterium, assembly GCA_039184365.1. Lineage (GTDB taxonomy): Bacteria > Bacteroidota > Bacteroidia > Flavobacteriales > Flavobacteriaceae > Croceivirga. Next base: position 1,263 of record JBCDBE010000042.1, on the reverse strand, counting down.
ACCATCCTTACGGTCAATAACCTCACAAAAAAGTTTGGCTATTTGACAGCTGTTAAAAACCTATCCTTCAGTATCGAAAAGGGTAATGTTTACGGCATACTCGGACCAAATGGTAGCGGAAAGTCCACTACTTTGGGCATTATTCTAAACGTAGTCAATAAGACTTCTGGGGATTTTAGCTGGTTTGACGGAACCACCTCTACCCATGACGCGCTAAAAAAAGTAGGAGCCATTATCGAGCGGCCTAACTTTTACCCTTACATGTCAGCGGAAAAAAATCTCGGCCTTGTCTGTAAAATTAAGGAAGTTCCGAAGAACAAAATCCTCGAAAAACTGGAATTGGTAGGTTTGCTGGAAAGAAAGGACAGCAAGTTCAAGACCTATTCCTTGGGAATGAAACAGCGCTTGGCCATTGCTTCTGCCCTGCTCAATGATCCAGAAATTTTGATTTTGGATGAACCCACCAATGGTCTGGACCCGGCAGGAATCCATCAAATTCGGGAAATTATCAAAAAAATCGCCTCCCAAGGCACCACAATTCTCTTGGCCTCCCACCTCCTCGACGAAGTAGAGAAAGTATGTTCTCATGTGGTTATCCTAAGAAAGGGGGAAAAACTGTATTCCGGACCTGTGGACAGCATGCTCGCAAGCCATGGCTTTTTTGAACTGAAAACAGAAAATATGAAGGGCCTAAAAGACCTGCTTTCCAAACATGCCAGCTTTGGCAACCTTGTTGGGGAAAATGGCACTTTGACCGCCTACCTGAAAGAAGAAATGAATGCGGAAGAATTGAACAAAATGCTATTTGAGAAAGGAATCATACTATCACATTTGGTGAAACGAAGGGAAAGTTTGGAGGAACAATTTTTAACATTGACCAAAAACGCTTGAGCCATGGTACGATTAGTACAAATAGAGTTCATCAAGCTTTGGAACAACAGGGCCAGCAAGGTGCTTATCATTTCTTACTTTATAATATTGACCTCAATAGCCCTTGTTGCCGCCATTAAGTTTGATATTGGTCCCGTAAAATTTCATTTGGCAGAGATAGGTATCTTTAATTTTCCCTATATCTGGCATTTCAACACCTTTGTTACCGCTTTTTTCAAGCTTTTTCTGGCCATTGTAATTGTTTCCATGATGGCCAATGAATACAGCAATAAGACGATCAAACAGAACCTCATCGATGTGCTTTCGAAAAATGAGTTTATCCTTTCAAAATTTCTTACGTTACTGTCATTCGCTGGAATTTCTACTGTATTT
>JBCDBE010000041.1:0-27570 GCA_039184365.1 Bacteroidota bacterium | reverse complement strand
GCAGTTTAAGGACAATTTGTTCCTTGAGGTAAGAACGGAAAAGTCGGGCTTGGGGACCGCTTATATTCATGGTTTTAAATGGGGGTTGGCACGGAACTATGAATATATTTTTGAAATGGATGCTGATTTTTCCCACAAACCAAGTGATTTACTTCGTTTACATAGAACGTGCTTGAATGGGGCCGATGTCGCCATTGGGTCACGCTATAAGAAAGGGATAAACGTGGTGAACTGGCCCTTGGGAAGGATTCTACTATCCTATGGCGCCTCGTTTTACGTAAAACTCATCACAGGAATGCGGGTCCATGACCCTACTGCAGGATTCGTTTGTTACCAACGAAAAGTGTTGGAATCCATTGATTTGGATGCCGTGCGTTTTATTGGCTATGCTTTTCAAATTGAAATGAAATTCAGGGCGCACCTTAAAAAATTCAAAATCGAAGAAGTGTCCATCATTTTCACCGATCGCATCAATGGGAAGTCCAAAATGAGTTCCAAAATTATTTGGGAAGCTGTTTTTGGGGTCATCATTATGAAATTGAGAAGTGTCTTCATGAAAAAATCATTTTAAATATGGGAAAGATCCTGTTAAAAAATGCAAGGGCAATAAACGAGGGGGTACAATTTGAAACCGATGTTTTGATTGAAGGGGAAAGGATTGCGCGTTTGGATAAGGATATTTCGGATGCTGGTGCGAAAACCATAGACTTCAATGGAGCGTTATTGCTTCCTGGGGTGATAGATGATCAAGTGCATTTTCGGGAGCCTGGACTTACGCACAAAGGGAACATTTATAGCGAAAGTAGGGCTGCCGTTGCCGGGGGCATCACCAGTTTTATGGAACAGCCCAATACCGTGCCCCAAACCACCACTATAGAAAAGCATGAAGGGAAATTTTCAATTGCCGCCCAATCATCGTTTGCCAATTACTCCTTTAAATTTGGTGGGACCAATGATAATCTCGAGGAAATAAAGCGACTGGACAAAAATAGTTGTTCAGGAATAAAGCTCTTTTTAGGCTCTTCCACAGGCAATATGTTGGTAGACGATGAAGCTGTTTTGGAACGGATTTTTAGGAGTACGGAACTGGTCATTTCCACCCATTGTGAGGATGAAGGAACCATCCGAAGTAATTTGACGCGGTACAAAGAAAAATATGGTGATGCTATTCCCATACGTTTTCATCCTGAAATCCGAAGTGCAGAGGCCTGCTACCTTTCTTCTTCCAAAGCCATTGCCTTGGCAAAAAAGACGGGGGCCAGGTTACATGTTTTTCATCTTTCCACGGCCAAGGAAATGGATCTGTTCACCAATCAAATCCCACTGGAAGAGAAAAAGATAACCGCTGAGGTATGTATACACCATTTATGGTTTTCAGATGAAGACTATGCCAAAAAGGGAACATTGATCAAATGGAATCCTGCGGTTAAAAGGATTGGAGACAGGAATGCTCTTTGGAAAGCCTTGTTGGATGATAGGATAGATGTAATCGCTACGGATCATGCCCCTCACACCCTGGAGGAAAAAGACAATGTATATACCAAAGCCCCTTCTGGCGGGCCTTTGGTACAGCATGCCCTTGTTGCGATGTTGCAGAAACATAAAGAGGCGAATATTTCATTGGAAAAGATGGTCCAAAAAATGTGTCATAATCCTGCAAAACTGTTTGATATCAAGGAGCGTGGGTATATTAGGGAGGGCTATTTTGCCGATTTGGTCCAAGTGGATATGAATGCCCGTTGGACGGTTAAAAAACCTAATATTTTCTATAAATGTGGTTGGTCTCCTTTTGAAGGGCTTACCTTTGATTCCAAAATAAAGCGCACTTTCGTGAACGGGCATTTGGTGTATGACGATGGGAAACTATCCAATGAAAGCAGCGCAAAACGATTGACCTTTGATCGATGATAAATTTCACTCGGGTTTTTACGGCTCTTATTGGTCTTTTATTCATTTTTTCTTGCAAGGAGAAACTCATTGAACCACCGAAGGATTTGATTTCACAAGCAGAAATGATGGAAATTCTTTATGATTTGGCCCTAATCAACGGATTGCGGTCCACCAATGCCGCTGTTTTTGATAAATATGACATTGAGACCATGCCCTATTTATACGAAAAGTATGGAATAGATAGCCTACAGTTTGTAAAAAGCGATGCGTACTATGCGTCCGTTCCGGTTATTTATCAAACCATGTACGCCACGGTTAAAAATCGGCTGGAAAATAGAATCAAAGAAATGGACCAACTTCGAAAACAAAAAACGGATAGTGTGCGTTTCAAGAACCAGCGTTTTAGGGACAGTTTGAGAAAAAAGACTTCATCGATTACGTTGACTGATTCTGTTCCCTCAAGTAAATAGAACAGTAGTGTTCAATACTCTTTTCCAAGTCTTCATAATCAAAATCCAAATCATTAATGATTTTGGAGCCATCATAAAAATCCCGTGTCTTAAAAAGCTGTGCGACAGCTTTTGATAGTCTTCTTCGTTTTCCTAGAAGATGGCTTCTGAACCAGTCCCACCTCCAAAATAGGTCCAGTATCCAAGCTTTTATTTCCTTTTCTGGTAATGGTCTTTTTAATCCCTTGGCCAATAGGTGTGCAAAGGATTTATAGGTCCAATTCTGATTGACCAAGATATAGCGTTGATTGCTAACCGTACTTTCCATGAGTTGTACCATCGCACTTGTTACATCATAGACCCCAACAAAACCAGTTCCGCTGGGAAGATGGTATTTGGGTCCTTTGGCCGATTGATGGAAAAAACTACCGCTACTGCTTCTCCAAAAGCCTGGGGCCACCACAATACCGGGATTAACAATAACTACGGGAATGCCCTCCTGGGATGCCCTCCATACCTCCATTTCCGCAAAGTGCTTGGATACAGCATACATGGTTGAACCATTGGTCCATTCGTTTTCTTCGGTAATGGGCTTTCCGTTGACGCTTGGCCCCAATGCTGCTATCGAACTCACAAAACAGAGTTTTTCCACCGCATGTTCAATACATAGATTTACAATATTGGCCGTACCTTCTATGTTGGTGGCCACTAACTTTTTCTCCTCCTTGGGATCGAAAGAGACCAATGCCGCTGCATGATATACTTTTTTAACATCACGAAAAGCTGGTGCCAAAGAGGGTACATCCAGTAGGTTGGCTTGTATCCAAATTATTTTATCAAATAATGCTTCGGGTCGATCGGTGTAATAGGAGAAGATCTTTTTGACCAACGCCATTTTTTTTGGGTTTCTGTATGTTGCTTTAATGGATTCGTGGTCCTTACAAAGCTCAAAGAGAAGATGCGCCCCAACCAAACCCGTACCACCCGTAACCAATATCATACCCAAATGTACCCATTTGAGAGGTAAAGTGCAGTGAAACGGCAGCAAGATTCTATATTTGCAGGGATTTTGTACACGACCTATGAGGACTAAAAACTTTGTTGAAGAATTGAAATGGCGGGGAATGTTACATGACGCTATGCCAGGGACGGAAGAACATCTTTTGTTGGACATGAGGGGTGCTTATTTAGGCATTGACCCTACGGCAGATTCCCTGCACATTGGTCATTTGGTCGGGGTGATGATGCTTCGACATTTTCAATTATCGGGACATAAACCGTTCGCTTTGGTGGGGGGCGCTACCGGTATGATCGGCGATCCATCGGGAAAATCAGCCGAAAGAAATTTATTGGATGAAACCACCCTACGTCATAACCAGGAAGCGTTAAAAAAGCAGCTCTCTAAGTTTTTGGATTTTGAAAGTGATACCAAAAACGCTGCGGTACTGGTGAACAATTATGATTGGATGAGGGATTTTTCCTTTTTGGATTTTATTCGGGATGTCGGTAAGCACATCACGGTAAACTATATGATGGCCAAGGATTCCGTGAAAAAGCGACTTTCATCAGAGGCCAAAGAAGGGATGTCCTTCACGGAATTCACCTATCAATTGGTACAGGGGTATGATTTTCTCTATCTGTATAAGAACCATAACTGCACCCTGCAAATGGGGGGCAGTGATCAATGGGGAAATATTACCACGGGCACGGAGTTGATAAGACGTATTGGTGGGGGCAAAGGGTACGCATTAACCTGCCCTTTGATTACAAAAGCCGATGGCTCAAAATTTGGAAAGACAGAAAGCGGTAACGTATGGTTGGATGCCAAGCGTACTTCGCCCTATAAGTTTTACCAATACTGGTTGAACACTTCTGATGACGATGCGGAAAAGTACATTAAGATTTTCACTTTTCTTTCCCAGTCAGCTATTGAAACATTGATTGACACCCACAATGAGGCTCCCCACCTTAGGCAGTTGCAAAAGAAATTGGCTGAAGAAATTACGACCCTGGTGCATTCCAAGGCCGATTTGGAAAATGCTATTAAAGCCAGTACCATATTGTTTGGTAAAGCCACTTCGGAAGATTTAAAGGAATTGGACGCCCAAACGTTCTTGGAGGTATTTGATGGGGTACCGCAAAAACAATTATCCATCCAGGAATTGGATGGGGGCTTGGATATGATTGGGGCATTGGCGGCCAAAACAGGCTTTTTAAACTCAAATGGAGAGGCAAGAAGGGAGTTAAAACAAAACTCCATTTCCGTGAATAAGGAAAAAGTCAAAGAAGATCATTTGATTACCAAAGAAGATCTTATCAATAGTCAATTTGTGCTTTTACAACGGGGAAAAAAGAATTATTTTGTGCTGGATTTTTCCTACTAGAGGACCATTAAGTTACAACCCCTGACATCAGCATGGTCAAAACGGCCCAAAACCTCAAACGAACCATCGTGATATCGTTTTCCCAAGTCCTGGGTGGCTATAAAGGAACAGGAGTTGAGGTTGGCTAAATCGATTACATTGATTCCCCCTGTCTTGCCGGATTTTTGGTAACTTAAAGGGTCTTCAGGATCACGTATCAAGATATCCATCCAGGGGGGGCAATTAAAAATTCCCTTCCCTTTGGAATAGGCCTGTGAAAGCAACTCGGTCATTCCATATTCCGAGTGAATATGCGCTATCCCAAAAGAAGTTTTTAAAATGGAATGGAGTTCGCTTCGAATCATTTCCTTACGTCTTCCCTTCATGCCCCCGGTTTCCATGACAGTGGTATTCTTTAGGGGGACATCCAAGATTTCGGCAAGGTCCAACAAGGCAAAACTGACGCCGATCAAAAGCACTTTTTTTTCATCGTTTTGGAGTGAAATCAATTGATTTTTTAGGTCGTTAAGATTGCCCAGATAAAAACCACCCTTGGGATGATTGGATGCTTTGATAAGTGCTTCGACCATATAAATCAAAGAAGAACCTTGCCGCTCCAAATAAGAGGGTAGCAGGGCGAGAATACAGTAGTTGGCAACAGGGCCATAAAACAGTTCAAAAGCCCTCAAAAAGCTTTCTTCATAAAGTTTCATATCCGTGACAAGGTGCTTACTTGTTGCGGTACCTGTGGTTCCACTACTGGTAAATGTTGTTCCAGTATGCGAATCGCCAACAACGACCTTTTTTGACTTAAAAAATTGAATGGGCAAAAAAGGGATCTCTTTAACTTCAATCACCGTTTTAGGATTTTTTTTTAAATGGTCACAAAACGCCCTATAGACCGGGTTTCCGTTGTATTGGTGACGAAAGACTTGAAGTGTTCTTTGATGAAATTCTTCAGGACCGCGAATGGAGAATATAACGTCTTTTTCGAATTCCATAGCGACAAAGCTACTACAAAAAAGCCCCAGATACCGAGGTCTGGGGCTTTTTGACAAATGTTGGTTTGGGTAGTTATTTGACCACCAATTTCCGGGTCATTGTTCTTTTTTCCTCTGTAACTTGAAGTACGTATACCCCAGGTACCAGTCTTGAAATATTCAAGGTATTTGTGGTGATATTGTCCTTAAGTACCACATCACCAAAAACATCAAAGACCTGAATTTCCTTGGTGCCGTTCAGTTCCGTAGTGATGTATACCTCATCTCCATAAGCCGGGTTGGGATACATCTTAAATCCTTTTACTTCAACCGGTGGCGTATCGTTTATGCTGACCAGTTCCTGTCCAATTGTGAATAAAGGTGCCATAAGTAGGATAATGTAGAGTTTCTTCATGCATTGCCGATTTGGGGGGTTAGCAACGTAAAAGTATGGTAATCAGAGGTGAAAAGGTAAAGTTTGTTGTGAAACGCAAAAGTTTGTAGGTATGCTCGATGAACTGCAAAAAATATGGGTGAAGTGCAGTTTTTACTTGATGACCAGCTTTCTTGTAGCCACTTTGTCCTTTTCAAGGACCCTTAGGATATATACCCCTTTGTCCAAACTGGAAAGATTAAGTTCCTTTCCCAGAATTGTGGTTTGTAGGACCTGGGTACCCAAAACATCAAATAGGAAAATTTCTTTAGGGGCATCAAGTGCCGTATCAATGTAGACCTTGCCATTGATGGTTGGATTGGGATATAATTTAAAACCATCAATATCCCCCGAACCCTGTACCTGCTGTGAGAAGGAAAAAAAAGAAACCAATAAAAAAAGTACAAGGTAAATTTGCTTCATAAAGTATTGGCAACAAAGGATGTGCCACAAATATAGCCAATTAGATGAGGCTTCTTAGGTTACCTAAGGAAAATACCCACAGTTTTCGACAAACTGCAAAAAAAACCCCCGCAAAACAGCGGGGGTTCATTTGGTTAATGCTTATTGACTAGTTGTTGATCCAATTAAAATCTGCTTCCACAGTCGTTGAAGAGGTATACGTGGCAGCACCATCAGCAGCCGCGCCATCAATTACTAACTCAGCAGCGGTAGAAGAACCAGCAAATTCAAATAAAGTGCTAAAACCAGTGGCAGAGAATCCGTTTATGGTAGCTGTAGAAGCACTCTTCATTTGGATACCTAAAGTTTCACCACCAATAGTAGTATTAATTGTTAAGTTGTTTAGCGTGGGGTTACTAGCCGTACCATCGGCCTCAACAGCAGTAGAAAATTCTACACTGTTAGTGACAAAAGCATTATCTAAAGTACCATTCCAACCTTCCGTCCAGTCGATAGCATCATCTTCTATATTTTCTGCATAGAAGTTAGTAACGCTTACCGTACCACCAAAGAACTCAATACCATCGTCAGCACCCGCAATTACTGCAACATTGCTTATAGAAGTACCAGTACCAACAGCATATAATGACAATCCGTTAAACTGGGAATCGGCATTGATTTGGGCACCCGTATTACGTAAGATCAAGTAATCTATGCTTCCAGAGTCGTCAGCATTATCGGTACCACCATAAACAAGACCACCTACTTCTGCAGTTACGTCCGTACCAGCGACGGTTGTAGCGTTACCGCATAGTAATAAACCACCCCACGCGTTACCGTCTACTGAACGCATTTCAACTGGGTTAGCCATGGTTCCTTGAATATCTATCGCAGCACCTTGTAATACAGCTAAATAGTTGGCCGTACCAGAAGCAGATACTATTTCAGTGCCAGCAGGGATGGTTAACGTAGCACCACTATTTACCAATACAGGACCGACAATTGTGTACTCTACACTAGCATCTAAAGTTAAGTCTGAAGTAATATTTGCTGGAAGTTGGGATGTTTCACCAGAACCAGAACCAGCATCAGTTACCCAAGCAAAGTTACTAGCATTGGTTGGAGAAGTATCGTAAACAGCATCATCAGCTTCGTCAGCAGGTGCACCGTCTATTACCAACTCAGCAGCAGTAGAAGAACCGGCAAATTCAAATAAAGTACTAAAACCAGTAGCAGTAAATCCATTTATCGTAGCACTGGAAGCACTCTTCATTTGAATAGCTAAAGTTCCATCTTCTCCAGCATCTATAGAAGTGATAACAGTTAAATTTGTTAGCGTTGGGTTACTTGCGGTACCATCAGCTTCAACAGCAGTAGAAAATTCTACATTATTGATGATGTAAGCAGTATCTAAATTACCGTTCCAACCTTCAGTCCAGTCGATGGCATCGTCTTCGATATCTTCAGCGTAGAAGTTAGTAACACTTACCGTACCACCAAAGAACTCAATACCATCATCAGCACCACCAACAACAGCAACGTTATCTATTGAAGTACCAGACCCAACAGCATATAATGATAATCCGTTAAATTGAGAATCAGCATTAATTTGAGCACCAGTATCACGTAGGATGAGGTATTCTATATTTCCAGAATCATCGGCAGCATCGGTACCACCATACACAAGACCACCCACTTCAGCAGTTACATTAGTTCCTGCAACAGTTGGAGCATTACCACATAATAATAAACCACCCCAAGGATTTCCATCACTAGAACGCATTTCAACAGGACTACCCATAGTTCCTTGAATATCGATCATACCGCCCTGTAACACAGCCAAATAGTTGGCAGTACCAGATTCAGATACGATTACGGTACCAGCAGGGATGGTTAACGTGGCACCGCTGTTTACCAATACAGGACCGCTAATAGAATATTGTACTGAGGCATCTAAAGTAATGTCAGAAATAATGTTTGCAGGTAGTTGGCCACCATCCAATGTTGCATCAGTAGCCCAAGCAAAATCACTAGCGTTGGTTGGAGAAGTATCGTAAACCGCATCGTCAGCTTCGTCGGCAGGTGCACCGTCAATTACTAACTCAGCCGCAGTAGAGCTACCGGCAAATTCAAATAAAGTACTAAAACCAGTAGCAGTAAAGCCATTGATAGTAGCAGTGGAAGCACTCTTCATTTGGATAGCTAAGGTTCCATCATCTCCGCCATCTATAGAAGTAATAACTGTTAGATCATTAATTGTTGGGTTGCTTGCAGTACCATCGGCCTCAACTGCAGTTGAAAACTCTATTGTGTTAACTACATAGGCAGTGGATAAGGTTCCATTCCAACCTTCCGTCCAATCAATAGCATCGTCTTCATTGTTTTCCAAATAAATATTCGAAGCTGACACTGTACCTCCAAAGAATTCAATACCATCATCAGTACCATTAATAATGGCCACGTTATCAATAGTTGTACCGGAACCAACGGCATATAGCGATAACCCGTTGTATTGAGAGTCGGCGTTGATTTGAGCTCCAGCATCCCTAAGGATCAGGTACTCTATAGATCCTGAAGAATCTGCATCATCAGTACCACCATATACCAGACCAGCTACTTCGGCAGTGACATTGGTCCCTGCAGTGGTGGTGGCATTACCACAAAGCAATAAACCTCCCCAAGCACCTCCGCTGGAACGCATTACAACAGGGTTGGAAGCAGTTCCTTGAATGTCTATTTGACCTCCTTGCAATATGGCCAAATAATTATCGTTACCTCCATTTGCTACCATTTGCGTTCCTGCAGGAATGGTCAAGGTTACCCCGGAAGCTACCTCTACACTACCATCAATGGTATACTGTTCGGAGGCATCTAATGTGGTATCTTCATCAATGGTGCCCGAAAGAACATTGTTGGTGGGGCAGGCATTGGAGCAGGATCCCCCACAATCAACACCTTCTTCGTCCCCGTCTTGTACATTGTTGGAGCACGTATCGGCTGGTGGCTCTGGATTATCATCATCATCATCGCTACAGGCGGTAAGTAAAATCCCAGCGACAAAAAATAAGCTTAAAAATTTCAATAGCGTTTTCATCATTTTTATTTAATTTAAAATTTATAATTAATACTCAAATTAGCGTTCACGCCTCTGGTGTAACTTAATACCGTCTCTTCTTGAGTAGCGGTGGAATTGCCGAAGCTTGAAGCTACTTTTTGGAAGCGACGGATTTCAGGGTTTAACATGTTCTTTGCCGAAGCTCCAATACTCCAATGATCATTGATATCTTTACTAAAAATGAAATCGAGTACTACAACACCACGTTCAATAATTTCGCCATTGAAACTGGTGTCTTCGAAGAAAACTCCTGGGTTGTTGGGGTCCTCACCTTGAAAAATTGGTGAGCCTAAAGAAAAAATCCTGTCCGATGCGTAGTTAGCTGATATAGTGAATTCATAAGGATGCTTATTTCCGGTGTTTAGTGTTAATGCTAAATTGGTAGTCCAATCCGAAGCACCCTCCAGACCTATTTCATCAATTCCCCTATACTGGAAGGTTCTCGGAGATCCGTTTTCATTTATACCTTCCGAAACGTCTTTTAAATTCTGTACATGGTCTATGTAAGAAACATTTCCAGAGAGTCTGAGATTAGGTAAGGAATCCCTTTTCTTAATTAAAAAAATGCGTCCTTCCAATTCCAGCCCAAGAATGCGGGCATCCCCGGTATTGTAATAGGAAAATACATCACCGCCTCCAGTCCGCAGTGATTTGTTAATTGCATCGTCAATGCTTTTGTAATACGTCGTTAATGATAATAATTCACCATTTGAAGGAAAAAACTCAAACTTTAAATCGACATTCACATTAGTAGAAGCCTCTAGAGTTGGATTACCCGCCGTAATTTGCCCCTGCGGATCTACATATTCAAAGGGTGCTATTTCCTTGAATTCTGGCAGCGTTTGGCTTAAACTTCCTGCCAATCTAAGTGCCATTTTATCATTTAAATCGTATTTAAGATTTAAGGAAGGATACAATCTATCATAAGATAAGTTTCTAGAACCTTCACGACCGCCCGGAGCATTATTTACGTCCCAATCTATATCGATTTGATCACTTTGAAAACGCAATCCAACTCCAGCCGTTAATTTTCCAAAAACCCCTACAAAATCTGCAAAAGCGCCATAAGAAGTTAATTCACCATTATAGGTATCCTCAGGCTGAGTGTTAAGCTGCAACAAGCCATCATCAATATTTTGTTGCGTAAAAATATCGTCTAAATCATCTATGGAATTTACAAGAAAGGATCCTATGGGACCTCCCTCTTCAAAACCTACAAAAATGGACCTAAAATCGCGTTGCTTATATCTACCGTCACCCCCAAAACTTAATTTATACATATCGTTTTCATCTTCATCCTTTTTTAAGGTTATCGCATCTTTAATACGCCCATTATATTCGTCATCCAAAATATCCTGTGATGTTTTTCGCTGTTGAAACCCTCCTGTATTACCAAACTCTATTGGCCTTTCATTAGCAGGAACACCGTCTACATTTCTAAAATTGAATTCGTTCCTAATACGATTAGGTTCATCAGCTGCCGAGCGGTTGTAACCTATTGCCCAATCGAGTTGATTATTTTCATTAATGTCATGAGTTCCGGTAAGCTGAAAGATGGATAAGAATGTATTTTTTATGTTTTGATCTCTTACGAACTGATTGCCCGCAACTGAATTTGGTGTCAACTCATCAAAAACTATGGCTTGACCACTTCTTCCTGCTTCTCGAGTTTCTTCAAAGACTTTATTAACAGCAAAAGCATTAAACTTGAGGTTGTTATTATCATTTATCTTATACTGGGCCACTAACATACCATTAGTGTTTACAGTTCGTCTCCAATATATATTGTCTCCATCGGGCACAAAATCCCTAGCACCGCCAGTTACCTCCAACAAACTATTTGTTATGCCTCTATCAAATTCCCTAAACAATCCTTCGCGATACTCATGATCAACGGATTGCCCACCAGCAAATAACAAACGAAACTTTCCCGCTTCATCCAAAAATCCTCCGGCATTAAAACTGAAAGAATAATTTAACGGTACATCAACAGCTTGCGTGTTCCAAGTCTGACGCGTGAGCGATTGTACCATATTATCGATTTGGTAGGGTCTTGAAAAAATGCCAAGACTAATATCCTTATTAACCGCAGTTGCTTTAAAATTGTCAAAAACGTCTCCACCGGCTACGTTACTATTGACTCCTCCACTAAAACTAACCCCAAAGTCACTTCGAGAAGTAATGTTCTTTGATGTAATATTTATGTTACCGGAAGCTTGGTCTGCAGAATTATTGGGCGAAAAGGTTTTACTTATGGAAACGTTCTCAATAAATCGAGTAGGAAATAATCCTAAATCTATATTTTTTTTGTCTACATTATCCGACGGGATTGGTAATCCATTCAATGTAGTCGTTAAATATCGGTCACCTAAACCTCTTACGTAAATTTGACCTGACCCCTCAGATTTTGACACTCCTGAAATCTTTGTTGTCGCAGCTGAAGCGTCTGAAACCCCTAAACGACCCAACTGCTCTGCCCCGATGCTTTCCACCACGGTTACGGCCTTTTTTTGGTCAAGTAAAAGGGCAACTTCAGAGTCTTTTCGGGCAACGGTAGTCACCACAACTTCATCTAAAGAAACCCCAGCCGAGGCACTCATAGGCACGTTTACGTTGGTTACTTTTCCAGCTTCTACAACCACGTTTGGGATTTCTATCGTTTCATACCCCAAATAACTGTAGATTACAGTATAAGTGCCCGGTTCCAGACCGGAAATTTCATATAATCCGTCAAAATCTGAAGTGGTACCTGTAGTAGTGCCCTTGATAAGTACATTGGCAAAGGGAAGAGGGTCGTCATTTGCTTCTTTATCAATTAGTTTTCCAACGATGCTCCCTGTTGTTTCTTGAGCATTTGCCGTACCTAAAATCAGTACTGCAACAATCATCCAATAGAATCTCATTTGTCAATTAAGTGTTTGCCGCAAAGAACGCCAGAGGCTGTAAAAGTCATGTTACGCACATGTTAACAGTTTATTTCAGAAGCATTACCATAAGGTTATGAGTTTAAATGAATGTTAAGGGCAAGAGGGGTTGTTCTATTATATTTACATTTGGGTAAAATAGAGTAATTGCCAACCATGAAAACAAAGGATATAACGATACTTCTTGTTGATGATGAACCCGATATTCTTGAAATTGTAAGCTATAATCTTTCGGCCGAAGGATACGAAGTGCTTACCGCTAAAAACGGAATCGAAGGGGTTGCGAAAGCAAAAAAGAAACTTCCCCATTTAATTATCCTTGATGTAATGATGCCAGAGATGGACGGGATTGAGGCCTGTGAGATCATGCGAAGCACGCCTGGATTGGAAAATGCCATTATCACCTTTTTAACGGCAAGGGGGGAAGACTACTCCCAAGTGGCCGGTTTTGACGCCGGTGCAGATGACTACATTACCAAACCCATTAAACCCAAAGTGCTGGTCAGCAAGGTAAAAGCACTGCTTCGTCGAATGAAAGACAACAAAGTGGAGGTAGAGGACATCGTTAAAGTGGGCAATATTGTCATCAATAGGGAGGAATACAAAATTGAAAATAATGGGGAAGAGCTGATTTTGCCAAGAAAGGAGTTTGAACTGTTATCCCTATTGACTTCAAAACCAAATAAGGTGTTCAAGCGAGAAGTGATTTTGGATAAGGTCTGGGGCAATGAAGTGGTTGTGGGTGGCCGCACCATAGACGTTCATATTAGAAAGCTACGTGAAAAAATTGGGGACCACCACTTTAAAACCGTTAAGGGCGTCGGCTATAAGTTTGTACTGTAATGGCCGTTGCGCTTAAAAACCCGTACCGTTTCGCGGTTCGTTCTTCCTTGTTTATTTCCTTATTATTGACTTTTGTGGTAGCCGGATTACTTTATTTGTCCGGACAGTTGGTTTGGTACATTCCTTTGGCTTTTCTGGTACTTGCTTTTTTGCTATCGTTTTTGATCATTCAGTCCAGGGTGGAACGTTTTATTTACAGACGGGTCAAGAAAATATATGATGAGGTGTCCTTATTGGAGTCCTCTTCCTTCTCTTCAAAACCCATTACCACAGACATGAAAACCTTGACCGAGGAGATTGAAAAATTTGCCAAGGGCAAAAAAGTGGAGATAGATACCCTAAAGATTAGAGAAGAGTATCGAAAGGATTTTTTGGGCAATGTTTCGCACGAACTAAAAACCCCCCTTTTTACGGTTCAGGGCTATATTTTAACACTGTTGGACGGTGCAATCAAGGACAAAAAGGTAAGCGAAAAGTATCTTAAACGGGCCAGTAAGGGTGTGGAACGGCTTATTTATATTGTAAAGGACTTGGACATGATCACCAAGTTGGAAACAGGTGATCTTAACCTTAAAAAGGAGACCTTTGACATTATTGAACTGATCAAGAATGTTTTTGAACTTTTGGAAATGCGGGCTGCCAAGAAGGAAATTAGCCTCACTTTTGATATGGAGTATGCTATCCCCATTTATGTTCTTGGTGACGCAGAAAAAATCCAACAGGTGCTGACCAACCTTTTGGTAAACTCCATAAAATATGGCCATGCCAATGGCACTACGGAGGTCAGTGTGGAGAATTTGATAAAAAACAAAGTCATCGTTCGGATTACGGACAATGGCGAGGGAATTCCAAAACAACACATTCCAAGGTTGTTTGAACGATTTTATCGGGTGGACCAAAGTGGGAGCCGAAAAGAAGGGGGCTCAGGACTTGGATTGGCCATAGTAAAACACATTATTGAGGCACACGGGGAAAAAATCTATGTGGAAAGCGAGGTGGATGTGGGCTCCGAGTTTTCTTTTACTTTGGAAAGAACCGAGAAAAGTTGGGCATAATCAATTGCGGTTTCAAAATTTGTCAGTCCTGAATAATTATGCAGCCTTTCCAAATCCATTAGTTTAAAATTCTCCTGCGTAGCATAGGGGACTATCCTTTTTTCATCCAATCTTTTGGCGAGATATTCCTGCTCATATTGCCCAGGGGTAGGGATAAAAAAGGCCTTCTTTTCCAGCTTGGCCAAGTCCATCACCGTAGTGTAGCCTGAACGGCACAACACCAGTTTGCTCGCATTTATTGCCTCTTCCAGTTCTTGGGATTGCATGAAGTTATAAACGGTTACCGAAGCCTTCGGGTAAAGCAAAGGGGTAACCATTTGCTTTCCCTCAATCTTTCCTTTGACGAACAGGACATTTCCTGAAAATTCTTTTAACCCTTCCAGTAGTTTTTCTGCAAGCATGCCCCGTTGGGGTTGCGGTCCAGATAATAACACCAATAGGTCAAATTTTTGGGGGAGTTCCTCTTTCTCGAATCGGCTTAAGGGTCCTAAATAGGTGATATTGAGTTTGGACTTTTTTAAATGCCCCAATTTGCCGGTTAAATTCGGCTTTCCTGCTATATCAGGAACCCAACAGGCATCAAACTTTTTAATGATGCCTTGGTGCATTTTGGAACTGAACCATGTGGTGTTTCCAGATAGGACATTCAATTGGTGTGTGATAAAGACACAGGGCACTTTTTTGTAATATACCCCAAGTCTATTGTCAGAGATAATCCCATTAATTTGATGTTTTTTGACCAGGTGCTTTATTTCCTTTTTTTCCTTCGCCATGGCTTTTACGACCTTTGGGGAATCCCAGATCATTTTAAGTTTAAAGTGTTGGGCTTTTTCGGCATATTTAATTTTGTAAGAAGGGAGTTTTACGGCTTGCAACTTTGGAAATTCTTTCTGAAGTAGGGAAAGTGCCGCTCCATCCGAAGCCAGAACAGGTTGGAAACCATGTTGGAGAAGTGCCTTGATAATGGGGATACATCTTGTAGCATGGCCCAATCCCCAGTTAAGGGGAGCTACTAAAATTCGATCTCGTTTTGAAATCATTTCCAAAGAAACGATTCCATTCCTAGATTTGGTTTTCCTTAGTTTTGCCAAAAGTTTAAATTATTGTTTTGGGCAGTAAGAACAAGTTAAAACGCTTTGCTGAAAATGAGACATTTCCCAATGTCATCCAACCCAAAAGGGATACTGTCATCAGTGGATTTCAATTCAAGGGAAAGTGGCACCAATATTTTAAAAATGATAACCCCATCGTACTTGAATTGGGTTGTGGCAAAGGGGAATACACCGTTGGCCTTGCCAGACGTTTTCCGAATAAAAATTTTATTGGTGTGGATATCAAGGGTGCCCGATTTTGGCGCGGGGCTAAAACGGCACTTGAGGAGAATCTGGAAAATGTCGCTTTTTTAAGGACCCAGATTGAGTTGATCGATCTTCTGTTTGCTAAAAGTGAAGTGTCAGGGATATGGATTACTTTTCCCGACCCGCAGATAAAATACAAACGTACCAAACACCGATTGACCAACACGTTTTTCCTAAAAAAATATAGAATGGTACTGACACCGGAAGGCATTGTCCATTTAAAGACGGACAGTGAATTTATGCATGGCTACACTTTGGGATTATTGCATGGTCTGGGATGTGAAGTCTTGTATGCCAACCATGATGTCTACAGGAACGAAGGTGCCCCAAAGGAAGTGTTGGAGATACGGACTTTTTATGAAAATCAGTATCTTGAGCAACATAAGGCCATCACCTACATTCAGTTTAGACCGACCAACTAAATAATGAGCCAACTCGTCTTTCTTTTTTTAGCAACCCTTGTTGCAGCTATTCTGGCATCTGCACCGCCAGGACTTTTAAATGTCAATGCAGCCAAGGTCAGTGTTGAAAAGGGCAAAAAAAACGGTGTTTTTTTTAGTTTGGGTATTGCGGTGATGGTAATGTTCCAGGCATATTTGGCGGTACGAATTGCTAAATTCCTTTCTAGAAATCCGGAAGTTATTTCATGGCTGATGAAATCTGCCATTCTTATTTTTGCTGTCTTGGCCATCTTCTTTTTTCTGAAAGCGAGAAAGAAACAACAAGATCAGATTGCCCTGCATCAAGGCAGTTCGAATAGCAGCTTTACCAAAGGACTGTTCCTGGCAGCTTTGAATCTGCTGCAAATACCATTTTATAGCGGGCTCAATACCTTCTTTCATGCCAAGGAAATCATGAATTTTGAAATATTGGATGAGGTACTGTTTATTTTGGGAGCAGCACTGGGTACATTTTTGGTCATGTATTCCTACGTGTTCTATTTCAATAAAATGGAAACGAAATCAAATCGATTTTCGAAAAACTCCAATTATATCCTTAGCGGTCTAATGGTGGTATTATTGGTGGTTACCCTAATCCGATTGTTCAATGGGTAAGGAAACCGAACCCAACTTTTTTGATAAGGTCTATGAAGTAGCCAAGCAGATCCCTTATGGAAAAGTAACCTCCTATGGTGCCATTGCCAAATACCTGGGAGCGGCAAGAAGTGCCAGGATGGTCGGTTGGGCCATGAACAGTTCCATGGGGAAGGATGTTCCCGCACATAGGGTGGTCAACCGAGTAGGGATTTTGACAGGGAAACATCATTTTGATGGCACTAGTCTGATGCAACAGCTACTGGAGAATGAGGGGATTGAAGTGGAGGATAACCAAATTATTGATTTTCAAAAACACTTTTGGGATCCCGCAAAGGAATTATAATGATTTGTTGCATCGAGCACAGTCGAGAAGCGTTTAAGGTAACAAAGCCTCAAAATCATCCCCCTTCCAATAATTGGATGATTTTTTGTCCACGGCTATCTTTTTCATTTGACCATCCTCTAACTAAATTAATTTTGTCTTTTGCTATGATTGGTGCCTTCTCAATCATTTTTTATTATTATTTCCTAATATTTTGAAAATTAGGACATTCCAAAGACAGGTAATTATTTGTAAATTTTTTAAAAATTAGGATAAACCATCAAATAAGCCCGGCTTATCCCATCATCTTCACTTTCAATGGAAAGGCTTTAAAAACTGAGGGCTTCGGCGTATCTTTGTTTTCAGGAATGGGTTTGTGCGCAAACCATTCAAATACAGCAAATGAAGTTTACAAAAAAGGAAGTTTTAGCAGCGTTGGAACACATCTCTGCCCCAGGTGAAGGGCAGAATATTGTTGAAAGCGGGGCAGTGACCAATGTGCAGGTCTTTGGGGATGAAGTGGAGGTAGATGTGACCATAAAAAACCCAAGCCTTCAGGCCAGGAAGAAAACCGAAGTGGAAATCCTGAAAATCATCCACCAAAAGGTGTATGAAAAAGCCAAGATCAAAATCAACCTGAAGGTAGATGTCCCCGAAAAGCCCGAAGTCAACCAAATTAAAGGGAAACCCATTACAGGTATCAATAATATTATCGCCATCGCATCCGGTAAGGGGGGTGTCGGTAAATCCACGGTTACTGCTAATCTAGCCGTAACCTTGGTAAAAATGGGCTTCACGGTTGGACTTTTGGATACGGATATCTATGGGCCATCCATGCCCATTATGTTTGATGTAGCCCTGGAACGACCCCTTTCCATCAATGTGGATGGTAAGAATAAAATGAAACCCGTGGAGAACTACGGGGTAAAAATGTTATCCATAGGTTTTTTCACCCAACCCAATCAAGCGGTTATTTGGCGAGGTCCCATGGCAAGTAAGGCCCTGAACCAAATGATTTTTGATGCCCATTGGGGGCAGCTGGACTTTTTACTGCTGGATTTGCCACCGGGTACGGGAGATATTCATTTAAGCATCATGCAGTCGTTGCCCGTAACTGGTGCGGTGGTCGTAAGCACACCCCAGGAAATTGCCCTGGCAGACGCCCGAAAAGGGGTTGCCATGTTCCAGCAAGAGACCATTGATGTCCCTGTTTTGGGTATTGTTGAAAATATGGCCTATTTCACACCGGATGAGCTACCTGAGAACAAATATCATATCTTTGGTAAGGATGGGGCAAAGAACTTGGCGGCGGATGTCAATGTTCCCTTTCTGGGGGAAATACCATTGGTACAGAGTATTCGTGAGGCAGGGGACGTTGGTAGGCCTGCCGCTTTACAAACGGCAACTCCGATTGAGCAAGCCTTTGGGGAATTGACGAAAAACGTGGTACGGGAATTGGTGCAACGCAACAAAGACCTTCCACCGACCGAAGCAATAAAAATCACAACAATGGCGGGTTGTTCTGCCGTTAAAAAGAAATGAACATGACAGCAGAGGAAATACAAACAAACGTAGAGAAAGCTTTGGATGAAATACGGCCCTTTTTGCAAAGTGACGGGGGGGATATTTCATTGATTTCCATAGATAACGGAACTTCCGTTAAAGTAAAGCTAGAGGGGAACTGCATTGAATGTTCGGTCAATCAAATGACCTTGAAGAGCGGAGTGGAGATGACCATTAAAAAATATGCCCCCCAAATTGAAGAAGTCATTAATTTAAGTTAATGGGTCGGACCATTTCTGTTTGGAATATGGGATGATGATGTACCCGTTCCCATATCGGAATTCTCTTTTCAATACAAACTGTTATAAAGAAACGTTATACTAAAACCATTTAGTAGGATTTGTTGCGCTTTCTCTTTTTTTTTGCAACGTATTTGTGTCATGTCCGATATTAAAATAAAAATTACCGATAGGGATGGGGAAGTTCATGAAGTTGATGCACCAACGGACATGAATATGAACCTTATGGAGTTGGTTCGTGCCTACGAATTGGCCCCTGAGGGAACCATTGGAATTTGTGGCGGAATGGCCATGTGTGCCTCGTGTCAGTGCTATATAAAATCTGCGCATGAACTTCCAGAAATGTCGGATGATGAAGAGGCGATGTTGGCAGAGGCATTTAATGTGGAAGATAACAGTAGACTGGGCTGTCAACTCCATATTACCCCAGAATTGGAAGGTTTGGAAATTGAGCTAGCGCCCGAGGAACTTTAAATTCTGGCCTGATAGGTAAATAGATTATAATACCTACCCTTCGACGCAATAAGTTGATCGTGGGTACCCTGTTCTGCTATACGCCCATTTTCAATCACTAAGATCTGATTGGCCTTTCGGATCGTACTTAACCGGTGGGCGATTACAAAGGTGGTTCGCCCTTTGGTGAGCGCTGCCAAGCTTTTCTGGATCAATGCCTCACTTTCCGTATCCAGGTTGGAGGTGGCTTCATCCAGAATAAGGATCTTGGGATCGGCCAAAACCGCTCTGGCAATAGCAATACGTTGCCGTTGGCCCCCAGATAATTTTACCCCACGTTCCCCAATCAAGGTATCCAGGCCATCATCAAATCGGTCCGTAAACTCATTTACATAAGCTGCCTTCACAGCCGAGTTTAGTTCATCATCCGAGGCATTTGGCCTTGGAAACAAAATATTTTCGCGAATTGTACCTTCAAACAGAAAATCATCTTGCAAGACGACCCCCAAGTATTGTCTGAAACTACTGAGGTCAACTCGTGATAAGTCCTTTCCATCTATGGTTATGGTACCCGATTCTGGATTCAGAAAACTGGCCGCCAAACCAGCAATCGTGCTTTTTCCCGAACCAGAGCTTCCTACCAACGCGATTACTTCCCCAGCCCTGGCCTCAAAACTCACTCCATGCAACACTGCCTTTTCCGCTTCGTAGGCAAAAGTTACCTTATCAAAGACCATATGACCCTTTATATCTTCCAAAAACAGCGTTCGATTTTGTTCTTGGGCCTCTGCCGTTTTGTTCATGAGTTCTTCGGTTCGGTCAAGTCCCGCCAAAGCCTCCGTAAGTTGGCTTCCAATGTTGCTCATTTGGACGATTGGGGCTATCATCAACCCCAAAATAACGGTGAACTCAATAAACTGCCCAATCGTTAATTCGTCTTGAATGATTTTATAGCCTCCCAAACCCATAACACCTGTTGTTGCTATGCCAATTAATAAAGTTGCTGAACTGGTCATAGCAGCGGTGGCAATCAAGCTTTTTTTAACATTTTTGAACAATCGGTTGACCCCGTCTTCAAAAATTCGGTTTTCCTGCTTTTCGGCATTGAAGCCTTTAATTACCCGTACCCCACCTAAGGTTTCAGTCAATCTGCCCGTTACATCCGCATTTATCTTTCCACGATTTCTGAAAATGGGACGTATTATTTTGAACGCCCTTAACGCAATCAACCCAAAGATGCCTAAGGGGATAAGTGTAAAAAGGGTCATGGAAACGCTGATGCGAAGGAGAAGTATCAGTGCAACTATGGCTGTTACCGATCCGCCTACCAATTGCACCAAGCCTGTTCCGATAAGATTGCGCACCCCTTCGACATCGGACATTATTCTCGAAACAAGCTCCCCTGACTTGGTATTATCAAAAAAACGGATCGGTAGGGAAAGCACATGTTTTTGTACTTGGGCCCGCAATTCAGATATCAAAAATTGGGCTTGAACGCTCAGTACATAAGTAAGTAAAAAAGAAGTTACCGCTTGTATTGCAATGGCTGCGATTATCACTCCAACCAAAGTCTTTAGCAGTTGTACGTCTTTTTTGACAAAGGCATCGTCAATAACATACTTCGTAGCAATTGGTGTAACAAAACTTGCGGCCTTGCTTATAACAATGAGTCCCAAACCTATAAATACCAGATTACGTCTAGGCCAAATTATGGTTTTGAATGCTTTAAGTATGCTAACTTTCTTATCCGGCATAGACGTGCAAAAAGAGGTAGCAAGATAGCTCAAATACCCGTCCAAATAACTCATGGAATTTTCAACTGTCAATTTTTCAGATGGATTGGGAATAGTATCTTTAAAGCGGTATAAACCATAATTCTGATGTATGAGAACGCTAGTCTTTCTTTTGGTGTTGACCTTGGCAGCCTGTAAAAATCCGGGTACCAGTCCTGAAATTGAAAAATGGAAGGCCCAAGCCGAGAATGTGACTATCATCCGTGATGATTTTGGCGTACCCCATATTTATGGGAAAACAGATGCAGATGCCGTGTTTGGATTGCTGTATGCACAATGCGAAGATGATTTTAACCGAGTGGAACAAAATTACATTTGGGCTACAGGCCGATTGGCCGAAGTGGAAGGGGAAGATGCCCTATATAGTGATTTACGGGCCAGACTTTTTATGACAGAGAAGGAAGCCAAGGCCAACTATGAAAAAAGTCCGGAATGGCTCAAAAAACTATGCGATGCTTTTGCCGATGGCATCAATTATTACCTCTACACCCATCCGGAGGTAAAACCGCGATTATTGACCCGATTTGAACCTTGGATGCCCATGTACTTTAGTGAGGGCAGTATTGGGGGTGATATCGAACGGATATCCACTCTTAAGATCAAAGCGTTTTACGAATCTGGGATGCAGTTGCCCGAAATGGAGCTACTGGAAATGAAAAGAGAGGAAGAGATGGCGGAACCCCAAGGATCCAATGGGATTGCCATTTCTGGGGATTTGACCCAATCAGGTAATACAATGTTGTTGATCAATCCGCATACGTCATTTTATTTCAGGGGAGAGGTCCATGTGGTCTCGGAAGAAGGACTGAACGCCTATGGTGCAGTCACATGGGGCCAGTTCTTTGTTTATCAAGGATTCAATGGGAAAACCGGTTGGATGCATACCAGTACCTATACCGATGTCATGGATGAATTCAAAGAAACCATTGTAAAAAATGAGGGTAAATTATATTATCAATATGGGGAGGAGTTGCGGTCTGTGGATTCCACATCAGTGACCTTGCAGTACAGGACCGAAGATGGACTTAAAGCGAAGGTCTTTCCCATGTATCGCACACATCATGGTCCCATCACTCATGCTATAGATGGTCAATGGACCGCTTCTGCAATGATGTGGGAGCCAGTAAAAGCTTTGGAACAATCCTATGTGAGAACCAAACAAGAAGGTTATGGGGGATTTCGTAGGATGATGGATATACGAACCAATTCTTCCAACAATACGGTCTATGCCGATGCTGAGGGAAATATTGCCTACTTTCATGGGAACTTCATCCCCAAAAGGGATACGATTTTTGATTATACCCAAGCCGTTGATGGCAGTAATCCAAAAACGGATTGGCAAGGGCTACATACCGTGGACGAAAATATTTTGGTAAAAAACCCACCTAACGGATGGATACAAAATTGTAACTCTACGCCCTATACCGCAGCATTGGAATATAGTCCCAAACGCGGGGATTACCCAAAATACATGTCCCGTGATCAAGAAAATTTTAGGGGAATACATGCGATTCAATTACTGCAGGGGGGAAGGGGGTATACACTGGATCTTCTGATCCAGTTGGCCCATGACCCCTATTTGCCTGCCTTTAGGGCTTTAATTCCTGGATTGGTGCAGGCCTATTACCGAAACCCGAAACCAGGGCTGGAAAAACCAATAGAGACCTTATTGAACTGGGACTTTAAGACTTCAAAGGAATCCGTTGCCATGACCTTGGCGCATTATTATGGTACCAAGTGTTATCAAAAAGCCAAAAGACCGGTAGGATTATATTCGATGCAATTAGTGGAATATTGGGGCAATGCCTCTTCAGATGAAGAAAAATTGATGCTCTTTTCAGAGGTTATAAATGATTTAAACAATGATTTTGGAACTTGGGAACTGCCTTGGGGGGAGGTCAATCGCTACCAACGTTTAAATGGGGATATTAGGCAAGACTTTGATGATGCCAAACCCAGTATTCCCGTTGGTTTTGCCAGTGGGAGATGGGGGGCTTTGGCGGCCTATGGTGCCCGTTATACCAGCAAAGGTGCAAAGAAAATCTATGGGACACGGGGCAATAGTTTTGTCGCTGCCGTAGAATTTGGGGAAAAAGTAAGGGCTAAGACCATTTTGGCCGGTGGGCAGAGTGGTGACCCCAGTTCGCCTCACTTTGATGACCAAATACAAATGTATGCCAATGTCACCTGGAAAGAAGCAGCCTACTACAAAGAAGATGTACGGGAAAGGGCTAAAGAAACCTATAAGCCAGGGGAGAGAAAATGATTTTATGGGATACCGAATTCTAACAGGCAGATCTCGATTGATATAGGTAAAGTGGAGTTGGAGCTTGTGTTTTGAAAATATGTGTTTTTATTCTATTCCTGTTCCTCTTCCTCTAGGTTTGGTTCTTTGACCACAATAAGGCTTGCTTTAGAACCGGTAGAAAGATTCCATCTGTTGTTGTGCAATACCTTTCCTGCTTCATCGGTAACCACCACCTGGGCCGTATTAGGTCCGGATGACCCTTGATTTAAGGCCTCAAAATCCAATCTGTTAAAACCTTCTATCAAGTCAATGTTAACCCCTTTGAACGCCCCTGAAAGAAGTAAGTTATGCTCAACCACTGCACCGTTCACATATATTTTTACACGATCTCCATCCACATATTCATGGTCCCGAGCCACTATCCCGATAAATTTGGCGTTGGTTTTAAAATCGCCTAAATACTGATCTCCAAAATGCTTGTTGGATCCCTTTTTCTCGCGTTCTCCAACTTTAGGATCAATTTTGAGGTCGTGTCCTGCCTGCAATAGTTGTCGCTCCGGAAGCATTTTTATGGTACGCTCTTTGGAAACCAAATCATTGTCCAAAACCGAAGGTACCCTAAGTACCGTCCCTTGGTTACTGGGCAATGCATCCAAATTGTTCCTTCTACCTATTTCCAAGGGTTTGGTGGTAGGAATATCACCTTGTCCCCAGCTTGCGAAAGGTAATGTTATGAGCACCATTAGAAAGAGTAGCAGTTTCTTCATTGCAATTTTTGTCGAAAGACTTTACTAAAGTTAACAAATACCCCGCCAAAGACTT
Source organism: Bacteroidota bacterium (assembly GCA_039184365.1). Taxonomy (GTDB): domain Bacteria; phylum Bacteroidota; class Bacteroidia; order Flavobacteriales; family Flavobacteriaceae; genus Croceivirga. The sequence goes on along the minus strand of JBCDBE010000041.1, from coordinate 3,281 downwards.
TATAAAGCGCTGTTAAATTCGATATCTTCCTAAAAACAAGGTTAAAGTCATCATAAAAAAGGCTGGGAATGGTTGTTGGAACAGAACTTGATACTAATTGGATTTAACCAAAAACACATTAAAAATGAAGAAAATTTTATTCTTTGGAGCATTACTGCATGCAATGGTAACAACCGCTCAAACTGACCTACAGGACAAACGGATTATTGAAAAGGGAACCTGGAATATTTTGGGAGATTTCTCGCTGGGCTTCGACAACAACGAATCCGAAGATGAGGATAGCTCGTCCTCTAACGATTTTAATTCGGTTAATTTCAGATCGGCTATAGGTAACGCGGTATCCGATAACTTAATTGTTGGTTTGGGGTTGGGATATGGCAGAAGGAGTCAGAATTTGGATTTTGCTGCTGATGACGGATCTTCTAACAATACGGACAATATAACGAACACCTATTCTATTTTTCCTTATGCAAGAAAATTCTTTGGATTGAATAAAAACTTGACATTTTTTGTACAGGGAGAAGTGAGATACGATAGGTCAGAGAATGAACAGGAAATTTCAAACGGAGCACAGTTCAATAGAGATTTTGAAAGAGACGCTTTGTTTGTGGGAATACGGCCTGGACTGACTTTTTTTGTATCTAAGAATTTTGCCATAGAAACCAATTTAGGTTCTTTAGGTTATTCAAGATTTAGCTCAGAATCGAACAATGGAGACTCAATTACGAGTAGCGATGGTGATAGTTTTAACCTGAATCTTAATCCCTCAGATTTATTCTTCGGTCTATCTTATTATTTCTAGAATCCATAAAGGAAGATGAATTCAAGCCCACTTTTAGTGGGCTTTTTTCAGTCCAAAAAGCGGGTGCAATGGCGGTACTGGTAGTATGATAAAGTGATAGATCAGCCATGAACATCCGAAGGTACCCAATACCAAAATGGTTGCTTTGGTAAGGAAATTCCATTCTAAATCAATCATAAAATAGGCAATGAGGATGATCAGGGTCTGATGTAAGATATAGAAAGGATATACTGCCCTATTGGCATAGGCAAGTCCTTTGCTTGGGTTGTTAAGATATTGAGCTGCATAGCCGAACAAGACCAAAATCCAAGACCATAGGTTGACCACTTTTAAAAAGGCCTCAGCTAAGTGTTGCGGCAAATCATCCTCTTCAATAAAAATCCAGCGAAACACTAAAAGGGAAAACGAAACCAATCCGATGATTAATGCCTTACCTTTTATCTTTTCCAGACCTTTCCAAAATACGTCACCCGTAGTGATGAGGAGGAAGCCATAAAAGAAAAGGGTCATCGAGGAACAAAAGTTGAACCAGTCATCGATCAAAGCATGGGTAATCTCAAAAAAGGGTTCCATGAAGGCTTCCAATAAAAAAAGGGGAATGGTAAATAAATAGATGCCAAAAGGGTTTTGCAGCTGTCTTTTGATCCAATCCACTAATTTGGAAGGCTTCTTTTTTAATCGTACAAACAGGGGTGCTAAAATCAGTGAGAAAATAAAGAGATATGGTAAAAACCAAAGGTGGTGCCAACTGATTTCACCGTCTGGATAGGATCCGTTTCTAAAGGCCAAATTTTGGTAATATTGAAGATAGTTTCCGCTGAACTGTCCATTGACCAGACGTTCAATATAAATCTGCGGGGGGACGATAAGCAACATCCCCACTAAAAGAGGAATACCCAACCTTGTGAACCGTTCCCAAGAGAATTGTCCAAAATCCCTCTTGGAAAGGGCATAGTAGGTTCCCATTCCGGAAATCACAAAAAGTATGGGCAATCGCCATTGATTTAAAAAGAGCATGGGCCAACGTAGCCATTCATAAATAACATTGTTCTTTATGTGCCAACCCCAGGGTACAAAAAACATACCTACATGATAAAAGATGAGCAATGCAAATACGAGGACCCTAAGCCAATCCAAATCATAACGTCTGATCTTTGCTTCCATAATTTTCTTGTTTTGGACAAAGGTTTGGTTGATTCTTTAAAAGCCCTAAATTTTACGGGGCGGTTATGTTCGGAATTACAATTATGGAGAAAGTGTACTTATTTTAAGGCTTTGTTTTGCTTGACAAAGGCCGAGGGAGAACTACCAACAAATTTTTTAAAAGCCGTATAAAATGCTGATTTTGAGTTAAAACCAACCGAGTTTCCAATAGCCTCAACCGTCAAATGTGTAAATTCCCTGCTTAGAAGTCGTTCCTGGGCTACTTTCACCCGTTTCTGATTGATGTAATCGTTAAAGTTGAGTTGCAACTCAGAATTTATGGTTTTTGAAACAATATTGGAGTTGACTTCCAGACGTTCAGAAAGTCTTTTTAATGATACTTCCGGAGACAGGAAGTAATAATCTTCCAAGATAGCGGATTCAATGCGCTCAATGTTCAAAGGATTAGCGGTCAAAGTTTCGTAACGATCGGCCAACCAAGAGTTTTCAAAAAACCGGGATTCGGAAAGAATGAAAAAACTACTGACATAGGTTATCGTAGTGATTGAAAGTACAATAAAATGGTCACCCGCGTCATCTTCAAAATTTAAATACACCGCAAATATCAAGGTGAGCAAGAATACCAAAAAAATAATGGTATTATGGGTAAAGGCATATTTATCCACCCGAATTTGCCTCGTGGATTTTTTTCTATTTTTTCCACTCTTCAGTACCAATCGAATGGAAAGTCCCAAATAAAAGGCAAAGCTCAGCAGCACCAACCATCGAAATTCGCCTTTGATGATTTGGTAATGATAGGTGGTGTTTTCAGGAACTTGAATCAAGGGAATGGAAGGATGATAGGCGTCCAAATAGGCATTCAATTTCACGGAAAGCGGATTTAGGAAATAACCAGCTTGGGTGATGGGATAAATTAAGGGAACCAATAGATGGGGCCAATACTTTTTAATGTTGAAGGGCTGTCGTTCCAGTAGGGCATTGGTAAAGAAATATATACTGGGCGCTATTAAAAGCACCAAAAATTCCGTGGAATCATTCCATTGCAAGGTGTATTTCATCAACCCTGTATAGCATAAATAGATGTCCGTACAGACAATGGACTGAAAGAGCAAGGACCAACCAAATATTCGAATGGGAGAATTGGCTTTTGAACGTATAAATATGACCAATGCCAAAAAATAGGCTTGTGCAATTCCCAGGAACATCAAGTGGGAAACCAGATTATGCCGAATGGGAATTAGGTCAATTATCGACTCAAGGTGTTCCAAGATTCTTTTTAGTTGTAAATTGTAGTTGGTCTCTAGCAAGATACGAT
>JBCDBE010000040.1:0-27602 GCA_039184365.1 Bacteroidota bacterium | reverse complement strand
GGATGTTGGTGGAATGGTTAGGCGCCAATCACTCCCTTCTCTTTGGTAGTTACAATTATGGAAACAATTTAGGAATCAAAATTGATGGTGTACCCCTATTTATTGGTATTAATTGGGCACTTTTAACTTTTATTACCGGAACACTTTCTTCAAAAGTGCACCACAATATATGGGTGAAATCTGCCTTGGGAGCCCTTTTAATGGTACTTCTTGACTTTTTTATGGAACAAAGTGCTCCTAGTTTTGATTTTTGGAGCTTTGGAGATGAAGTACCTGTTGACAACTACGTCACTTGGTTCGTGCTGGCATTCGTTTTCCATTTCATCTACCAAAAGTCAAAAATCCAAGGAAACTTCCTGTTAAGCCTACACTTGTTTTTGGCACAAACGGTATTTTTCGGGTTTTTTACTCTTTTTCCTTTTTGATCATGTCCAACAATGGGGCATCTATCTCCCAGTTTCCAAAGGATTTATAAGGCTGAAAGCGGGCGAATAATTCCTCATTGTACCAATTCAACTTCCTTGTTTTACCAATAGCACTGACATGTCCTTTGGTTTGGTAGGCAAATTCATGGAGGGATTTTTCATCCTTCCAAAGACTAAACGTAGCCATTTGCCTAAAGGGAACTTCACCAATGCCCTTGGCAAAAATAAGTCCCTCATTGCCCCATAAATTGGTTTGTGATTTTGGAACATACTTCCAAAATTTGAACAATAACTTCGTTTTTATTGTCGCCCTTGTAAGTACGGCTACCAAGGATATTCCTTCCCTTAATGTTTGGGAACGATGAAAAGGGTTTGTCCCATTCCATTCTCCCCTTGCGACCTTGTTTTTTAAATACAAAATCCAATTCTTTTCGGAATGACCGCGATAGCGTAAAAAAAGAGGATTGGAAATAAAATAGTCATTTGCAGCTTGTTCATTATTCCAAATTTGTAAAATGCCATAAACCGACCAATCTGGAAAGGGATTGAATTTTTCCTTTCCTGTACCCATTAGTTTATAGAATTTCAGTCCTGGTATTTTTTGCATGGGACCATGTGCAAATTGCATCATCCCAAAGGCCCATATTTTTTCTTTTACAGAAGAAAATTTAAACAAACTCAGCGTAGTTATCTGTTCCAAATCTTACCGTCTAATTGGAGAGTAATTGATCTATTGTCCGATGAACTTTCTTGGCACTCCAGTCTGCAATGCCATCGTTTTCCATAACAATAAAACCTTTTCTGTCAATTAAAAAGGAATGGGGAGGCTCCGGTACGGCAATTGGCGCTTGCTCACCAATGATTAGGTAGGTCACGGGAAAGGTAAAGCGGTGTTTTACCATAAAGGTTTCTACTGGAGGTCGTTCCTCGTCAGTAATGATGTAAAAGTGCATTTTCCCCTTATATTTCTCATAGAGGGATTGAATACTGGAGAGTTCAGCCTCCGAAGGCAAACGCCAAGAGGCCCAAAAGTTAACTAAGACAACTTCTCCTTTGGACTTTTCAAAATTAAAAAAATTCCATTCCGCATCTTTTAACTTCCAGTTATAGTTGGCAAGCTGTTGCCTGTTTGCAACTGCAATAATGTCCGGAGACAAAGAGAAAATACGGTTTAAAAAAATCTTCCCATGATATCCCAATGGGGTAACAAAAAAAGAAACTACAATAAGAATTAATAGGACATTCAGAATGGTCTTTTTCTTGGCCATTGGGCAATTATTTTGATAAACCAAAAGCTCCTGACAAATCAGGAGCTTTTGGTTTATCAAAGTTAGGCATTTTCCTTTTTGATTACGTTCAAAGCAGAACCTTCTTTGAACCAGTTGATTTGGGCTTCATTGTAACTGTGATTGGCCATAATGATGTCCTTACTTCCATCATCATGCACTACCTCTATCGTCAATGGTTTTCCAGGGGAAAATTCCATAATATCAAGGAAATTGAACGTATCGTTTTCAAGAATCAAATCATACTCGTTTTCATTGGCGAAAGTAAGACCGAGCATCCCTTGCTTTTTAAGATTGGTCTCATGGATCCTGGCAAAAGACTTTACCAATACAGCGGCAACACCCAAGTGCCTTGGTTGCATGGCCGCATGCTCACGCGAGGACCCTTCCCCATAGTTATGGTCACCCACCACTATAGTCTTGATTCCTTTTGCCTTATAAGCACGTTGGGTATCAGGTACGGCACCGTACCCACCAGTAAGCTGGTTCTTAACAAAGTTCGTCTTCTGGTTGAAGGCGTTCACCGCCCCGATCAAAGTATTATTGGCAATATTGTCCAAATGCCCGCGATACCTTAACCAAGGCCCCGCCATGGAAATATGATCGGTGGTACATTTTCCATGGGCCTTTATCAATAATTTCATACCCTTCAGGCTTTCAGGTGTGATAGGCTTAAAAGGTGCTAGCAATTGCAGACGCTGTGATTCTGGTGATACCATAACCTCGACCCTACTTCCATCTTCCTGTGGAGCCAAGTAACCAGCATCTTCAACCGCAAAACCTTCTGGAGGTAGTTCATATCCCCTAGGTTCATCCAACATTACTTCCTCACCATCCTCGTTGATGAGTTTATCTGTTACTGGATTGAAATCCAACCGTCCGGCAATCGCGACTGCGGTAACCAATTCTGGAGAACCTACAAAAGCCAAGGTATTGGGATTCCCATCAGCCCTCTTGGCAAAGTTCCGATTGAATGAATGAACAATAGTATTTCTTGGACCATTTGCGGCCTTATCCCCATAGCGATCCCACATCCCGATACATGGACCACATGCATTTGCAAATACAGTAGCTCCAATCTTATCAAAGGTGTCGATAAAACCATCACGTTCAATTGTGTACCGAACTTGCTCCGATCCCGGTGTAATGGTGAACTGCGATTGCATCTTTAATTTTTTATCCGCCACCTGTTTCGCCAAGGACGCCGCCCTTGAGATGTCTTCATAGGATGAATTCGTACACGAGCCAATAAGACCTACCTGCACATTCAGTGGCCAATCATTTTTCCGTGCAGCCTCACTCATTTTTGAAATCGGTGTGGCCAAATCTGGAGTAAACGGTCCGTTCAAATGGGGTTCCAAAGTATTCAAATCGATTTCAATCACTTGATCAAAATAATCATCTGGATTCACGTAAACCGCAGAATCTGCCGTCAAATGTCCTTTTACCTGCAATGCAGCATCGGCAACGTCTGCCCTATCCGTAGCCCTTAGGTAACGGTCCATGGATTCGTCATAGCCAAAAGTAGAAGTGGTAGCCCCAACTTCCGCTCCCATATTGCAGATGGTTCCTTTACCAGTGCAGGACATAGCTGTTGCTCCTTCTCCAAAATACTCTATAATAGCGCCCGTTCCTCCCTTAACGGTTAAGATATCGGCAACTTTTAATATGATGTCCTTTGGGGCGGTCCATCCCGAGAGTTTCCCCAGGAGTTTAACCCCTATTAATTTAGGGAACTTCAATTCCCATGGCATGCCCGCCATGACGTCCACAGCGTCCGCACCTCCTACACCAACCGCAATCATTCCCAATCCCCCTGCGTTTACCGTATGCGAATCCGTACCTATCATCATCCCCCCTGGAAATGCATAGTTTTCCAATACCACTTGATGGATGATACCTGCTCCAGGCTTCCAAAATCCAATACCATATTTATTGGAAACGGACTCCAGAAAGTCAAACACTTCATTGCTGGTTTCATTTGCTCTTTTTAAATCTGCTTCAGCACCAACTTTAGCTTGAATCAAATGATCACAATGTACCGTGGTAGGTACGGCTACTTTCGGTTTACCAGCATGCATAAATTGTAAAAGGGCCATCTGGGCCGTAGCATCTTGACAGGCCACCCTATCTGGCGCAAAATCAACATAATCCTTTCCTCGATGGAAAACGGTATTTGGATTCCCATCCCATAAATGGGAGTATAATATCTTTTCTGACAAACTAAGGGGGCGGTTCAGCAGTCCCCTGGCCTTATCCACACGTTCGCCCATGCGGGAATAGGCCGCTTTGATCATCTCAATATCAAAAGCCATTTTGAATTATTTTTAAAGAATTTCGAATTTTTGTAAAAATAAGAAACCAAAAGTAAATTTTCGCAACGGAATATTACGAGAACCGCAATTTATACTGATTCTATTTCAAAAGCTCGGAAATAAGGTCATCCTCAGAAACACCCTCGGCTTCCGCCTTGTAGTTTTTAAGGATTCTGTGTCTTAAAATGCCGTGGGATACCGCCTTGATATTCTCAATATCAGGAGAGAACTTACCATTGACGACGGCATGGGCTTTAGCGGCCAACACCAAATTCTGTGAAGCCCTTGGGCCCGCTCCCCAATCCACATAGTCCCTCACAAATTCAGTAGCAGCTTCACTATTCGGTCGAGTACTGTTTACCAACCGTACCGTATAGTCCACAACGTTGTCGGCTATTGGTACTCGCCTTATTAATTGTTGCACCTCACGTATCGAATCCGCACTAAAAAGTGTATTTAGGTTGACCGAAGTATCTGCTGTAGTTGATTTTACCACCTCAATTTCCTCCTCTATGGAAGGATATTCTAATTTTATGGCAAACATAAATCTATCCAACTGTGCTTCAGGCAAAGGATACGTCCCCTCCTGCTCAATGGGGTTTTGGGTCGCCAAAACAAAATAGGGGAGTTCCAACTTATATTGATGGCCGGCCACAGTTACCGCCCGTTCCTGCATGGCTTCCAAAAGGGCCGCCTGTGTTTTTGGTGGCGTTCGATTGATTTCGTCTGCCAGAATAATGTTGGCAAAAACAGGACCTTTTATAAATTTAAAGTTTCGGTTCTGATCTAATACTTCGCTGCCTAAAATGTCACTGGGCATTAAGTCTGGAGTGAATTGAATACGTTTAAAGTCCAGCCCCAGGGTTTGTGCAATGGTATTTACCATTAATGTTTTGGCCAAACCTGGAACGCCAATCAATAGGGAATGTCCCCCTGTGTAGATGGATAAAAGGATTTGTTCAATGACCTCTTCTTGACCAATGATAACCTTCCCTATTTCCCCCTTTAAAATAGTATGCTTCGTAACCAAATTTTGGACAGCGGTAACGTCGGACATCTTATTGCTTTAGCCAGTTATTGGAAAAATCACAGCCTTTGTTACCATCATCCACCAAAATATAGGTATCCTCTATCTTCTCAGCCATCCATTCCTTGATTTCCCCATATTGCTTATCTTTTAAAGCCAATTCTTGGATTTTGATGTAGTCCCTGGCAAAGTCTGCTGTGTGCTCATCATACCGATTGGTAATCTGCATAATTTTGAATTTTGGAGGACCTCCCCTAGGATCATCTTCCCGGATGGGTCGGGAAATCTCACCATCCTTTAAATTTCTCACTTGGTTATAAAGGGAGGGGTCCATTTTTGTCAGCTCAAACTTAGAATCAAAATTGATGGGGTTTCTTAAAAGCCCTCCATCAAACTTCGTTTCCTTTTCATCAGAAAAATTTCGAGCTGCCTCGTCAAAGCTATATTTGCCGTCCAGAATGTGTTGGCGTATGGTATCCAATTCATTAGCCGCTTCCTCCATGGCTTTATCCGAAATTTCAGGAATCATTAAAATATGCCTTAAATCTCTTTCCTGTCCACGGATTTTTTCCATTTGGATGATATGAAACCCAAATACGGTTTCAAAAGGTTCTGAGATTTCTGCCTCTTGAAGGCTAAAGGCAACATCCTTAAATTCCTTGACAAAACCTGTTTGCTTCGTAATTCCGGTATAAAGTCCTCCCTTGGGCTTGGATCCAGGGTCTTGGGAATAAAGAATCGCCTTGGTACTGAACCGTGCATCATTTTCCTCCACATCTTGTTTTATCTCTTTTAATCGATTGACAACCTTCTGTTTTTCTTCTTGGGAAGGCTGTGGGGATTTCACTATTTGGGAAATCTCCAGTTCTGCCCCAAATACCGGCCGTTCATCCTCTGGAATTTTAAAAAAGAACTGACGGACCTCTTCAGGTGTTACCTCGATACCTTCAACGATATTTCCCTGCATTTTTTCAGAAAGCATCCGTAGCTTATTGATTTCAAAAAGTTCAGCCTTAAAACTTTCCAAATCCTCCTTCTTGTAGTATTTGAGCATTTTGTCAATACTACCAATTTGTGAGACCAACTGCTGAATCTGTCTATCCGAAGTGGAGTTGACCTGGTCATCAGAGACCAATAAGCTATCCTGCACCGCTTGGTGGGCATATAAGCGATCCTCCATCAGTTTGCCCAATAGTTGGCAATGGGTAATATCCTCAGTGGACGCTCCCTGGCTTTTAAGGTCAATCAACGTCTTTTCGATATCAGAATCCAGAATAACATAGTCTCCAACTACCGAAGCAATCCCATCCAGTTTTGTCATTTTTCTGGCAACCGTGCTATCATTAACAGCGGTTTCTTCCTGTCCAAAAAGAAGTCCCACAGTGCAAAAAAGAATCAAGCTGCACGTTCTATTCCTTATTCCCATATATTTCAAATTCATTTTTTTTGATCGCTTCATCCAAAACATCATTTTCCAATTTTCGCATTTGTTCCAAACGCCTTCGGCTAAGTATGATTTGCTTGATATTAGGTGCTATGTATCCCAAAGGAGCCACATCATTAACTTCCAAGACGTTGGTTACCTTACCCAAATATACCCCCAAGGAATCCTGCAATTCAAAAAATTGTGATTTCTTTAAGTACCTATCCTGATTGGAATCATTGATGACTGGAATCTCCTTCATGACCCTGGAGGCATCCACCCATATGGAATCGTTCAAATGAAGCTTATTGAACTGTACGGCAATGGAGTCCAAAAACGTTTTATCCTCCGGGGCATACGATTTGAATTTGTCCACTACTTCGTCCTTATTCAAAAATTGAAGGGGAAGCACGGCAAAACGTAGTTGCACCAGTTTCTCCTCCAATTTAAAATTCTCTTTTCTGGATTTGTAAAATTGTCCCAGTTCTTCTTGACTGACCAGGGTATCCTGAGCTTTCTGGACCAGTGCCTCCAGATAGGCCTTTGTATACAAATCGGCTTGATAATCAGCCACCAATCTATCAAACTCCGCTAATTTTTCGTCAGGTAAATTTATTTTGGATTTGGAAAGCAATAACTGCTTCGATGCCCATTGATTGATAAAATTTACGACAAATGCCGCACTATCCTGCGGGGACATTTCATCTGAAATCGCCGAAGAGATGGCATCTTCATAAAGATAGGTATCCCCAACTCTGGCCAAAACTTCCCTGTCTTCTTTGCCATTGAAAAAATCGCTACAGGACCACACCAAAAATCCACAGCAGATAACAATTGCAAATTTTACTATATTCCTTGAGGAAGGCATTCAGCAAAAATAACAATTACTTACTGCCATACAATATGAAGCGTACTGCTTAAAAGCATTTTTGAGGTCGCTCCCAAATCAATATCTTAGTGGGCCAACTAAAACCAACAAACATGAAATACACAACAGAGGTCCTTATTGACCTTCCGAGGGAAGAGTTTCTAAAAAAGCTGGACAATCCCGAAAACATGAAACATTGGATGCGTGGTCTACAATCCTATGAACATCTTTCCGGTAGCCCTGGAAGCGAAGGGGCGCAAATGAACATGAAGTTCAAAATGGGCAAACGGGCTATGGAAATGGTGGAGACCATCATCAAAAAAAACTTGCCGGAAGAATTCCATACCACGTATGATACGAAAGGGGTACACAACATCCAAAAAAATTATTTTAAAGAAGAAAATGGAAAGACCCGCTGGATTTCAGAAAGTGAATTTCAGTTTGAAGGATTTGGAATGAAACTCATGGCTTTTTTAATGCCAGGGGCTTTCAAAAAGCAATCCCGAAAGTATGCCGATGATTTTAAAAACTTTGCTGAAAAAGGAATTTCAGTACTTCATAGTTAAATGGTATGAAAAAACAACTATTGGATAGAAAAATAAAATTGATTTGGGATTTTAAGGGTCCAGCGGCCAAAAAAACCGCAGAACACTATGTAGTTCATCTAAAAGAATACATTTTTAATGAGGAACTAAAATATGATATCGTCGACTCCAAAAAGATCAATGATATGCATAGTATGGTCTTTTTAGTAGTTGCAGAATTTGAAATGCCCCAAGTACGTGATGATTTAAAACCACATCGGGGCGAGCTTTATTTGGATGACCACCTTTAGTCAAAAACAAATGAAAAAATCTGTTTTTTTCCTTTGCCTGTTGCTCTTCACCTCTTGTGCAAAACAACCCTCTTTTGACAACGCCCTAGATGCGGCATTAGCCTCTTCAAACGAAAAAATTAGGAGGGTTATGGATGGTCTGGAACAACATCAAGTGCAGATTCGGTTTACCCAAATTGACCGCGAAGGGGACAGTCTGGTTTTTACGGATTATGATTTTCAGGTAAACTCCGATAATTACTTCTATCCTGCGAGCACCGTAAAATTTCCCGCCGCCGTTACCGCTCTGGAAAAACTAAATGAATTGGATTCCTTACATAGGGATGTTACCTTTTATATTGAAGGGGATTCCGTTGAGACCACTTTCGCCAGGGCCATTGAAGAGATTTTTGCCGTAAGTGATAATGATGCAAATAACCGCTTGGTGGAATTCTTGGGTTTTGACGACCTTAATCAACGCATTGGCAACAAAGGTACCGTACCCATTCGTATTTCCCATCGCTTGTCAACCTCCAACGCAGATGACGTAACCACAAAACCTTTGGTGATTTACAAAAATGATAGCAGTACGGTAGTTTCCCAACCCGTCGTTAGTTCTCCCCCAGCCAAACTCACCCTAAAAAACATCAAGAAAGGAAAGGGATTTTATGTTGGGGATTCGCTTTACAATGAGCCCTTCGATTTTGGATTGAAAAACTATTATCCCGTAACTACGCAGCATGAGGTGTTAAAACGGGTGCTATTTCCAAAAATTTTTGATCAAGATGAACGGTTTACTCTTTCTGAAGACCAGCATGATTTTCTATTGGAATCGATGTCCGCACTGCCCTATCAAGCGGGATACGATAGATTGGAATACTATGACGGTTATGTGAAATTTTTCATGTTCGGTGATTCCAAAGAACCGATACCGGAGCACATCAAAATCTACAACAAGGTGGGGTATGCCTATGGCACTTTGACCGATTGCGCCTATATTAAAGATATTAAAAACAATGTGGACTTTATGATTACGGCAACCATTTTGGTCAATAAAGATGGTATTTTCAATGATGACAATTACGAATATGACGAAATCGGCATCCCTTTTTTAGCACAACTGGGACGGGAAATTTATGCTTACGAACTTAAAAGATAAAAGCTGTAGAATTCACTTTTGATCGGTTTACCAAGAAAATCCATATCAAAGCACCTATTGAAAAATTGTACTCGAATTGGTCCACATCATATGGAATTACACAATGGTTTTTGAGCAACGCCGATTATACTTCTTCCGATGGGACCCTAAGAAACTCAAAAGAAGAAATTCAACCTGGAGATCATTACGTATGGAAATGGCATAATTGGAATGGTAAGGAAGAAGGTAGCATCCTACAGGCCAATGGAAAGGATTTTATTGAATTTACATTTGGCAAAGACGCGTGCAAGGTTTCAGTACAACTTGAAGAAGCCAAGGAAACTACGTTGCTGACCTTAATTCAATACGATATGGCTACGGATGAGGAGACCAAAATGAACCTTTATAACGGTTGCAGCTGCGGATGGACATTTTGGTTGGCCAATCTCAAGGCGTATTTGGAACATGGTATCTTGTTGAACGAAAGGGATATTGACCTTACCGATATTCCGCAGGCCGGTCACATTTTTGTGAATATGTAAAAAAGCACCGCCCTAGGGCGATGCTTTACCATCAACATCATCAACACTAACCAATTCTATTTCGGCATAACCACATCTTCTATAACGTGAATTACCCCATTGGAGGCCATCACATCGGTTTTGGCAATTTTACTGTAGTTTCCGTTGGCATCTTTTAAAAAGATACCCCCATCTTTACTTACAGCTGTTAATGTGCCCCCTTGTAAAGTTGTCAATTCCGCTTTTCCATTGCCGCTCTTTAAGGCAGCTGCCACATCAGCCGCAGCCAATTTTCCGGAAACGACATGATAGGTCAAAACAGCGGAAAGTTTTTCCTTATTCGCAGGCTCCAATAAAGAGTTCAGCGTAGCTTCATCAATTTTGGCAAATCCTGAATTCACTGGGGCAAATACGGTAAAAGGACCATCCCCTTTTAGTGCACCCACCAAATCAGCAGCTTTAAGGGCCGTCACCAAAGTAGTAAAGTCTTCGACAGATACAGCAATATCAACAATATCTTGGGATTTTTGTGCTTTGGATGTTTGTGTTACTGCTATCAATGCAATTGTTGTAAGAATAAAAACTAATTTTTTCATTTTGTTTTGTTTAATTGTTTTAATGATTTAAAAGACTAATTGCGCGCTTTTGTTCATAATTACACAGGGAATTCTTCCTTGGATGAGTAGGAACTTCTTTTTATTATATCTTTAACATTAATGCTACCCCATCAAATAGAGGATACTGAAATAATTCAACGAATTATCCATAAAGAAAAGGACGCCCTGTACCAACTTTATGATAAATACTCGGGAGCACTCTTTGGTGTCATTCTTCGCATATGCCAAAACCAAGAGTTGGCAGAGGACGTACTCCAAGAAACTTTCCTAAAAATTTGGGAGAAAATAGATACCTACAATCCCGATAAGGGAAAATTCTATACATGGGGTTACAGAATAGCAAAAAATAGGGCCCTGAATGCAGTGAGAAAATCAGATGTGCTCATCCAAAATGAAGATTTAAGTGTACTTAGGGATAAAAGCGAGACCGAAGACAATATAGATTTAAAGACGCTCAACGGTGCATTGGGCAAATTGGAACCCCATCACCAAGAAGCGATTTCCCTAGTCTATTTTAGGGGATATACACATAGGGAGGCCAATGAGGAAATGGGGGTGCCTTTAGGAACGTTCAAAAGTTATGTCCGGCAAGCGTTACAATTGCTCAGGGAGAGCTACAAGATAGGAACGGTGTTTGTTTTATGGTTAATGGAAGTGATATCATGATGGATAAGGAATACATATTAAAAGAAGGATTACTGGAAAAGTATTTGTTGGACGAGCTAACTTCCGATGAAGCCAAAGGGGTGGAATTGGCCATATCCAAGGATGTAGATTTAAAACAACAGCTTCTGCAGATTGAGGCCGATTTTGAACGTATGGCCCTAGAAAATGCCATCACTCCCCCGCCCCATATAAAAGAGAGGCTCCAAAAATCCCTCGAAAATAAATCTGAAAACAAGTCAATTCCCAAAACTTGGTTAGGGTTGGCTGCGGGTTTGGCACTTTTATTTGCGCTAACGACATTTTGGATGTATTCTAAGTGGCAGTCCGCCCAAAGCACCTTGGATACCTTGCAAAACCAAACGGTTGTCATGCAAGAGCGATTGGATCTATTGGAAGAAAACTATGAGCTCACCAATAGCAGATTACAAATCATTAACAGCCCCAACACCATTCCCTTTGTCCTGACTGGAAACGAAAAGGCAAAGGACTCCAGGGCAGTGGCCTATGTCAATCACAGCAATAGGCTGGTGGTAGTCAACCCAAGGGGACTTCCTGTTCTACCCCAAAACCAAACCTATCAGATGTGGGGCGATGTGGACGGCGTAATGATCAATATGGGATTGCTTCCTACGGATAAGGATTTGGTGACCCTAAAATACATTGACCACGCCGAGTCCTTAAACATCACTATTGAACCGGCAGGGGGCAATGATCACCCTACAGTGGAACAATTGATTTCTTACGTCACCCTATAAATTCCTTAAGAAACGCGTATAAAATCCGTTCTGACCATCTCATTGGAAAGGAGCACCTCATCAAAATCGACACCTTCAATAGGTTTAAGTGTTTCTGTTTCGGTATCCCATTCAATCCTTTTCCCCAATTTCCAAGAAAGCCCAGCCATATGGGCGGCAATGGCTTCTTCAAAACCTTCTTTGATACCACAGCTTATTGCGCTGCCATTTTTTATGGCACTTAACCATTCCCGCATATGTAAAAAAGTGGAGTCTACCCGTTTTCCATCAATATAGGTCCACATCAATCCTTTGTCCGCGAAATACTGAGAGGTAGCCGAAGATACTGCATCAGGGGAATTTGACCCAGGATTATATTGGTAAATAGGCACCCCTGGGCTCATCTTACCCGCTTCCAACATTGCCGCGTACCGCGTGGAACCCCCATCTGGCCAAATGGTCAAACGATTTCCAAGTTCCATGGTACCGTCATGTCCCATGAGAATGGTAGGACGATTGAACCCATTTCCCAAGGTAGCGCTATAACAGAAGGTCATGCCTTTTTCCTTGCCTTTTACCTGACTGCTACCGGTACTATAATTAGGGAACTCCATATTCACCTGCATCACGTCAGGAACGTTCCGCCCATCATTATGGGTATACACCCCACCAGAGGCCATGACCGATTCTGGAATGCCCAGATTCAAAACACAATTCAATCGGTCATAGTCATGGGTCAATAAATCGCCTGAAAGTCCAGAACCATAGGCCCACCATTTTCGCCATCTAAAGAAATGGTTCTTATTAAAGGGTACTTGCGGAGCAGAACCCAAGAACTGCTGCCAGTCTATGGTATTGGGGCTGGCCTCATCCATAATTTCATAGTTCCAGGCGCCATTGTCATCATTTCTATTGGTATTGGTCTGAATCAATGAAACATGCCCTAGTGTACCCTTATCCACAATATCTTTTGCCGTTCTGAAACTAAGGGTTTGTCGATGTTGGTGGCCCACCGAAAATACCGCTTTTGAATTTAACGCGGCTTCCCGTAAACGATAGGTTTCCTCAATGGTGTGGGTCATGGGTTTTTCCACATAAACATGTACTCCATTGTTCAATGCCTCTATGGAAATGGGAGCATGCCAGTGGTCTGGCGTTGCAATGACCACTGCATCAATTTCCCCGCTCTGGATCATGTCCTGATAGGTAGTGTAGCGCTTAATTGTATTGTCTTCCGTAGCGAAGGAACGTAGCGCCTTCTCTGCGCGGTAATCAAATATGTCACACACTCCAGCAAGATGGACATTGAGCTTTTCCTGGTTCATAAAATCCTCCAATCCTTTATTGTTGGGATTCTCTTGTACTTCAAGCTTCATCTCCTCAATCCATTCCTTAGTGGCAAATCCCAGGGATCGACATAATTGTTCCCCCCGAATTCCAAAGCCAATAATACCTACTCGAACAGGTGCTCCAGAAATATCTGGCACAGCAGGTGGCAATGAAGGTTGAATATTCAGTTGTTCCAGTATTGCAGATCGCTCACGCCGCTTTCCCACGGTTGATGAAGCCCCGGCCCACCAAACAGCCCCTACTATGGGCAGGCCTCCCAATCCTTTTAGTAAATCCCTTCTAGTCCATTTCATTGTGCTTCAATTTTTAAGTCCTTAGTTTTTTTGAAATAATTTAATCCAAACAGATGTCCTGTCGGCACATAATAGATAAGTAACAGCGCTACCAATTCGATTAGGTTCTTATTGACAAACCAATAATTGCCCTCCACATTCAGTTGGGTCAATCCAGGAAAGGGGGGATGCGATAAGTAATACATGGCCAAAAGACCCATTCCCAACAAAGCCCCTATCCGTTCGAATACACCCAATAAAAGTGTAACCCCAACCAAAATCAATACTGCCATATTTAGGGTATCGACCCATCCAATTATGGAATTATTTGCCAATGCCGTGAAAACTGATTTTAAAGGTCCTTGGGCCGAGGCCAAATAACCGTACGCCGTCCAATCAGGGTTAAATAGTTTTGTAATCCCCTCGTACAAAAAATGCCACCCAATCAAAATACGCATTAAGGCGACCACGAAATTTATTTTTTTAGCATTTACACCCATAGCATTATAGTTTCATTGTTTCGTCCAATAGACCTTACTTCTGTTAGCAAAAACAAATTTGAAAATAATCAAATATTGGATAAAGATTGCTTTGAACAGGGTTATTCTTTCCATTAATGTGTGACTTTATCCTTTTTCTGGGTTCTAAACTCCAAACGGACTAATTACAAAATAATGAGAAAATTTATCGCAGAATTTTTAGGTACCCTTTGGTTGGTACTTGGTGGATGTGGTAGCGCCATACTGGCGGCATCCTATCCCGAATTGGGGATTGGCTTTGTTGGGGTGGCCTTGGCTTTTGGTCTTACCGTTGTCACCATGGCCTATGCAATTGGACATATATCGGGATGTCATCTTAACCCAGCTGTTACTTTGGGACTGATGGTCGCTGGCCGCTTTGACAAAAAAGATGTTTTTCCCTACATCATTTCCCAGCTTTTGGGGGCTATTGCAGGGGCAGGAATTTTATATCTAATTGCATCCGGCAAAGCAGGGTTTGAAGTCGGAGGGTTTGCAGCCAATGGTTATGGCGAGCATTCCCCAGGAGGCTATGGTCTATTATCAGCGTTCGTTACCGAACTGGTATTTACCTTTTTCTTTTTGGTTATCATATTAGGTGCAACCCACTCGAAGGCCCCAAAATATTTGGCGGGATTGGCCATCGGATTGGGTTTGACCCTTATCCATTTAATCAGTATTCCTGTCACAAATACCTCTGTAAACCCAGCCAGAAGTACAAGTCAGGCCTTATTTGCCGAAGGTAGCTGGGCCATTCCGCAATTGTGGCTGTTCTGGATTGCCCCAATTTTAGGGGCAATATTAGCTGGAGTCGTATTCGCCACTCTTTCCCCCGAAGAGTAGGTAGGAAGACCGCCCTTTTTGGAAAGCCCCAGTTAAACTGGGGTTTTTTATTGGTGAACTTTAGGTGTGAACCGAATCTTAGTTCTGGCCGGAGCCTTATTCGATTTAAAAGCAATAGGAAGGGAAGTAGGTTCACCATATAAGTCAAAATCAGAAGCATCCGTGATTTTTATTTCAGCATACTCCCCTACCTTCAAATAGTAGGTAGTCGCGTCTATTAGAACTTCATTGTCCACATCGGGGGAATCAAACTCCGTACGGCCAACGAAATAATTACCCTCTTTTCTATCGATAATACAACGAAAGGTCTTCCCCATTTTTTCTTGGTTAAGCTCCCATGAAATTTGCGATTGCACCTCCATAATCTCATTGGCACGCTGCTGTTTAACTTCTTCTGGGACATCATCGATTAGTGAAAAGGCTTTTGTATTCTCTTCGTGACTGTAAGTAAAACAACCCAAGCGTTCAAAACGCATTTCCCTTACCCACTCCTTCAAGGTTCGAAAGTCTTCCTCGGTTTCACCCGGATAACCAACTATTAAAGTGGTGCGGATGGCCATTTCAGGAACGGCACTTCTGAAGTCCCGCAGCAACTTAGTAGTCTTGGCCTTTGTGGTTCCCCTGCGCATACTTTTCAAAATAGGGTCGGAAATATGCTGCAAGGGAATGTCAATATAATTACAGATTTTAGGTTCTCTGGCCATTGCATCGAGTACATCCAGGGGGAATCCTGACGGAAAAGCATAATGCAGCCGTATCCATTCAATACCTTCAACTTTAACGAGATGCTCCAAAAGAAGGGCCAATTTTCTTTTCCGATAGAGGTCCAATCCATAAAATGTTAAATCCTGGGCTATGAGAATCAGTTCCCTTACCCCTTTTGCAGCCAATTTTTCAGCTTCGCTGACCAATTCTTCTATGGGCTTGCTTTTGTGTTTGCCACGCATTAGGGGAATGGCACAAAATGAACAGGGCCGATCACAACCTTCGGCAATTTTAAGGTAAGCATAATTTTTTGGTGTAGTGGTCAACCGCTCCCCTAACAATTCATGCTTGTAATCTGCACCTAAGGCGTTTAATAGGTTGGGCAAATCCGTGGTTCCAAAATACGCGTCCACATTTGGGATTTCCTTTTCCAGATCGGGCTTGTACCGCTCGCTCAGACACCCAGTTACAAAAACTTTATCTACTTCACCTCCTTCCTTCTTTTGAACATACTCCAAAATGGTGTTAACGCTCTCTTCCTTCGCATTGGCTATAAATCCACAGGTATTGATGACCACTACATTACCTTCTTCCTCATGCACCACCTCTTTGTTATTGGCGCGTAACTGGCCCATAAGAACCTCAGAGTCGTAAACATTTTTACTGCAACCCAAGGTTACTACGTTGATTTTATTCTTTTTCAGCGATTTCGTGCGCATATCACATAGAATGGGTGCAAAAATACGATAGCAGGGGCAATTGGTCGATTTTAACGCATAATTCTTCATTCATGACGTTAAACCATTAAGGATCAAGGTAGTCCCATATAAAATCCACGCCATGAAACCGCCTACTGTTATTTTGATGTTTTTGCTTATCCTTCTCTGGGGTTGTTCCACAGAATCCGTTGGAGATACCGAAAATGAACCCCCCTCCGAAGCTGAAGCGACCAATCTCTACTTCCCTCCCAACGATTCTGGGGAATGGGAAAATATCTCAACAGAAGAACTAGGCTGGAATATGACCGAAGAACAACCGCTTCGCGATTTTTTACAGGAAAAAGGAACCAAAGCATTTATCGTCCTAAAGCAGGGTAAAATGGCCCTGGAATGGTATTTCGATGACCACACGCAAAATACGAGTTGGTATTGGGCTTCAGCAGGAAAAACTTTGACCGCCTTTGCGGTGGGATTGGCCCAAGAGGAGGGCCTACTGGATATTGATGATAGAACATCGGACTATTTAGGAAACGGATGGACGAGTCTGGAAGCCGAAAAGGAAGATTTAATCACTGTATGGCACCAGTTGACCATGACCTGTGGAATGAACGATTTGCTTTTTGATTGTGTGACTCCTGACTGCTTGCAATATGTAGCCGATGCAGGCGCTCGGTGGGCGTACCATAATGGCCCTTATACCCTTTTACAAAAAGTGGTGGCCAATGCAAGTCAAGAGGAGTGGTCCAATTATTTCAATGAAAAATTGCGGGATAAAATTGGTATGGACGGATTTTGGTTTTCCACCAATGATTTGAACAATGTCTATTTCAGTACGGCACGAAGCATGGCCCGTTTTGGTTTATTGAACCTCAACAACGGTATTTGGAACGGAGCAACCATTTTGGGGGATGAAAACTACAGGAATCAAATGAAGAATACTTCCCAAGATATCAACAAAGCCTATGGCTATCTTTGGTGGTTGAATGGAAGGTCTTCCTATCGCGCTCCCGGACTACAGACAGAATTCCAAGGGGAACTCATTCCAAATGCACCCTCTGACACCTATGCCGGACTGGGAAAAAATGATCAAAAGCTCTATATCGTTCCAAGTGAGGGATTGGTCATTGTTCGGCTGGGCGAAGACGCTGGGGAGAACCTTCTGGGACCATCCAGTTTTGATAATGCCCTCTGGGAAAGGCTAAACGATTTTATCAATTAATCCCGGTAGTTCAAAGGTATTTTACGGGCCTTGGTCAGGGCTTCAAAAGCCGCTCCCATTTCATATAGTTTCCCTTCTTGGTATTGCTTGGCTATAAAGGTTAGGTTAACCGGCTCACCGGTTTCCCTATACCCCATGGGAACGGTCAAGGCCGGATATTCCGCCACTGCAGCTGCTCCCGCATCATAATTGTTGATGGAAAGAACGGCATCCAATCGATGCTCTGCCATAGGAATATTGAAATAGGACATCCCCACAGACCGCAATCTCCTTTTAATAGCGTTTAATCCTTGGGCAGAGGTCGTATCCGCCAAAATCCCGTCAAATCGTGCTTGTCCATAGGGAATTCGAAGCAGGGAATCCTGCAAATTGAAATCAACCACCTCTTTGACCGTTGTCGTTTGCACTGCCCCTTTGTCATTTACCCAAGTTTCCATGTATTGGGGCAAATCGTTTTTCATATCGATGTTTAAAATGGATAGGAAGCCTTCAAATTCCACTTCTGGGGGTTCAAATTGAACGATGGTGGCTCCAGCCTGCTTCATCAACTGCAGCGTTTCCCGATACATGGAATCCCGTTCTACATAATTCTTTAATGCACCGAACCGCTTACCCTTTAGGCTAGCAATCTCCGATGTGTACCAACCCTCTTCCCAATCTGCTTTTACCGATTTATTATCACGCTCATCAAAACCCCGCATCGCATCCAACAAAATACCATTATCCATCACATTTTTGGTCATAGGCCCTGGGGTATCCAAGGTACTGGAAATGGGGACAATCCCAGACCTGCTCAATAGACCAATCGTGGGTTTTAGCCCAACCACTGAATTTTGACCCGAAGGTGACAGAATAGAACCTGAGGTTTCGGTACCCACGGCCGCTACCGCATAGTTTGCTGCCACCGATGTGCCACTACCCGCACTGGAACCCCCGGTATCAAATTCCCTCCGGCCGTATGGGTTCAGCGTTTGACCGCCCACAGCACTTTGTCCATTGGGGCAATCACAAATAAAGTTGGCCCATTCGCTCAAGTTGACCTTCCCTAAAATTAGGGCTCCTTTTTCTTTTAAGCGTTCGACGATGTAGGCATCATTGGTTTGATTATCCATCAAGGCGATAGCCCCCGCAGTCGTTTTCATGTCTTGGGTACCAATATTGTCCTTTAACAAAATGGGCATTCCATAAATGGGGTGATGCCCCTCATTATTTGGCCCAAGATTGCGCGCTTCCTGCAGAACAAAGGGGTTGAGTGCGATGACTGTATTTAAGGTAGTCTTATTCGGCAGTTCATAGGTATAGATACGGTGCAAAAAGAACAGTACCAACTCTTCATAGCTAAATTTTTCCGCTTTGATATGGGATTGAATGGTGGGAATATCCTGTTCCAAAACCAGGGGTTTCATTAGCTCATATTGCTCCTGTGAAAACTTAGAAACCTCCGCATACAAGGGTTGAAAAACTTCATTCTTGTCCAACACTTTGCTTTGGACGAATTTATAGCGCATGCGTTCCTTTTCATGATCGGCGTTAGCGGCAACCTCGGCGGAATCATTGTAAGGTATCCACAATGGCTCGTCGGCTTCAATTTCAGATACTTCAAGGACTTCCATCGCATCCACTTCTTCAATAGTTGGTGCGTTTTCCTTGGAAGTAGTATCGAATTTGCATGAAATCAAGAGCAGTGCTGTTACGCAGAACACAAGAGTTCTTTTGATAAAGGTAGATAGTGTCATTTCGAAGGAGTTTACAACTAAGGATTTAAAGATAAGATTTCTCATCTTCGATTCGAAATGACCTTATTTATCCCTTATAATAACTTCCCACTTTTTGATGTTCTTCTCATTCATACGAACAAATTCATCCTTTTCCAGTTCAGCAGCAATATGCATAGACTTTTTAGCGGATACAATGGCGCTTTTGTAATCGCCCAGTTCGGCCTGCACCAAACTTTTGACCCGGTGAAAATAGTAGGTGTCCCCACCCAGTTCCAAAGCGGTATTCAAATAGTCTAGGGCCCGCCCATAATCCTTGCCTCGCTCCTGTAAATACCGAGCCGCTTCGTAATAGGTCAGCGCAGTAGGGTTTTCCTTGAGTTGCTTGGCTATCTCCGCTTCCATTTGGGCATCCGTGTCTACAGCGAAGGGTATGGAAATTTTAGTGCTCGACCAGGTCAGATTTAAGGTGGCTGAATTATGGGTAATGCTGTCAAACGTCATTGAAAAGTTTTCTTGATGATAAGCAATGGTTTGCGGCTTCACTTTTACCCGAAATACATCTTCCTTAGAATCGTAGTTCTTTCGGCCATCACCCCAATGTGTGGTATTGCCATGAAATACGATTTCCCAAACATTGGCCTGGGGAAAGGCATACAGCGCATAAGTACCTTTGGGTAAGGTATTTCCTCTTACTTCCATATCCCTATCCACTGAAATTTTGGTACTCTCATTGGCTCCCACCCGCCAAATACGACCATAGGGCACCAATCCTTTCTGCCCATCGTTCTGCAGACCAAAAACGCGTCTTCCCCGAACCGCTGGTCGGGAATATTCAAGGCGTATTTTGGAAAGCCCTACTTCCTGTTCCACCACCGAAAATGGACTGGCTTTGGGGTGATTGATTTGGGCATTCAATGGGACCAGGGAAAGAATGGAAAACCAGGTCATCATCCAATAGCGCATCTTTCTTATTTTTTGGTTCCCAAAAGATATAAAATTACGCCAGGACCAGATTTTATTCTATTGATTTCCCAATTGAAGCGATCCTTATTTTCAAGTTTCTCCACCAAAACCGACATTTCATCAACCGAATAGGTGCGCAAACAGGAAACCAAGCCGTCCCACAATACAAATAGGGGAACTATGGGAATCAAATAGGTAAAAAGGAGTCTACCCCATGTAAACGGTCGGATAAAAGGGGTGGTCAACAGCACGCTGATTGGGGAAAACAACATGGCCAAAATACTGGGGATACTTCGTTCCTGGGCTTCAAATATCGCTATGGGGACTTCGGCGTCCACCGCATTTTGTAAAATCAGCTGGGCATCTTCTGGTCTAAAGTGATGGAGGGACAGAAATTGCGTTCGCAATCCTTTCAAACTTTCCGGTACGTTCCTTGCATCAATGGAGGTGTTGATGTACTCAAAATTCGGGGCTTGCTTTTTGGTATACGCAAAGGCCGACTGATTGGGAAAGTAATCGGTCAAAACGATTTTAAGGTCGGGATACTCTTTCAACAGTTCCCCATTCAACCAGAGCAAGCCGCCCCCACCACCTGAGGCCAAATCAACAATGGTATTTTTACCGTGGGCGGCCAACCCTTTTTCCAAAACTGGAATAACGGGTTTGTACATCTTTGCTTTGTTGGATAGAAACTGTAGGAAATCCGTGCCATAGTCCCTTAGAAATTTGGGAAACCACTTCTGGTCTTCAAACTCAAATAAGTGGATTCTTCCCATAATCAAATAATCTGGCTAAATCTTAAAAAAGGAGTCCACAAACTCGTATTTGTTAAAAACCTGTAGGTCTTCCAAACCTTCCCCCACCCCAATATATTTTACGGGTATCTGAAATTGGTCGGATATCCCAATCACCACCCCGCCTTTGGCGGTGCCATCCAATTTAGTAACGGCCAAACTGGTCACTTCTGTCGCTTTGGTAAATTGTTTGGCTTGTTCAAAGGCATTTTGCCCCGTAGAGCCGTCCAAAACCAACAGGACGTCATGTGGCGCATCAGGCACTACTTTTTGCATCACCCGTTTTACTTTGGAGAGTTCATTCATCAAATTCACTTTGTTGTGCAGTCGCCCCGCCGTATCGATCAAAACCACATCCGCATTATCCGCTACGGCCGAATTTAGGGTATCAAAAGCCACGGAAGCAGGATCGCTCCCCATTTTCTGTTTGATGATGGGTACGTCCACCCGTTCCGCCCAAACCTGCAATTGGTCAATGGCCGCAGCACGAAACGTATCCCCAGCCCCTAAGACCACTTTTTTTCCTTGATTTTTAAATTGGTGGGCCAGTTTTCCAATGGTCGTGGTCTTGCCCACCCCATTGACCCCTACCACCATGATCACATAGGGTTTCTTGTCCTCGGGTAGGGAAAACTCCTCCGCTTCGCCCACATGCGTCTCCGAAAGCAAGCCAGCGATTTCCTCTCGCAGGATTTGGTTCAGCTCGTCCGTACCTAAATATTTATCCTTGGATACCCGTTCCTCAATACGATCAATAATTTTAAGGGTGGTATCCACTCCAACATCGGAGGTCACTAACACCTCCTCCAAATTGTCCAGCACCTCATCATCCACCTTTGATTTGCCTGCAACGGCCTTGCTCAACTTTCCAAAAAAGCTGGACTTGCTCTTTTCCAGGCCTTTATCCAGGGTTTCTTTTTTGTCCTTGGAGAATATATTTTTAAAAAGACTCATGGTTAACTTTAGTGAAAGTCAAAGATAGAAAAGTGAACGCATTTTCTGTTAAAAGGCTCCCCTCGTTTCATAGCCAAAAATCAATTTAAAAGAAAAAAAAGCACTAGAATTCAATACTTTACCCCGGCTTTCCGTGAGTTGACAACAATTTCTCGAAAGCCACAGCCCAAACCAATACTTTAGTCCATGGAAATTTTCCATAAGCCCAACAAGGAAATGGTTTTGTTCAGGATCCTTTTCATATTCGTACTATTGTTTTGGTGCAACGGCCGCGCCCAGAACACTTTTTCGGATGCCTTTAGCGCGGTTTCCTACACCAATAATGATGGTACACAGAACTTTTCGGGAAATTGGACGGAAATCAATGATGGCAACTCTCCATCTACTGGAAGGATAAGAATTACTGGGAATAGATTACGATTTAACGATATAAGTCGATTCAACCACGGGATAACTAGGGCAGCCGACCTATCCAGTTGGACCATTGCCACCCTAAGTTTTGATTGGCAAACTTCCGGACTTGACGGAGGCACGGATGCTACCAGTGAAAATCTCAGCATACAAGCTTCAAGTGATGGTATCAATTTTACCACCATAGGCACATTCTACGGTTCCAACAGTGGTTCGTTTTCCACAGATGTTTCCGCTTATATATCCAGCACCACTACTTTTCGCTTTTACAACACCAGCACATGGGGCTCAGGCAATTGGGAAAGCAGTGAATATGTCTATATTGATAATTTTACCATTACCATCGAAAACGATTATGATGGCGATGGGATTGGGGATGCTACGGACCTAGATGACGATAATGACGGCATTACCGATGAGGAAGAATATTGCTCTGCTGCCAATGTCTCCTTTTTGGCATCGGCCGATGTTGGGGAAAGATCAGTGACCGTAAACCATCCAGATACGGGATATCTCAGATTGGATTTTTCATCCATGGATAATTCCTTTCAGCTTTTTATCAATGGTACGCCAATCCATCCATCCGTCATGGAATTTGAAAATGGGGCCTTGGGTACCGGGGAAGAATACTTTTTGTTCCAGTCCGATGGTGCTTTTATTGCCTCTCCTTGGGTAGCCAATTCAAACGGACTACCGAGATTACGACTCATTGTCAACGAATCCGGACAGGCAACGCTTTACGGTACAAGAAATACCAGTTCAACCATTTTGGAGCCCATGGGTGCCCAAGCGGGAACAGCGTTCAATACCATCCCCTGGATTCCTGGAAACAGCAATACATTTATTGTTACCAATCAGGCTGGGCCTGGACCCGAAGGGTTTTCAGGTGTTTTATTTGCGAGTGCTATTTGTGATACTGATGGGGATGGGATAAGCAACGAATTCGATTTGGATTCTGACAATGACGGGATTTATGATATTCAGGAGTCCGGTGTCCTCAATGAATCCGGTGTGGCGGATGCCAACAACGATGGTATTATTGACGCTGCTACCGGAGGTTCTGGGGCCAACGGACTGTTCAATGCCATTGAGGATAATGACACAACGTATGCCATTCCCTCCTATTCCGTTACGGATTCCAATTCTGATAGAACCTATGACCCTTACGGTCTGGATTCCGACGGTGATGCATGCAACGATGTCCTCGAAGCAGGTTTTACCGACAATAATGCCGATGGCCTTTTGGGTCCACTGCCCGTGACCGTAAACTTGAATGGTTTGGTTACCAGTGGGACGGATGGCTACACGACACCGGATGACAACAATACGAATTCAACGTTCGATTTTCAGGAAACCGGTTCAGCACCATCCGTTACCTCCCAACCCACAGATGTCGTTACCTGTCCAGGTTGTACAACCACAATCACAGCTACCACCACAGGAAATGTACTCCATTGGCAATTGTTCAATGGTTCCACTTGGGATGATTTATCCGATTCCACTCAATATTCGGGCACTGCCACAGGTACATTGACCATCATTAATCCCAGTACCGTTCAAAACAATGGGCAATACCGCTTGGTGGCCAGTTTTACGGACTTTATTTGTGGATTGATTAGTAGCGATACGGCCATACTGATACTACAAGTAGATACGGTCATAACCAATCGCAGGGTCACTTTCCGAGTGGACCGAAACTAAGGCAAAAGGTACTGGACAAAAAAAGCCATCCAAATAATGGACGGCTTTAGCAATGTTTAGTTTGTTTGGTCTATTTCTTTGCCAACCAATCGTTTACCAATTCTGGGGGCATCACCGACTCCACAAAAGTGTACGCACCCGTTTTTGGTGATTTGACCATTTTAATGGCTTTGGTCAATCTTTTCGAGCTACTTTGTAGCGTTGCTACCGTTTTCTTTGCCATGGTCTATTATTTTATTTCTTTATGAATGGTCATACGTTTAAGGATAGGATTGAATTTTTTGATTTCCATCCTATCAGGCGTATTCTTTTTGTTCTTTGTAGTGATATATCGGGAAGTTCCTGGCATACCGGACTCCTTGTGCTCGGTGCACTCCAAAATAACCTGAATTCTGTTTCCTTTCTTTGCCATCTTGCTATCTTTTTACTCGATAATCGAGATTTTACTTTACGTAACCTTTGGCACGTGATTCCTTAAGAACCGCAGCGATTCCCTTCTTATTGATAATTTTAATTCCCTTGGAAGAAACATTCATGGTCACCCACTTGTCTTCATCAGGGATGTAAAACTTTTTCTTGAAGATATTTACATCAAACCTACGCTTGGTTTTATTGATGGAAAAGGAAACATTGTTTCCGAACATCACCTTCTTTCCTGTAACTTCACAAACTTTGGACATCTCCGTAACTTTTTACGTGATTTTATTGAGCGTGCAAATTTAGAGAATTCCACAAGACCCACAAAACTGAAATTCAAAAATTTACTATTTCTTTTTGAAGCAGTTCAAAGGCCTTGTTTACCCCCTTTTGCACAATACGTTCCCGATGGTTGCCTAGCACAAATTTTTTGGCAAACGTCCGTTGGGGCGTA
The DNA here is from genome assembly GCA_039184365.1 of Bacteroidota bacterium. Lineage (GTDB taxonomy): Bacteria > Bacteroidota > Bacteroidia > Flavobacteriales > Flavobacteriaceae > Croceivirga. The sequence continues at coordinate 2,730 of JBCDBE010000040.1, read as the reverse complement.
CTTATGGCAATGAAGGCGGTTCCCACTTCTTCGTCGGAGTCTCCTTTACTGGGACCCGCATTGCCTGTGGTGGCAATGGCAAAGTCCGTTCCTATCATCCGTTTTACATTTTTTGCCATGGCCACCGCAACTGCTTCACTAACCACGGAATGTTCCTCTATGAGTTCAGGTTCCACCCCAAGAAGCTGAATTTTGGTTTCCGTGGCATAACTGACCATGGTACCTTTAAAATAGTGGGAAGCCCCAGGAATGGCCGTAATTTGTTGTGCTATTTTACCTCCTGTAAAGCTTTCGGCCGTGGCCAACGTCATTCTTTTTTGGGTCAACAATTTTCCAATACCGGCTTCTATGCTCTCCTCTTCTTCTTCGCCATAAATGATATCCCCTATTAATGGATATAGTTTTTTTGCCTCGGTATTGATTAAACCCTGCAGATACTCCTTATCCATTCCTTTGGTACTAAGGCGCAAACGCACCCTGCCCAAACTGGGTAAATAGGCCAACTTGATCTCTTTCGGCAAATGGTTTTCCCAGTCTTCTATTTTTTCGGCGATGGCACTTTCCCCCAAACCATAGGTCATTATTGTTTTGTGAATGATATGGGGCCGCTCAAAGGCAGCCATGATGTTGGGGATGACGGAACGGGTCATTAGCCCCTTCATCTCAAAAGGCACCCCAGGTAAGGAAACAAAAGCGGTTCCATCTTTTTCCATCCACATCCCCGGTGCCGTACCAAATTCATTGTGGAAGACTTGGGCCTTGGAAGGTATCATGGCCTGCTGTCTATTTAAGTCCGAAATGGGGGTACTGATGTATTTTTCGAAAAGGAATTCAATGTGCTTCAATACCTGTTCATCCTGTACCAAGGTATCTTGAAAGTACTCGCAAAAGGTGTGCTTTGTTATATCATCCTTCGTTGGGCCCAAACCCCCAGTAACAATGACCACTTGAGAGCGGGCATTCGCCTCATCAAGCGCCCTCAAAATATGTTCCCTTTCATCCTGCACCGAGGTAATCTGATAAACGGATACCCCTATTTTATTGAGTTCTTTGGAAATAAAAGCGGAATTGGTGTCCACAATCTGTCCAATAAGAATTTCATCACCTATGGTAATGATCTCGGCTTGCATACGCTATTGCATTTTGGGTAACGTTCCAATTAGCGGACAAAAATAGGGAAAAGTAGGGGCCGGCGGATGGTACTCCTAAATATTGAAGTCTTTATGTAGCTCTGAAATGACCTGTTCCACATCCTTCTTCAACAAAGGGAACTTCATTTTGATTTCTTCCAAACTCCCGGAAGCTTTGCCCAATTTTTCCAACTCGTAAGCATTGGCCCGGGTTTGTTCCATGCCCAGAAGGTCAACATTGGGTTTTATTTTATGGGCCATTTTTCCAATTTGTTCAAAATTTCCTGAAGCGATGGCGTGTTCCAAAGCTGCCAAATCTTCAGGAACTTCTTCCAAAAAAACGGAGATTACGGAGATGATGAAATCGTCATCTCCCTCAGCCATTTCATTTAGCTTATCTAGTGTATAAATCATTACCTGACGTTAACTGAAAACAGTTCTTCATTTTCAATCCACCCTTGAAGGTAGTCATTTCGCTCCACTCTACCAACACCTGACGGAGTGCCTGTAAATAGAATATCGCCCTTTTTAAGCATAAAATAGGTAGATACATGGGCAATAAGTTCATCTATCTTCCACAACATCAGGCTTGTATTCCCTTTTTGTGCAATTTCCCCATTTTTTAACAATGAAAACCCCAAATTATCCAAATTTTCGTACATTTTTTTAGGAATCCACTTACCAATGACGGCTGCGCCATCAAATCCTTTTGCCTTTTCCCAGGGTAAGCCCTTCGCTTTTAACTTCGCTTGCAAGTCCCTTGCCGTAAAATCAATGCCCAATCCAATTTCATCATAATACTTGTGGGCAAACTGCTGGGCGATATGTTTCCCAACTTTTTTAATTTTTACCAATACCTCCACCTCATGGTGCACATCCGTTGAGAACTCAGGAATGTAAAAATCCTGCTCCTTCGGCAGTACGGCGGAATCCGGTTTTATAAAAACAACGGGTTCTGTGGGACGCTCATTATGGAGTTCATCGATGTGGGCCGCATAGTTACGACCGATACAAATTAACTTCATGGGAAATCACAATTTGTTATTAAGTTTGCCGAGCTTTAATTGCGTCAACACCTTTTTAGTGTATAAAGGAAAGTCCGCATTTATGATCCAACCAAAATAGCCAGGTTCCTTTTCCAAAACTTCATCGACCTTTTTGTTCTTGTGTTTTCCAAAGGTGAAAATGGGGTCGCCATCTTTTCCTTTGGCAATAAAACCGGCAAAATCCAAGGACTGCTTTCTTGTAGTGAATTCAGAAAGCTTTTTGATGTTGTTCTCCAGTTCAGGATAGCGTTCCAATTGTGCCAACAGTACTTCATAAGTGGCATTGGTATCGGCTTCTGCACTATGCGCATCCTCCAGGCTCTTGTTACAATAAAACTGATAGGCCGCCCCTAGGGTCCGCTTTTCCATTTTATGGAATAGGGTTTGAACATCCACGGAAACCATGTGCTTCATATCAAAATCCACCTCAGCCCGGAGCATCTCTTCGGCTAGGAGTGGAATGTCAAAACGGTCTGAATTGAATCCAGCCAAATCACTATCCCGAATCATGTTGTAGATTTCCCTGGAAAGCATTTTGAAGGTAGGCTCGCTGG
>JBCDBE010000039.1:0-28506 GCA_039184365.1 Bacteroidota bacterium | reverse complement strand
GTTTTCGTCGTTAAAACTTTGTCCTAATTCAATTTCTGCCAATATTTCGCCTTGACTGTTTTTTAAAATGTTGATTTCCCTGTCTACTATCGTCCAATCAACTGTCCAATCCAATGGTTCAAATGATTCCAGAGGTTGTCCATAACTCTTAAGTAAATAATTGGGCATTTTTACTTGGGTGTAGTAAAACTGAAAATCAGAATTAAAGTTATAGGGCATACCTATTGTTTGGTCAAATTCCCACTGGCGGTAACTCTTTGTATCCATCTCGTGCCTATAAAAACCATTAAATTCTTCTGAATTGATAAAACCTGAGACTTGAAAGTTGATACTGTAGCTTCCAGCAGGAAGATTGGTGGTTTGGATATGGCGCTGTTCTATGCCTTCCTGGGAAAAATCATTTCTGTCAAGAACAAAATTTTGGTTTAAGTCTGCTGTATGTAACCAATAGTAAAGATATCCATCCGTTTCGGTGTCCGTAAGCCTCAAATAATATTTGTCGTGATTATATTCAGTACATGAAAAGCAACCTAGCTCCTTTAAATTATATTGCGTAAGATTTTGCCAACCTAAATACGATCCATATCTGGATCCATTGCTTCTGAACCTGTCGTAGTCTCCTTCCACAAAGCCATCGGCACTATAGATTTGTAAAGGTGTGTCCAAGGCCATAGGTCTTAGATTAAGATTTATTTCTGATAGAAGATTAATGTCTATATCTGCAATCGTCTTAAAACGCGCAAAATCCCTTGAAACACCTGCTCCTGCCCTATTTACTGCAAAAGTCAACATCAATTTGCCCAGTTCATTTGGCTCTAGGGATGTTCTCAAAGTAATTTCTTCTCCATCTCGATCAATTATTGCCTCATCCAATAAGGTCCCATCCTTAGTTGAAATAAAGGCAATTGCTTCTTCATCCGTATCGAAAAGTAATGGGGAAACATTTATTTTGACCAATCTCCTTAATATGGAAACAGGGATTTCCAGAATGGTAGTATTCAATAGAATATCTTTTGCAGTAATGGTAATGGTTGCTTCCCCTGTTTCAAACTGACCCGGTTTAAACGTATAAGACTCGTTTTCTGGATTTTCTACGGCTAAAAGTGCCTGTTCGTTATGTTTGATCGATAAGGTAAAAAGGTCTGAATGCGCATCGGTCAATGTAGGGGCAATGATGATGTCCCCATCTATAATTTGGTTGGCAACTAAGTTCTCGAGCGTTATTTCGGGCCCGGAGTTGTCCGAAATAAAAGCGACTTCGTAAATGGCAATGTTTTGGGCCCTGTCAGTCGCTACTATTTTGAGTATATTTTGACCATCTTCGAGTTTGGTAGTCTTAATATTAAAAGTGTTATTGTCAAGTTCAAGCGCTTCTTCAAATTGGTTATTGATAAAAATTTCAACTGATTCCAAGCCTTGGTTTTCTTCTATTTCGAAAGTAACAACATTTGCATCACCACCCAAGATGGAATTTTCCTCGATGGAAACAGCTGTTATGACCGGCAATTCATTATCAATGTTAATGATTTGATCAATTGAAGTTTGATTCCCGGAATTATCAGTGGCAGTTACAGTTAGTAAATAGTCTTTGTATGAAGTGTGAATTTTTGATTCATATGTACTTACATCTATTATGATTTGATAAGGAGCTGAAGTGTCTTCGCCTACTTTTACGTCATCTATAAATGCTTCAACTTTAGCTATTCCGCTATGATCATCCGCATTAATGTTTATTTCCAATTGATTACTTACAACAATGTTGCCTGCAAGTGCGGTTTGTGAAACTCCAGGAAAAGAAATACTAACTTCTGGCTCAATGGTGTCTTCAATATTTGTTTCTGGGTCATCAGAGTTGGAGGAGCATGAAACCAGAACAAAAAGAATAAGAAAAAGTTGTAGAATTGGGCGTTTCATAGCGTTGATATTTATAGTAAAACGAAATATATGTTAAATTGGTGTACTTGGCTTTTTCAAATAAAATAAGCAATTCCGAACCCCAAAGCAATTCCAATAAGCTTATTAAGGTCAAAGGTATGATCTTTACCACTTTCAAATAAAATTATAGTGGAAATGTGAAGAAAGATACCAACTGCCAAAGCGGTGAGCTGCGTTTTGTAATTTGCAATAAACGTCGTTTCTGAAGTTAAATAACTCCCTAAGGGGGTCATTAAGGCAAAGAGTACCATAAAAACTGCACTTAATCCAAGATGAAGTTTGGAATTGACCAAAAAAATGGAAAGGACAATGGCCACTGGAATTTTGTGCACCAAAATACCATATAGGACACTATTTGCTCCATTTACCGGAACACCTTCAATCAAAGCATGAAGCGAAAGGCTTAAAAAAAGGATGGTGGGAAATTGTGTTTTTTTTAAATACCAATGGAGGTGACCATGCTCGGCACCCTTGGAAAAGAACTCCAAAAAAACTTGAAGCAAAACCCCTAGTAAGATAAAAAGGGCATTAAGTCTTTGATTTCCTTTTGAATATACTTCTGGGACCAATTCAAAAAAAGTAATGGCCAATAAAAAAGCACCACTAAAAGCCAATAATAATTTGATGTTCTCGGGACTTTTAGGCTTTAGAATCAAAACAAGCACAAAACTTAAAAGAACGGCCAAGACCAGTAAAAGGTAAATCATAGAATTGGTAGGTGTGAGGGGGTAAAATTACCCTATTTTTGGATACTGATATGGCGGACAATTTTAAAATGTTGGCAAAGACCCTTTATGGTTTTGAACCTTTGCTGGCCCAAGAACTGAAGAATTTAGGGGCAGGAAATGTTAGAGAGGGCAACCGCATGGTAACTTTTGAAGGAGATACCGGATTTCTTTACAAGGCCAACCTCTGTTTAAGAACGGCGCTAAAGGTTCTTAAGCCCATTAAGCGATTTAAGGTTTTTAACGAAAAACAATTCTATAGGGAACTTTATGGTATTGACTGGCACGTACTCTTTGGTACGAATAAGACATTTGCCTTTGATTCCACTATGCATACCGATATTTTTAAGAATTCCATGTTTGTATCCCTCAAAGCAAAAGATGCCTTAGTGGACAGATTCAGGGCAAGTGGATTGAAGCGTCCCAATGTGGATTCCCAACATGCCGATATTCGGATCAATGTTCATGTACAGGATTCGATTTGCACCGTTTCCATGGACAGTTCAGGTACTTCGTTACATCACAGGGGGTATAAGAAAGCGGTGAATATCGCTCCAATCAATGAAGTCCTGGCCGCAGGACTTTTATTGTTCAGTGGATGGGATGGGAGAACAGACTTTTTGGATCCTATGTGCGGTAGTGGCACTTTCTTGATTGAGGCCGCTATGATTGCCTGTAATATTCCTGCGAATATCAATCGGGATGGATATGCATTCATGCATTGGAACGATTTTGATGAGGAACTGTTCCAAAAAATTGTAGCATCCAGCCTTAAACGGACACGTGAATATCATCACGGGATCATAGGCTATGATAAATCCCCTTCAGCTGTTCGTAAAGCACTTGAAAATATTGAACACGCCAACCTTAAAGAGTATATTACCATTGAGCGAAAGGATTTTTTTAGAACCCAAAAGCTGACCCAAGGTCCTTTGCACTTGGTTTTCAACCCTCCTTATGGGGAACGTTTAAATGTGGATATCCCTTCTTTTTATGGAAAAATAGGAGATACTTTAAAGCAGGGATATCCAGATACCAATGCCTGGTTTATTACGTCCAATGCAGAGGCCATAAAGTTTGTGGGATTAAAGCCTTCTAGAAAAATAAAGGTGTATAATGCTAAGCTGGAATCCAGATTGGTAAAGTATGAAATGTATAAGGGAAGTAAGAAAATACGAAAAACCGATAATTTTACTAACTAGAATTGGGCATATTGTGTCTCCGTTATGGAGATAGAAGGGAATCCGCTATTTCTATATCATTTCAATCATAGCCGATGGGTAAAAGGCCTTATTTACCCTGCTTTTTTGTCTCCCTACTTTTTTCAACTTCATCCTAATCCAGAGCTTACTTTTTCTTTAGATGTTTTCCTTGAGGTGGTAAATTCTTATCGGGTAAAACCCATAACCCATGATTTGATGTGAACTTGAAGTATCAATCTTAAAACATCAATCAATAATGAAACAGCTTTTAAAACATCTTATGCCAAGATACGGTACGGAAAATAGTTCCAAAACAGTCTCGGAGTCCATTCAAGAAAAGTACAGGAAGTCCGGTTTGACCCAGGAACAGGGACTACTTATCAAGCAAAAAATCAGTCATGCCCTTGAAGGGGACAAACTTTACAGGAACAATGAGATAGGCCTAGGGGACTTGGCCAATTATATTCAACAGGATAGATACAAAGTTTCTGAGGTAATCAATACCTATTATGCAATGAATTTTTATGCACTTTTAAATAGGTATCGCATTAATGAAGCAAAACACCTCCTAGTATCAAATCCCTTATTGAGTGTTAAAGCCATCATGTATGAAGTGGGTTTCAATAGTAAGAACAGTTTTTATTTGGCTTTTAAAAAAGACACCGGCCTAAGTCCGAATGACTTTAGAACTACGGCATATTATAATTACCACCACCCACAACTGGCTTCCTAGGTTTAGGATACCCAGGTGAGGACCCATATATTATCCCTTATCGACAAACGGTGAGGGATTTTTTAGTTTCCACATTCATTTTTATAAGTGCAGGCCTGCACAAGGAAGAAATCAACCTATTTGATAACCAAGATAATCAGGGTAATCTTCTGTTAAAAAGGGTACTTGCCCATGGGCCTGGTTATTTTTGGGGTTCTAGCCGTTTTAAAAGTACTTGCCCTTAATTGCTAATGGATTGTTTTGTTGTGCAATTGTAAAGGTAGGGCGGTGAGAGGCCTTACTTCTAAAGAACAAAAGATTCCATTTAAGTTTTGTTTACTTCCAAGAAGTATTATTTGAATTAGCTATTATATTCTCTTTTCCGCCCGCCTTTCTCAATTGCATTAACTCAATTATTACTAACAAAACTTTTTACTCGTATGAATGTAAAGAAACTGTTTGGGGTTTTCATTGCCATGCTTTGCGCAACGGCATTTCTGCAGGCCCAAGAGAAAACGGTCACAGGAAATGTGGTCGACCAAACGGGTGTTCCGTTGCCCGGGGTAAACATTATTGTGGAAGGCACAACCAATGGTACCCAAACCGACTTTGACGGAAACTATGCGATTAATGTGGCCGAAGGTCAGGCCATCGTTTTTACCTACCTCGGCCAAAAGACCGAGAGAGTGGTGGTAGGTACATCAAATACTATTGATGTAGTCATGCAAGAGGATGCTCAGACATTAGAGGAAGTGGTATTGATAGGTTATGGGTCCACTAGTAAAAAGTTATCCACTAACAACTCTGTAAAAATAGCCTCCCAGGATACAAAAGACATTCCTACACCAAGTTTCCAAAACGTGCTTTCAGGTAGGGCAGCAGGGGTCCAGGTTATCCAAAACAATGGTAAAGTGGATGCGGGAATTGACATTAGAATACGTGGAGTGTCCAGTATTTCAGCAGGGGACCAACCTTTGTTTGTTGTTGACGGTGTTCCCATTTTTAACGCTGATCAAGCCAGTACAGGAGGTAGTTTAAATCCACTTCTAACCATTCCTACTTCTGACATTGAATCCATCGACATCTTAAAAGATGCCTCGGCAGTTGCCATCTATGGATCTAGGGGAAATAATGGAGTTGTATTGATCACAACAAAAAAAGGAAAATTTGGAGCACCACAAATCACGGTTAATACGGCTTACGGAATTAGTAAAGAAACCAATAGAAGGGAATTTTTAAATTCGGATCAGTATATTGAACTCTTTACTGAAGCGGCTGTTAATTCCACAGATTTGCTTGCAGGTTTTGGAATTACCGATCCCGTAGGTTTTGTCCAAGGACGTTTTAATAGATATTCCAATGGAACCTGGGAAAATGCCCGGGTAAATACAGACTGGCAAGATGAAGTGTTTAGAACGGGCTATAATTTAGATGCCAATGCTTCTATTAGTGGTGCTACCGAAAAGGTAAACTATCTTTTTAATTTTGGTTATACGGAAACTGAAGGTATTCTGAGAGGCAATGACCTACAACGTTTTACCACTCGGTTAAAACTGGATTTTAATGTTACGGAAAAATTAAGATTGGGTGCTAACATATCGTATACCAGGGCTTTAATAAATCGGCTTGCAGATGACAATTCTTTCTTGGTGCCTTTACAGGCGGTGGCCCAAACACCGATATCCCCATTACAGGATACCGATGGAAATTTAGCAAGGCAATTTAATACTGGACCCAATGGAGAAGGCTTTTTGCTGTATGCCAACTTTCTACGTGCTTTGGCTCTAAATTCAAGGGAAAACACACAAAATAGAATTCTTGGTAATCTGTTTGGGGAATATCAAATATTTGATGGTCTTAAATACCGATCGGAATTTGGGTACGACTGGATCAACCAGGCGGAATATACTTTCTTTGGCCCAGGATCTCCATTTGACTCAACTGATGGTACGGGCACTTCTACCAACTTCAACAATGTTAATTTTAATTTGGCGAACTATCTAACCTTTAATAAAGACTTTGGAGAGCATAATCTTAATTTTACGGGGGGTATAGAATATCAGCAAGGGGATAGTGACGGAAACTCTGTTACCGGAATTAGATTTCCATTGGGACTGACAACAATAAGGTCTGCTGGTGAAATTACGGGGGGAGATTCGTTTGAATCCAAATACACGTTACTCTCCTATTTTGCCAGATTGGGGTATTCCTTTAATGAAAAATATTTGGTCAATGCTAGCTTTAGAAGGGATGGTTCTTCCCGGTTTGGCATAAATGAACAATGGGGAAATTTTTCCTCCATTTCAGGAGCCTGGATTGTTACGGAAGAAGGGTTTTTACAAGACAATGAGGTATTGACCTTTTTAAAACTAAGAGCGGGATGGGGACAGGCCGGTAATTTTGAAATTGGAAATTTCGCGGCCAGAAGTAGGTTTACGGCCAGAACATTCAACCAAAACCCAGGAATTACCTTTGCTCAAACCGTGAACCCCAATCTAACTTGGGAAACTTCCGATGGTTTTGATGTTGGTTTCGATTTTGGACTTTGGGGCAATGCCCTGTCAGGCGAAATCAATTACTACTCCAAGGATATCGAAGATCTGTTGTTCAATGAAAATATTCCGGGGAGCAGCGGTAATAATCAAGTACTGCGCAATATTGGAAACATGCGTAATTCTGGGATAGAGATTACCTTGCGGTCCACAATTGTGGATAACGGGGATTTTACACTTTCATTAAACACAAACCTAACAACCCTAAATAATGAGATTACAAGTTTACCCAATGGAAATGATATCATTACAGGGGTAAACATTTTAAGGGAAGGAGAAACCATTAATTCGTTCTTTATTCGTGAATTTGCGGGTGCAAACCCAGATAATGGCGATGCCCTTTATTTCCTAAATGGAGCTACGACGAGCACAACACCTACTCCCAATCAACCCGCTGGAACCACCAATAGCTTCAACGAGGCCAATAGGATTATTGCTGGATCTCCGATTCCCGACTTGATTGCTGGTTTTGGAGGTAGTGCTACCTATAAGAATTTTGACTTTTCGTTTACCTTTCAAGGGGAATTTGGGGCAAGCATCTTTAATGGTGGAGGGCGCTTTATGTCCGCCAGTGCAGATTTCTTTGATAATCAAACATCCGATCAGTTGAGAAGGTGGCAGCAACCTGGCGATATCACCGATGTACCGCAGGCTAGGTTGTTTGCTGGTAACGGAACGGGAGATTCAACACGATACCTTGATGAAAACGATTTTGTTAGACTACGTAATATTACCTTAGGATATTCATTCCCAACCTCAATAACTGAACGTATGGGTATGGACAATTTACGTATTTACCTAACAGGGTTTAACATATTGACCTTTACGGACTATGAAGGTTGGGACCCTGAGGCTAGAAGGGATGACTTTGCCAGACCTGCCAATATAACCGTGGGCGGTGCTGGTGCCGGAACCATTCTTACAGGGCAAGAATTCTATTCTGCACCTCCTCCAAAAACGATTACATTAGGTCTAAATGTTAATTTTTAAAGTTATGAAAATGAAAAGAGTCATTATATCATTAGGTTTAGCATTATTCTTTGGTTTATTAATTTCATGTGAAGATAATTTGGACGTTCTCGACCCACAAAGTGTCAATAGAGAACAAGTCATTAGTGAACAAGGGCTAATCCAGTTGACTACGGGAAATTATTCTGAGTTTGGCGAGCAAACGTTTTTAGGAGGTAGTTTACAATTATCTATGGATTTATTGGGAAGCACCGATCAAGTATCGTGGAACGGTACCTTTGCCCAACCTAGAGAGTTCTTTACCAAGAATTTGCTTGTTGACAATATTTACATCCGGGATTTTTGGTTAAATGCTTATGAGGTGATTTTCCAAGCCAATCTGGTACTGAACAATAGTGATGTCTTTACCTCCGAAGCGGATAGAACTCTATATACGGGCCACGCAAGTTTTCTAAGGGGCACTTCTTATTTTGAGCTGGTAAGACTGTTTGGCCTTCCCTTTGAGGACGGAGATGCAAATACCCAATTAGGTGTGCCCATTGTTTTAGAGGCGACAAATAATTTTATAAACAATCCGGAATTGTCCGTGCCAAGAAATACGGTTAATGAGGTGTATAACAGAGCAATTAGTGACTTGACCACTGCCTATACTAACCTTGATGGTAATGATAACACAGGGATTGGTTTGGCGGATAGATATGCCGCACAGGCTATTTTAGCACGTCTATACTTGCAACAACAGGATTATCCCAATGCCCTTGCGGCCGCCAATGATGTCATTGAAAATAGTGGTCATGTACTGGCTTCAGAATACCCTGCAGCATTTAATTTAATGGGGCTGGATGAAGGTACGGAAAATGTGTATTCCATAAAGATTACGACACAAGACCCTGCAGCCAATGATAATGATTTAAATCAATTTTATGCCTCTCAACCCAATGGAGGCCGAGGTGATGATGTTACTATTGAGGCTGGATATGATGCCTTGTTCGATGATCCAAATGATGAAAGATTAACCTTTAGGGATAGTAATGCCGCTAACCAAACGGGGAAATTTTCCAACGAATTTGGGAACATTCCAATTATAAGAATAGCCGAGATGTACTTAATTAGGGCAGAGTGTAATCTAAGATTAAATTCATCTATGGGGGATACTCCCCTGAATGACATCAATAGATTGCGGAATAGAGCTAATGCTACTGAACTTACTGATATATCCATCGATGGGCTTTTAACTGAAAGACAGCTTGAACTGGGCTTTGAAGGGTTTTTGATTCATGATATCAAGCGAACAAGAAGAATGGTCGGAGACCTGGATTATAATGCACCGACCCTGGTACTGCCAATCCCCCAAAGAGAAATTGATGCCAATGATGAACTAGATCAAAATCCCGGTTATGGGAGCTAGTTAGTTTGTCTTGATAATATTCAAAAATTGTATTGAAAAGAGTCCGGCAGTTATTATTGCTGGGCTCTTTTTTTCAATTACCTTGTTCTTCTTTTCGTAAACCTCCCAAATTTATCATCGTGAAATCTTTTCCAAAAGCTTAACAAAATCATTTTTACCTATTTTGCTTGGGTTTCACCGTCTTAATTTTGGATTATGATTTAGGAACTACATTGCCAACTTCTACAAATTGGATATAATCCCAATTTTTCGCCACGACCACGTATTCCCTGTCCTTGATACGAATCCTATTCATATCCTTGACATCCCCAGGAGCGTAAAAGCCACTCAGTCTTTCCAAAACAGGGGTAAAACCACCTTTACCATCACCGGTAAGAAGAAGACCATTGCTTGCGTCATTTCTGGGTGTTTCCACTTCTGAAGCATGTAGATTTCCAGCAATCAGGGCGTCTAGAAGACCATCTTTGTTAAAATCTTCAACGATGATTTGATTGATGGAAGACAATTGCGCCGGATTGGGCAACTTATGGGCAAGAAGCTTTCCATCCCTATTTTCCAAATAAATGCTAGCAAAGGATTTTACCTGATAATGAAGGGAGTTTTCCAAGTTTTTTTCGGAGTATACATCTTCTAGGGTTGCCTGTGAAAAAGATTCGTAATCTTTAAACTTCTCTTTGATGCCCGGCATTTGTTGTGAGGAACATTCCCTTCCCCGTAAAGGAAATTTTTCTCCTTCATTATAATAACTCAATACAATATCACCGGAGTTGTTGTTGTCAAAATCATTAAAATAAATGTCAAATGTTTCTTCCTCGGTAGCTTTGTACTTGTAGTTAAGTCCCAAATTACCAACTATAAAATCCAAATCACCATCATTGTCAAAATCCCCAGATTCAATACTGAACCACCAACCCCTGGAGTTCTCAAGTCCTACCTGAGAGGTAATATCCGTAAAATAACCACCATCATTTTTTAACACGGTTATGGGCATCCATTCTCCAGTCAGTATTAAATCCATCCACCCATCGTCGTCAATATCTGCCCAAACAGCATCTGTCACCATACCTATTTTTTCTAGGTAGGGAGCCACTTTTGGTGTGGCATTTGCAAACTTCACGCCAGTGCCGTCACTTATGTTTTCCAGTAAATAGCTGTTGGCCGGACTGGGATAATTTCCTGGAACAAGCCTTCCGGAAACAAAGAGGTCCAAATCCCCATCCTTGTCATAATCATAACTATGAACACGCCCACTACTGGTCAGCATCGTAGGTAGGGCACCGTTATTTTTGGTAAAGTTTCCTTTTCCGTCGTTTAGGTACAACCGGTCCTGGAGTTCTTTGGCGTTGGGCTCGTATTCATTGCCCCCACTGGCAATGTAGATGTCATGGTCCCCATCCCCTTCCGCATCAAAAATATGAATACCCATATCCTCCGAAATTTTGTCCAATTCAAAAGGCAGTGGTCCTTTTTTAAGGAATCCTTTAGGGGTCTGCATATAAATAGCCGTGGTAAATCCGTAGGCCCCTCCAATGACCAAGTCTTCCAAACCATTGTTATCCAAGTCATCAACGGCTATATTTGGTCCAAACCGTGACGTTTGGTGCGGCAAAAGAATTTCCTTGATAAAGTCATTGTAATTATTGTCTTGATAAAAATGATCTACAATAATTTCAGTATCCTTTTCGGTAGAAAAAATCTTGGGTTGGGGTTCTTGCAAACCACCCTTAATTTGAAGCGCCTCTTCGTGATTTAGGGTCAATGGTTGATTTACTTCAACATGCTTTAGAACTTGTCGTTTTTGGTTGGGCCAAACCACTTGTATGGAATCCACGATTTTCGCCTCGCCCAGTCCAAAATGTAGTTGTGGAGCCACGGAAGATTGAAATCCCCGAGTAAGGGTAAGTTCTTGATATTGCGATTGTCCACCGTGATGAAGTGTGACCTTGGTGCCAAGCCCATTTCTGTTTTGATCATATCCATTCAAGGAGATGGTGATGTAATTGGAATGCTCTGAGCTGGTATTTTCGAAAATAGTGGCCACATCATCAATATTGTTCGTTACTATTTCCAAATCACCGTCGTTGTCCAAATCCACATATACGGAACCATTGGAAAATCCCTTGTGTTCAATGCCCCATTCCTTGTTCATCCTTTTAAAGGTGAGGTCGCCATTATTCTTTAGCGCATAATTATCGATTTTTTCCGAGGGGATTTGCAGTGTTTTTTGGAGCGTACTGTCTTTGGGAAATCCCTTTTTTTCAATTTCAAGAAAGAAGTCCCGATTGTTGATTTCACGACGGGTACCATTGGAAATAAAAATGTCTTTCCAACCATCATTGTCCAAATCTGCGAACAGCGGTCCCCAGCTCCAATCGGTGGAGGAAACCCCGGCCAATCTTGAAACATTGCTGAAATCAGGTAGGGTATCCAAAAGATTTCCATTGTTCATTTGTAGACTGTTCTGCATGTATTGGTAATGAAAGCCATTATTGACCGTACTCCAGAACAAATCAGGATTCATGCTGGCCATATTGGCTTTTGCGCGGCGATTGATTTGGGAGGTCATGTCCACTTGTAAAATATCAGGAAGGGCATCATTGTTGAAATCGGCAATATCGACCCCCATACCATAAAAAGAGGTGTTTTTTGTTGCTTGTTTGACTGCTTCTGAAAAGCTCCCGTTTTTATTGTTCATAAAAAGGTAATCGGGAGTGCTGAAATCATTGGATACATACAGGTCGGGCCATCCATCTTTATTTAAATCGGCCACTGTGGCACTTAGTGAAAGTCCAAAGGTTTTTAGTCCAGCTTCTTCTGTAACATCAATAAAGGTATTGCCTTCATTTTTAAACAGTCTATCGGTTTCCAAGGGTTTTGGACTAAATTGTTTAAAACGATAAAAGTAATTGGGGGCGTTAAAAGGGGTAGGAGGGTAGTTGGCCACATACAGATCTAAATCTCCATCCAGATCATAATCAAAAAAAGTAGCCTGGACACTGTTGCCCGTATTATCGATACCGTACTCCTTTGCTTTTTCCGTAAAGGTGTTATTTCCATTATTAATAAAAAGTTGGTTTTCCTTGGGGCCATATTTACCTCCAACAGAGCAATAAATATCCAGATAGCCATCGTTGTTCACATCTGCCATGGTAGTTCCGGTATACCAACGGGAGTCCCCTGAAAGTCCCGAAGATTCACTAATGTCCTCAAAAGTGAGGTTGCCCTTGTTGAGGTAAAGCTTGTTGGGCACCATATTGCCCGTGAAGAAAAGATCGATCAGCCCATCATTATTGATATCCCCGGCAGAAATGCCACCCCCCATATAAATGTAGGCATAGGTAAAATAGTTCAGGGAGTCGTTTTCCTTTAGGGTATTTGAGAATTCAACCCTGGTCTGCGATGGAGATAATTTTTTAAATATTGGGGAAGTAGTTGCGGTTGACCTTTCTGGAGAACATGAACCAACAAATACCAATATGAGCAGTACACACGTACTTTTCAGAAAATAGTGTATCATCAAAGAAAATTTGGGAAACTAAAGGTAAGTTTCAAAATATTAAAATAAAAACAGGGCACTTTTCAATGCCCTGTTTGTTTTAGCTAAACTTAAACTAAAAACTCAACTAAACTTATGTTTTAATAACCAGGGTTTTGTTGCAGTGTCCCGTTACTTAAGTCAATGGATGTTAAGGGTATGGGCAACAAATCAAATTGTGGCTGATAGCCATTGACCTTGGGACCAAAATTACCAATGGTCCTGGTTTCATTCGCGATATATTCCGTGATAACAGTTTGAGCTATTCCCCATCTTCTTAGATCAAAAAGACGGTGACCTTCCATAGCCAGTTCTACCCTTCGCTCAAAGCGAACAGCATCCCTTGCAAAACCGACATCTGGGAAAGAGGTGTATAGCCCAACTTGATAGTTGGCAGCGGGGCCACTACCGTCGATTGCCTGTACAACCGAAGTATTGGCCGCCCTATTGCGCACTTGATTGACATAGTTCAAAGCGGTGGCCAAATCTCCGGCTTCCACGGCTGCCTCGGCTGCCATTAAGAGAACATCGGCGTAACGAATAATATTGTAGTTGACACCAGAGTGCTCTTGGCCCCATGCTCCTGAACCCCTATTGTCTCCCACTTCACTAGCTTGGTATACGTTCTTTTTTGGAAGGTAAGGTCCGGAAATATCATTAAATCCTGCTCTGATCCACTCTTTACCTACATGCTCACCAAAGCCGTTGAAATCAATTCCTCGGCGTCCGACCGTATAATCCAATCTTGAATCTACGGGAGTTGTAGTGTCCGGGGTAAAAGGTTCATCACTTTCGATCTCATAGTCATTTAAGAAATCATCATCATTGAAGGCATCAAAAAGTGGTAAACCATCGCCATCGACCCGGAAGGCGTTAGCCAAATCAATGGTAGGCTGGTAGAATCCACAACAGGAGGCAAAAGGCCCACCACCAGGGAAATTTAAAGTGCCTCCACGGTTCCCGTTGAAGGATTGGGCCGCATCAGCGGCAAACTGAATGGCGAATACCGATTCAGGTCCATTTTCACCAGCTGCGTTAAAATTATCCAGATATTCAGGGCTCAAAGAAAACTCACCACTACTTATAACAGCATTAAACTCTGTCAATGCATTGGCCCAATCCGCCTGATATAAATGGGCCTTGCCCATATACGCCCTTGCGACCACGGCCGTAGGTCTTCCGGGATCTGCCTGATCGGCTCGCGTAGCGGGTAAATTATCTATTGCAAATTGAAAATCTGATTCGATCTGTTCCCAAGCAGGTCCATCGTTAGGTTGGCTGAATTCCAGGTTATCATAGTTCTCAACACTTACTATGGAAACGTTGCCAAAAAGCTTAGTGAGTTCAAAATAGTAGTGGCCCCTTAAAAAACGCGCCTCTGCTTCTTGACCAATAATTGATGCTTCATCGACTGGGAGAAGGGAAGCGCGGTCTATACCATTGATTACCGATAAAGCAGCATTACACCTATTAACACCAGCGTACAAACCAGTAAATTTGGCCCTAAAGTAATCATTGGCCGTTTGCCAATCAAAGGTCTCTATTTGAAACAATTCTATTTGATCCCCATCGGTACTTCCTTTATGGGCATCGTCGGCAATGACATCACACCACCAGTTATCTCCGGAAACAGCAAATTGGTTTCCCCTGTTGTTGTTTTCGCGCCAGCCATCCAACATGCTGTATGCTCCCGTCAACAACAAATCTACCCCTTGGGGGTTGGCCAGGGATTCATCACTTAAAGCCCCAATGGCAGGCGTGGTTGAGAATTCATCTCCACATGAAATCCCAACGAATAGAATCGCCATTAAATAAATAAACTTCTTTTTCATCTTTTTACAAATTTAAATTTACTCCTAACAAAAATATCTGCGCCACTGGGAAGGTGTCTTCATCAACCCCAATGGTAAATGCAGAATTGGCATCGCCGGACGGAAGAATTTCCGGATCGATACCATCATAACCCGTAATGGTAAATAAATTACTACCAGTGACATAGAAACGCAAACTTGAAATGCCCCAATTGTCCGTAAGTGTATTGGGCAAGGTATACCCTACGGTCAAATTTCTCAAACGTACAAAGGAGCCATCTTCCACAAAGAATGAACTAGGATTGGTTTCACCATTTAAGAGGGTAAAGCTTAAGGATGGTTGCGTCCCATTGGGATTTGTTGTTGGATTGAAGGCATCCAAGACCCTTGTGCTTCTATTTCCATTGGGGAAGGTAGCAAAATCCGTAAAAATCCTATCATAGTTGTAGACATCATTTCCGGCAACTCCGCTAAAGAAAGCACTAAAATCCCAATTCTTATAATTCGCATTTAAATTAAGACCAAAAGTCACGTCTGCCGTAGGATTTCCAATAAAATCACGATCATCATCATTGATGACCCCATCGCCATTTAAGTCCCTATATCGTATTCTACCCACACCTTCTGCTGGGGTGGCAAAGCCTTGGTCTGGACCAGCGGCAACTTCCGCCTCACTGCGATAAATACCATCTGCCACTCTTCCAAAGAATGAGGAAATGGGTTGTCCTTCCTCTGTCCTTGTAATTGGACCCCCTCGAAAAGACTGCCCAACCAAAAATCCTTCCAAATCAGTTACCTCATTGTCAACCGTGGACATATTTAATTCAATACCGAAGTTGAAATCCTGGCCTACATTGCCTTGATAGGAAATATTCAAGTCAATACCTGAATTTTCAACATTTCCTCGGTTAACAAAGAAATCACTGGCATCAATTGCCGTGTCACTAAGTACGGTCTCATCCTTTACTATGAGGTCTTGGGTAGTAATTTGATAATATTCTAAAGAAATCCCAAGGCTATTATTAAAAAGACCAACTTCAGCACCAATGTTGAAGGTTTCACTGGTTTCCCATTCGATATCTGGATTTCCCACACCCACCAATGCCGCACCTTGTCTTAAATTGGTGCCACCGTCAAAGGCGTAGTTTGCAATAACATTGTTTAAGCGATTGATATTGATTCCTGGGTTGTCAACAGGAAGTTCTTGGTTGCCCAACTGGCCCCACGAAGCTTTAAGCTTCAATCGATTAAGGATTCCATCTTGGGGGAAGAAATCTTCATTGCTCATGACCCAACCACCACTAAATGCTGGAAAAAAACCGGTTTGGTTATCATCTAGAAACCTTGATGAACGATCTCTTCTTAACGTTGCACTTACCAAATATTTATCGGCATAGGAATAATTAACAGATCCAAATACGGAAGACAGCGTATTTTCAAAGTCAAAGGTGTTGCCTGCATTCACTATGGGATCACCCGATGCATTACTCAACAAATAAAAATCTGGGGTTTCAAAAAGAAAGCCAGAGGCAGATACTTCAAGACTTTTTCCAGAATTTTCCAAAGCCTCATAACCTATTAATGCATTGATTGAATGATCACCAAAGTTTTTAACGTAGTTAAGGGTATTCGTCCAAACCCAACTTTGGGTTTGTTGGTTTCGTTCCGTTAAGGTATTGGTGGATCTGGGCTCCGGGGATTCTGGATCCAAAGCCAAAAAGTTTCTTTGGCTAAAAATACTAATATTACCACCTATGCTGGTCTTAAAGGTCAAACCATCCATGATTGCGAAACTGGCATATACATCTCCAATTAATCGTGTTTCCCTGAAAAAATCGTCGCTATTCCTATCCAAGTTTGCTACAGGGTTTTCTGCATTTGACAGCCCATTGGCATTACTGTAACCACCCGCGAAACGCCCTAGGTTGTCCCTAACGGGTACCAGGGGGCTTAGGCGCAATGCAAATTGGGTTTCGGATCCTCCAAGCTCACCCTGTGTGTTGCTATAGGCAACATTGAAGTGCTCCCCTATGGTTAGGCGGTCTCCTATTTTAAATTCTGAATTCAAACGGAGCTGCCCTCTTTCAAAACCAGTGTTTTGCTGAATACCTTCGCGATTTAAATAGCCAAAGGTTGCAGAGTACTTTGAAGTTTCATTTCCATTGGAAAAGGTAGCATTGATATTTTGTGTTGGGGCACTATCGAAAATTTCGTCCAACCAGTTCGTACCATTAGGTTGGCGAACTGGTGCAACCACTTCTTCTCCCGTACCCAAAAAACTAACCCCCAATAATTGTGAAGGGACCTGTGGGGATCCCCCATTGGGAAAGTATTGTGGATGACTGATTCCTGCCGGATCTTCCGCATTGCGAATGGCATCATTGGTCAAACTTTCAAAAAACACATTGCCCAACTGTTCTGCGTTTAAGATATCGGGTAGTCTGTTGGCTCTGGAAAAGCCTGTGGAGATATCAATACTAACGGAAAGTTTGTTCTGATTGTAGCTACCGCTTTTTGTTGTTATGATAATAACGCCGTTAGAGGCCCGTGCCCCGTAGATGGAAGCGGCGCCATCCTTAAGTATGTTAAATTGTGCAATATCCTGAGGATTAATGGTGTTCAAAATATTGGGGTCTTGGGTTTGCGTTCCGTCAATAATATATAAGGGGTTATTATTATTAGGTGTTCCAAGACCGCGAATACGTACAATGGGTGCCGCACCGGGATTACCGGCGTTGGTGATACTTACACCCGTAGCCCTACCTTCCAAGGCCTCGGCTACGTTGACCAAAGGTTGCTTGGTGGCTTCAGAAATATCTACGGATGCTACCGAACCTGTTAAATCTCCCCTAGTCTGTGCTTGGTATCCAACAATCACCACTTCATCCAGTAAATTGGCATCTTCTGCCATTTGAACATTAATGGAAGTTTGACCATTCACAGGGATTTCCTGGGTGGAAAAACCAATGTAACTGAATACCAAAACCGCATCTGATGCCGCATCAATGGTATAATTTCCGTCAAAATCGGTCTGTGTTCCATTGGTAGTTCCCTTTACCACCACGTTGGCTCCGGGAAGGGGGGCTCCATTGGAATCCGTCACCGTACCAGAGATTGTGGTCTGCAATGCCTCAATCCCAAGGTCATTGGAAAGATTTTCCGCCTGCACAGCTTGAAAGCCAAGAACCAACATTATTGTCAAAATCCCACTTCGGAATACATTGGACAATCTTTTGTTGGTCTTTTTCTTTAAGCAGAAAAGGCCAATTTCATTCAATTGTTTCATAATCATGTAGTTTAATTAAGTTATGTTAATTCTTCTGGTGGTTGTTGCAAAGAGATGCAATGCCGCTAGAGTAAGTGATAAAATTATATATTGTTGTAACACTGAACTTGTATTATTTTATCAATTTGTTATATTATTGTTATTTCTTTAACATTTGACCCGCCTTGGACGGTGCTGGCTTTTGATTTTTTGTTTACGTAATTTAAATGTTAAAAAAATATCGGATATGTTTTATTCGTATTGAAAATGGCTGCTCTTGATAAAAAACACAATTGAATTTCGCATTTGAAATTTCGTATCATATTCTTTAAAGAAATAATTGTATTGATAAAAAAGTATAATATTGTAAAATTGTAAAAGCTTCTTTTTCTGGAACAAAACCTGAAATATCAAAGGGAAATAACCTCCTTGTCCGACCAGGATAGTTTTCTGGTCATGAACAGGGTAAGGGATACTTTCGATTATCCCATTCATTTTCACCCCGAAATGGAATTGAATTTTATTGCCAATGGCAAGGGCATGCGAAGGAGTGTTGGCTATTCAACGGAAGAAACGGAGGACTACGAATTGGTGCTTCTGGGACCAAACGTATTTCACGGCTGGGAAATGTTCAAATGTACCCATGCCGTCCATGAGGTAACCATTCAATTCCATAATGATTTATTTAGCGATAGTCTTTTAAGAAGAAGCTTAATGCGACCGCTAAAGGAAATGTTTCAAAGGTCGGTACACGGGATCTTATTCAAAAAGGAAGTGGGAAAAGCAATGGCAGAAAGGCTATTCTCCGTTTCCGAATTGGATGGGATTGATTATTTCTTTGAGCTCTTTTCAATTTTGTACGATCTATCGAAGACCTCAGGGCAAAAATTGATTTCTGCCGCCCAACTTCCGGCGAATGAATTTGAGAATAGTGATAAAATAAAGCTGTTTTATAACTACATACAGGAGAACTATCCGAAAAAGATCACTTTGGATGAAGTGGCCCAGTTACTAAATATGAGTAAAGTGTCCTTTAATAGGTTCATGAAGAAGACCACAAACCATACTTTTATTGAATATTTAAATGATGTTAGAATTGACAATGCCGCAAGGTTGTTGGCTGGAATGGATTATAGTATCTCTGAGATCGCTTATATGTGCGGCTTTAACAACATTGCCAATTTCAACAGAATTTTCAAAAAAATAAAAAAATTGACCCCAACTGCATATCGCAAGAAATTCTATAATTTCAAGCACGTGCAATAGCGCCTCCGGCTTTAAAGGAATTGCAATACGGCTAAAGTGATTGCGAATATCTTCACAGTAATAGAAATCACTACTACAAAGCAATTGTCGGAATTTACCGTATTGGAAAAATAGGCAAGTAACGTCCGTTAATTCCCTATCCTTTTAAAATGGAGCAATCGAAAGTCAATAGAGGAATTTCCTGGGATATTCGTGGCGGTTAGGCGCAACGTACCCATACCCTTTTTGGCTTGGAGTTCTCCCATTTTGATCGGTTTAAAATCTTTTACATAGGACTCAATTCTTGGTGAACGGTCCCTCTTTGCCCCAAATAAAGGTGGGTCATGGGCCTCCGTAATGGTAGTTTTGATTTTTTCGTTGTTCAATACCAGTTCCAATTCGGTTCCTAGGTCTTCAGGTTTACAGGTAAAATAGAGATAGACCTCGAAACGACTGTCATTTAGGACTTCTATATTCCAAGTAATGGAGTCGTTTTCCTTTATCCAATTGGTGAAAAAGGAATCATTGGGGTAGCGGTTACTACGTTTGATTTCGCCATGGGCGGTTCCATCCCGGGCGGGGAGTTGGGCAAATCCATGGGTCATATCGCCAATCGGAAATACCCTTTTTTTTGTTGGTTTCTCCAAAGCATTTACTTCTTCAATCCATTGGGTTCTGATGGCAATCAATGAATCCTTTATTTCTGGGAACATATTGGAGATGTCTTTGGTTTGACCATTATCATTTACCATATCGTATAACCTATTCTCATGGTCCAAACGGTAGTTCTGCGTGCGAATACTCGTTTTTTCATTCCAGTGGTTATAAACTACTCTATGTTCAATGGGACCATTCCCCTTAAGGAGGTGCGAACTCAGGTCAATCCCATCCAATTTTACGGTGTCCGATAAATGAATGTTGGCCATACCGGTAAGGGTGGGGAGCAAATCAACAGCTCCCATAAGTTGGTCTGATTTGGTGCCTGCCTGGATTTTTTTTGGCCATTTAATAAAGAAGGGAGATTTTACGCCGCCCTCATCGGTTGACCCCTTTTTACCACGGAGGTTTCCATTCCAGCGCCATCCCGCGGGACCGTTATCCGACATAAACACGACTATGGTGTTTTTCTCTAAATCATTTTCTCTTAAATGTTGCGTTAAACGACCAAGATTCCAATCGATATTTTTGACCATGGCCAGTGCGGCACGGGTAAATTGGATATCCTCCTTTTCTGTACCGTGATAGTTCATTTTCAGGGAGTCATTCTTGAATTCATTCCAGAACTTATCGGGTACCTGCATTGGGCTATGCGGGGTGTTTATAGGCAAATAGAGCAAAAAGGGATTGCTTTTTTGAGTGGCAATAAACTCCATCCCATGATTGAAAAAATCATCCACCAAAAATCCCTTCGCTTTAGTGATTTTACCGTTGTGCTCTATCATAGGATTAAAATAATTACCCCAGTGGCCGGAGCAGAAACCGTAGTAATCATCAAATCCCCTGGAGTTTGGATGGTAGGGAGGCTGGGTTCCGTTATGCCATTTTCCATAAGCAGCGGTGGCATATCCCGCACCTTTAAAAACGTCAGCAATGGTCGATG
Organism: Bacteroidota bacterium; assembly: GCA_039184365.1. GTDB lineage: Bacteria > Bacteroidota > Bacteroidia > Flavobacteriales > Flavobacteriaceae > Croceivirga. Next base: position 7,547 of record JBCDBE010000039.1, on the reverse strand, counting down.
CTCCTAAATCCATCCGTTCGCCCCCGGCAGAAGTGGAATAAACTCCCAATCTCGGAAAAAATTGCCCTGTCAGCAATTCAGCACGTGTTGGTGAACAAACAGGCTGTACATAAAAATTTTTCACCACAGCTCCCTGAAGGGCAATGCTGTCAATATTTGGCGTGGACAGGTTGGTGTTCCCGTGATAGCTTAAATCCCCCCAGGCTTGATCATCCGTAAGGATTATAATCACATTGGGGGGTTGTGCCCCTTGTTCTTCCTTTTGTGAACAAGACCCAAGAAATAAGGAAACTGTGAGCATTAGAAGGAAGTAGGAACAGCACTTGTCCATGAGCGTATCATTTAAGGTCATAAAATAAAGAAAGGTAAGGGGGGAATGGTAGTTAGTCTAATACTATTTTGTCAAATACGGATATTACCTATATGGAACTATCTTTTTAGGGTAACTTTGCAGTCCTTGTAAACGGTTGTTGATGATTGCCACCATATGTAGAAAAGCCCATTTTAATGCTGCACATCGACTGCATAACCCAAAATGGAGTAATGAAAAGAACCAAGAGGTATTTGGAAAGTGCAATAGTCCCTATTATCACGGACATAATTTTGATTTAGAAGTTAGGATAAGGGGGGAAGTGGACCCTAGTACCGGTTTTGTGATGGATTTGGCCGTTTTGGGGAAACTCATCAAAGAGGAGGTTGAAGAACGTTTTGACCATAAAAACTTGAATGAAGACTGTCCTGAGTTTAAAGACCTCCTTCCCTCGACAGAACACTTCGTCAAAATCATTTATGATATTTTGAAGCCCAAGCTTCCTAAAGGGCAATTGTTGCACATTAGGTTGCACGAGACCCAAAAGAATTCTGCTGAGTATGGCGATTGGTAACATTTTTACGATATTGCGGCAGTTTATGGAGCATTAGCTCAGTTGGTTTAGAGCGCTGCCTTGACAGGGCAGAGGTCACTGGTTCGAATCCAGTATGCTCCACACAAGAGGACGTTCGGTTGCTTTGCCCGTTTGTCCTCTTTTTTATTGGAACAGGAATTTAAAGATGAAAGCCTAGTAGTAGGGATGTGTTCTGGCTTTAGGATTTTAAACTGTTTGATTCATAGGGGCGAAGGGCGCTTTTGAACAATTAAAAGCCATTCGCCGCCTTTTGATTTGGATTAAGCGAATCCAAGCAGGTATTTTATAATGAGCGCATTGAAGATATCAATAAAAAAAGCACCCACCAATGGTACTACGATGAAGGCTTTTGCGGAACCCCCCAGTTTTTTGGTAACGGCGGTCATATTGGCTATCGCCGTTGGTGTAGCGCCCAATGCCAAGCCGGCATAACCGGAACAAATGACTGCGGCATCATAATCTTTACCCATTAACCGAAAAACAACAAATATGGTAAACAATGTAATTACCAAAGCCTGTCCGAAAACGATCAATAGCAAAGGGCCAGCCAAATCTACCAAGGTCCAGAGTTCCAAGCTCATCAGTGACATGGCCAAGAACAAACCAAGTGATAGATCTGATATCAATGATAGGATGTTTAAATTTTCTGGCTCCCATTTCTCCTTCTTAAAAACGTAGGGAGCCAGGTTGGTGACGATAATACCTGCAAAAAGGGCAGTTACAAATGCCGGTAGGCTTAGTCCAATAACAACGAGGAGCTTATTTATGCCGATACCGGTACCAGCTGTAAAGCACATCAAAAAAATTATTTTGAGGGCATTTTCGTAATCAATTTTTATTTTTTTGCTCTCATGTGCTACACCTACCGTTGTGGGACTGGCTTTTTTTGGTTCAAGTCGATATCGTTTTACTAAGAATTTTGCAATCGGTCCGCCAATAATTCCACCTAAGACCAATCCGAAAGTCGCACAGGCAATGCCTATTTCCGCAGCATTGGAAACGCCATACTGATTCTGAAAAATAGGAGTCCAAGCGATAGCCGTTCCATGACCGCCACTGAACGAAACGGAACCCCCAAGTATTCCAAGTATCGGGTTCATCCCCAATGCTTTGGTAATTCCAATTCCAGTAAAATTCTGGATGAAAAGATAGGTGCCAGCCAGTACAAGAAGTATGATCAGTGCAATTCCACCCTTCTTGAGCACATTAAGACGGGAATATAGGCCTATGGTTATGAAAAAAACTATTAAAAGACTGTCGCGAAGTTCAAGTACAAAAGAGGTTTCATGTCCCGTAATAAAATAAATGACACCAAAAAGTACCGAAAATAGCAGTCCACCTGTAACGGGTTCCGGAATGTTGTAATTCCTTAAAAAATGAATTCGCTTGTTTAAATATTTGCCTAAAAATAAAACCATACATGCAACAATTATGGTTTCCCTTTGGTCAAAGTTCATGAACTATGGAGTTTTTGGAGTTATTGCTTTCAACTAGTACAAGCCAATAGACGTGGATTTGCCGTATTTGCATAAGATTTATTCCATTTAGATACTGAAATCCTTCGCTTTACGTAAGTTAAAAAAACTTCACATAACTTAGAAAAAGGATTGGGATATTGTCGAATAAATTTTGCCGCAGGAAGTTTTTATTGACCTATGTATTAAAAGTAAAATCTGGAATGGATATTATATGCTATATTTTAAGTGAAAATATGGCCTTTTGACCAATAGGTCAAATAGGCTCACCATGATGGTGGTCAAAGTAAAACGTTTTGGGATAAATACTAAAAATTTGATGCGTATGGATGTTCGCATACCTCTTTCAAATGTCATTTTAAGCATCGCGTTTTTATCAATATATGCTGCTGTAAATGGTCAAACACCTGGTATGGCGAATAAGCAGGAAAGCGCATCAATGGCAAAGATTGTTGAAGGATTGGCATCTGATATTACACCCTATGGTAGTATAAGAATCGGCTTTGGCTTTAGTGAACGTGGAGAAGCGGGTGTCTCCAACAATGTGCCAAGGGTCGGGATTGAATTTGAACATCCCATTCTGAATGAAGAACCTGATAAGTTTCGTGTGGTCAGTCGTATTGAATTCGGTCTCGATTTGGTATCCCGTGATGAAACCATAGAGTTTACGCCCGATCCAGGGCAACGGTTTTCCCAAGCTGGTGATGCCGTATTTACGCGTTTGGGTTATATAGGACTGGCCTATGGGGATTTTTCCTTTGTTTTTGGAAAAAATAATGCTGTCTATTATACGTATGCAGCCAGTGTTGCGGATAAATTTCTTGCTTTTGGCGGAAATGCTTTGGGCGTTTGGAATGCCGGAACTGATGGTGGAATATCCGGAACGGGAAGAGCCAATCAGTCTGCTATGTTCACCTATGAAGGCAAACGTTTTAAGGTGGGGGTGCAAGGCCAAATGCGTAATATATCGGATAATAGCACAACTATCGATACCTATGGTTTTGGGGCGAATTATACCCTTAATGATTTGACCTTGGGAGTTGGATATAACAAGGTAGTCGATGGAGTTACAAACCCAGAACCCAATCAATCCGTTGATGGGGATGAATCCTTGATTTTCACGGTTTCCTATGCCATGGACCGATTTACGGCAGCAGCCTCTTATGCATTTATGAACAAGCACGAGAAAATAGCGCTTGACGATGGTGATTTTTTTTACAATGCGGATGGCATGGAACTTTACCTCAAATACGTATTCTCCCCTTCCTTGAAATGGCACGTAGCCTCCGGGTTCAGTTATATTAATCCGGACTCAGATCAGAACCTTGGGGACTTTGATGTGAAATTTGGACTTTTGGAATTGGCATACATGTTCAAAAAATCAAGCTACATTTTTATTGTGAGCAAGCTGGAAGCTAGCCAGGATAGGGAAGGGAACGATAGTGAGGACAGTATTTATGGTTTGGGAATACGTTTTAGTTTTTAAGGAAACGGACCATGTAAATATGTTGGTATTTGAAAATACGGGTGTATTGCCCCTATGTGATTTTGGCTTGATTTTCTACTGGTTAAAATCAAATGTGATGTTGGAAGTACGCTAATTTTTTACTTATTGAAAACTACGGTACAGGAAGTTGACTTGCCAAACCAACGTACCCGATTTCTTGAAGCCATATTATAAATGGTATCTCGAATGATTTTGGGAATAAAGGCAAGAAGTGCGGCAACCAAACGCCATTTTGGGATTTTCGACACTATTTCCAGGAAACCATCGGAATGGGTATGTGGTCCATTTTCATCGAAAAGGATAACCCTGGTCAATTCTTTGGTTGGAAAGCCATGTTCCAATAGTAATTTCTGACCCGTAGCGGATTGAAAAGGGACAAATCGAAATAAATTAGCAGGGGCAAACTTTAGTAACCACCCCACTACTCCGTTGCAGAGGTTGCATTCGCCGTCAAAAATAATGATGTTCTTTTCCATTTTTTAATCGGTTGCGTTGAAATTTAGTTCGTTCCGAAACGCTGTTCATTTCAGAACAATCCGATTTTTAGGAAAAGTTTAGTAAATCAAAGAAGCTCTAAAATACGTTCCATGGCCATACCCCTTGAGCCTTTTATGAGCATAGTGCCTTTAGGAAGTGAGGTAAAATCAAATACGTTTTTTAGGGTGTCAAAGGAGTTGAATTGTTGAAAATCGGTTTTTGTTTTGGTGAAATTTTCTCCAACTAAGCACACATTTTTGAATCCAAGGGTTGAGGCGAGGTCAGCGATATGCTGATGTTCCCTTTCTGCATCTTTACCCAATTCAAACATGTCACCAAGAAATACGTTTTTTTCGTCCCCATCAATTTTGGAAAAACTTTCCAGCGCAGCCTGCATACTGGTAGGATTGGCGTTATAGGCATCGAGCACGATTTTATGGCCCTGCTTTTCCAATATTTGTGAGCGATTGTTCTCAGGGACATAGGATTCCAGCGCTTCTTTAATGGTAATGGGATCGATATTGAAATAGGTACCTATCAAAATGGCGATGGCACAATTGGAAAAATTGTAAGCGCCTGTTAGTTGGGTCTTTACCTTGGTTCCTTCAAACTGGATTTCCACGAAAGGACTAGCTCCTAGAAAGATGATGTTGTAAAATTCATGGTCCCCTTGGCTAAAACCGAACTTCCTAACATAGGTGGAAAGTTTTTCTTTTTGAATGGAATCATCGGCATTTAAAAAAACATAGCGATTGTTTTCAAGTAAATAGTCGTACAGTTCGCTTTTGCCCTTTATCACCCCTTCAACCCCTCCAAAGCCCTCCAAATGGGCTTTTCCAAAGTTGGTGATATAACCAAAATCAGGCTGGGAGAGCGTGCAAAGAAATTCAATCTCTTTTTGATGGTTGGCACCCATTTCAATAATTGCCATTTCTGTTTCTTTGGTAATGTTCAAGAGGGTCAGGGGAACTCCGATATGATTGTTCAAATTTCCTTGGGTGGCAATGGTATCATACTTTTTGGAAAGGACGGCGTAAATCAATTCCTTAGTTGTGGTCTTTCCATTGCTTCCAGTTAAGGAGATGACCTTGGCTTTACAATAGTTCCTATGATACGTGCCTAGATTTTGAAGGGTCTCCAGGACATTATCTACCAAAATAGTAGTATTTCCCATGCGAAATTCCTCCTCATCTATTATGGCGTATAGTGCTCCCTTGCCTAGAGCTTCCTTCGCAAAAGCATTTCCATTAAAATTAGGTCCTTTCAGCGCAAAGTAGATACTGTTTTTCTCTATCCTTCTGGTATCCGTGCATACTTTAGGATGTTGTAGAAAAAGTTGATGAAGTTGTTCCAATTCCATGGATTCGAAGATAAAAAAAGGCCCTTGATTTTCATCAAGGGCCTTCGCTGTCAAATGAATATTTTTTATTTGGCCTTTTTATGCCTAACCGTTTTGTTCTTTGTTTTTGATTTTGAACCTACCCTGGACATGGCGCATCTAAAACCAATGTCATCGGTAGCCATATATTGTGGCAAATAACGACGTTGGCCCGGATCTAGCCAAAACGCTCTATCCCTCCATGAACCTCCTTTGTAAACCCTAACCTCGTCATTGATCAAGGAAGTCCTATAATTGGAGGTGTCGTACTGACGTAGTAATCTTCCTGTAGAATCCCGTTCTACCTTGTGGGTTGGGGAGTCATACATTTTTCTACTGTCTTCATCATCATCGCTAAAACGTTCGAAGAATCTAGAAGACCCAGGGTCACCATCTCTGAATCCCCTATTGTCACTTGAAGAGAAATTGGTCCGTAAATAGGTTTCTTCTTCATCAACAGGAATTTCCTTAATTTCCCCAGGCAAGTTTACCGCCACGACTTTCCCATTGGGCAGGGTGTCATAAACAATTTCATCCCGTAATACGTCAACCTTACCATCTTCCCCAATGGCCTTTTTTAAATAGATATTGCCTCGGTAGTAGTTGAAATCACTTATCTCATCGTCAACGATAGGACGATAGACATCAGCGACCCACTCGCTCACATTGCCGGCCATATCGTATAATCCAAAATCATTGGGTTTATAGGACTTCACCTCAGCGGTGATATCTGCACCGTCATCAGACCATCCAGCAATGCCTCCATAATCCCCTTTTCCGTGTTTGAAGTTGGCCAATTGGTCGCCACGACCAACACGTTGGCCGTTTCGGGTGTAGTCACCTTCCCAAGGATATTTTTTTCTTCCTCTGTAATTATTGTACTCCCTTGTCCCAATTAAGGCCTGGGCAGCATATTCCCATTCGGTTTCCGTAGGTAAGCGATACTCAGGTTGAATGATTCCACTGCTGCGCTTTGCAAAGGTATTGATGGAATCCCTTTTTTGTTTTCCTTGGAGGGAATCAATCTGGCCGCCATAAACAGATTCTGGATTGTTCAGATAGGCTTCCGTACTGAAAGTACCCTCGACTTCGCCTGTTAATACTTTGTATTTGGCATCCTGGGCCAAGTATCCTTCTTTTTCCAACATGGCTTCATTCACCCTATCCGTTCTCCATTCCGCATATTGCGTGGCCTGAACCCAGTTTACGCCAACAACGGGATATTCGGCATAGGCAGGGTGCCTTAAATAACTATTGGTCATCGTTTCATTAAAGCCCAACCGATTTCGCCATACCAAAGTATCTGGTAGTGCTCCTTTATAGATGTTTTCATACATGGGGTTTTCAGGTGGATACACCGCTTTTAGATAATCCAGGTATTCCAAATACATTACATTGGTAACTTCTGTTTCGTCCATGTAAAAGGACTGCACGTGTTGTTGGGTCGGTGTATTGTTCCAATCGTGCATGATGTCATCTTGCACTTTTCCCTTGGTAAACGTACCTCCTTCAATAAATACCGTGCCAGGAGGGGTTTCTTGTTCTTTGAAATCGGAGTTGTATTGAAAACCGCCTTCCTTGGCATTAATTTTCCAACCCGTGGCCCTGGAAATATTTTTGGAAGAGGAAGACGAAGAATTTTTGCAGCTAGAAAGGGTTCCTACGACTACCAAGGAAGAAAGAACAACTTTTGCAATGTATTTTTTCATAAGACTTGAGTTCTGTACCACAACTTCGTTAAATGGTACTTTAGTTTCATTTGATTTAAACCAGTTTCGGCATTAAAACGAAAAATCACACACAAT
>JBCDBE010000038.1:0-28620 GCA_039184365.1 Bacteroidota bacterium | reverse complement strand
TTGAAAAAATTAAAGTTTGTACAGCTTACAGGTATAAAGGCGAAGAAATCCATCATTTACCTTACAACATAGAACAGGATAAGGTAACGCCAGTCTATACGGAACTCAAGGGTTGGTCAAATGATTTGACCAAAATGACAAAGGTTAATGAGCTTCCGCCTGCGTTGAACGACTATATTGACTTTCTTGAAAAAGAACTTGAAGTCCCCATAAAAATTGTTTCCGTGGGACCAGATCGGTTGCAGACCATCCACAGATAGTTGGATTAATGACACACATCAAGTTCATAGAAAGAACGAAAAGGTTTCTTGAAAAGAAGGAGCCTTTTTTCTTTATTGTCAATTTTGAGAAAAGCAAAGCGTACGCCTACAACTATGGGGAAGCCCTTAAAAAGGGTATTTTGTTTGACATCAATCGAAAATCAAACATGAATAGGACAGAAGACGATACACAAGTTCCTATTAGCTCAGCCATTGAAGTGGAACCTTTCCCTTTTAAATCGTATTTACAAGGATTTGAAAAGGTGGTTCAGAACCTAAAAAAGGGTAATAGTTTCTTGGTCAACCTAACCTTTCCAAGCAAAATTAGCTCTCCTCTGACCTTGAAATCCGTTTATTGGAAAGCAAACGCACCATATAAACTTCTCTTTAAGAATGAATTTGTTTGTTTCTCTCCAGAGTGCTTCATTAAAATAAAAGATGGCTATGTGTATTCATATCCCATGAAAGGCACCATTGATGCCACATTGGAAGGGGCTTCCCGTGCTTTAATGAGCAGTCCCAAAGAACAACAAGAACACCACACCATCGTGGACCTGATACGAAACGATCTTTCCATGATTTCCCGCGATGTGACAGTGACGAGGTTTAGGTATTTGGAAAAAATAAGGACAGCCAAAGGGGAGATATGGCAAACCAGTTCTGAAATTCGAGGTAAACTGTTCGAAAATTGGCAACAGCATTTTGGAAAACTTCTACTTAAAATATTACCTGCAGGTTCTATTAGTGGGGCGCCAAAACCACAAACATTAAAAATCATTGATGATGCGGAAAACTACCAAAGGGGCTATTACACAGGAATTTTCGGCATATTTGATGGAAGTAATATCGACAGTGGTGTTGCCATTCGCTTTATTGAAAAAAAAGAAGATGGATACTGGTATAAAAGTGGAGGGGGAATCACTCACCAAAGCAACGTAAAGGAAGAATACATTGAGCTTATCAACAAAATCTATATTCCCACTATTTGAAAGCATTTGCGTAATCAACGGATCCCCACAAAATGTTGAATTTCATGCAAAACGCTTTCTGGATTCCTTTAAAAAATTCTATTGGCAAATTCCAGATTATGACCTGTTTGAGGGCATAAGCATCCCCAAGGAATATCAAAAGGGGAAAGTAAAACTCCGCATTTCCTACAATAAAGATGGAAAAAAGCATTCCCTTCAGCCCCACATTGAAAAAAAGATTGAAAGTTTACACGTTGTCATTGACAACACCATAGATTATGACCTAAAATTTGAAAATCGCTATCCGTTGGACGTTCTTTTTCAACAAAAAAAGGATTGCGACGATATCTTAATAGTAAGAAACCAATGGTTGACAGATAGCTACTACGCCAATATTGTCTTTTGGGATGGAACGGAATGGTATACCCCCAATTCATATTTGTTGAACGGTACCAAAAGGTCCCAATTATTGAAAGATGGTGCAATTAAGGAAGCACCGCTTCAACTTAGGGATTTAAAAGGCTTTCAAGGTTTTCAATTGATAAACGCCATGATGGATTTTGAACCGGATATTTTCAAGACCATTGATAACATCAAGTTTTAAATAATGATGTAAAAAGGACAATTTGTACCTTGAGGCGATGAATTGTTTGGAACCATGATACTGAAATTTCATAACTCAAAAACCCACCTTTTTCTTATCGGTTTTTTAGTACTGGCTTCATGCCAACAAAGACCAAAAAGCCATAAGGTCAATCCCCTGGTCGGTAAGGCAAATAAGGGGCAAATTGAAGCCATAACCCTTTTAGGGGACACATTGAGAACCCCTCCCATCAAAGCAGGCAGGGCAAGGGATAATTTTGAAGCTGCCCTTAAGGAGTTTAAAAAATACCCCGATAGTGCAGAGGCGTTGATTTGGTATGGTCGAAGAACGGCCTATTTAGGGCATTTTCAAAAAGCCATTGCCATTTATTCCAAAGGGATTCAAAAATTTCCTCAGGATGCACGGATGTACCGTCATCGCGGACATCGCTATATTTCGACCCGTCAATATGATAAGGCCATTGTCGATTTAAAGAAAGCAGCAGCTCTGGTTCAGGACGTACCGGACCAGACGGAACCGGATGGCCTTCCAAACGCTAGAAATATCCCCATCAGCACGCTTAAGGGCAATATCTGGTACCATCTAGGACTGGCCTACTATCTCAAAGGGGATATGAAAAATGCGTTAGTCACCTACCAAAAAAGGGAGGTCACCAACAAGTATAACGATAACTTGGTCTCCGGTGGTCATTGGTTATTCATGATATTAAAACGATTGGGTAGGGACGCTGAAGCCTTGTCCATAATCGCCAATGTGGACAAAAACATGGATATCATTGAAAATACGAGATATTACGAAATGTGTTTGTTTTACAAAGAATTATTGGAAGAAGGTGAATTGAAAATGATGGGGGATGGTTCCTCCTCCGATGATGTATACTATTATGGCCTAGGCAACTGGAACCTTTACCAAACCAAAGACACGGCAAAAGCAAAACGACTTTATAAAAAATTACTTGACAAGGGCAATCCCTTTTCTTTTGCCTATTTGGCCGCAGAAGCCGATTGGGAAAGGCTTTTTGATTAAGGTGAAAGCGTATTTCGAACGCTAAAGCTTTCTAAATCCATCTTTGCCCTTGATGCAAAAACCCTACTTTTGACCCAAAATATCTCCATTTGAACAAGTATATTATCCTATTGTCCATCCTTCCTTTTGTGACCGTTTTTGCGCAAGAAACCGAAGGAAGACAAATCAATATCGTTTATGGGGCCAACTTCACAAAGGATGAAGTGCAGTTTCCGGGAGCGTCCATATTTAGCAAAGACAGTGAACGCCAAGTACAGTTTGAACATCAAGGAGCGGATATCTGGTGCGACGTGGCCGTATTCTACTCAAAAGAAAAAAAATTAAAGGCCATTGGAAATGTACGGTTACAACAGGGAGATTCCATTGAAATGAACAGTGGAAAATTGGACTATGACGGTAATACGAAATTGGCGCGGGCCTGGGAGAACGTTGATCTTACCGACAATCAGATGCGGTTGACTACCGATACCTTGTACTTTGATCGGGAAAAACAACAGTCTTTTTATAATTCCGGTGGAAAAGTGGTAGATTCCCTAAATGTCCTGACCAGCATTATAGGGACGTATTTTATGGAAATAAAAAAGGTGCAATTTCAAGATAGTGTCCATATAGACAATCCGGACTATATTATCGACTCAGAACAATTGCACTATTACCGAGGGTCCAAAAATGCTTATATGTATGGTCCATCCACCATTGTTGGGGAGGAGTATACCATCTATTGCGAAAGGGGATTCTACGACACTAAAATAGAGCAAGGCTACGGGGTAAAAAATACCAAGATCAACTACAGCGATAGAATTATTGAGGGGGACAGTGTATATTTTGACAAGACCACCTCATTCGCGTCCGCCACCAACAATATAAAAGTTACGGATACTATCAACGACGGGGTTATTCGTGCGCACTATGCCGAGGTCTTTAAGGAAAAAGATTCTGTTTTCGCAACAAAAAGAGCCGTTGCGGTAAATCTTGTGCAACAAGATTCGCTCTATATCCATGGAGACACCCTGATGATCACGGGTCCTCCAGATAACCGCAATCTAAGAGCGTTCAGAAATGCCAAATTTTTCAAGGTCGATTTAAGTGGAAAGTGTGACTCAATCCACTCTTCTGAACGAACCGGGATTACAAAATTGATTACAAATCCAATTCTATGGAATGTTGACAATCAAATGACGGGCGATAGCATCCATCTTATCACGGATTTGGAAACGGAAAAATTGGATTCCCTTAGGGTCATTGACAATGCATTTATCATTGCATTCGACACCATTGGGAAAGAGGGCTACAATCAGGCCAAGGGCAAGGATTTGTTTGGAAAGTTCATTGAAAATGAACTGAAAATAGTGGACCTTGTAAAGAATACGGAAGTGATTTACTATCTCTACAATGATGAAAATGAATTGATTGGGATCGATAAGACCATTTGCAGTAAAATACGATTGGAAATGGCCAACAATGATATCGAGGATATTACTTTTTTTATCGATCCGGCAGGGGATATCTATCCAGAGGAAGACTGGCCTTTTGATACCAAAAAGTTAAAAGGTTTTGTTTGGCGTGGTGATGAGCGTATCATGACGAAAGATGGAATTTTCGATGAAGATGACAACAATATCAAGTTAGTTCGCATCCGGGGAATTGATGCCCCTATTGATATAGATACCGAAGAAAAAGAACGCAACGAAGAAGAAAATTCCCAATCACAAATTCCAAAACCCAATACCAAGGGAACAAAACCAAAACCCACAACCTTAAAAAGTGATCAGTAAACAGGGAACAATGAATCCAACTGACTCCTGATCACTGACTACTGAAATTGAAAGACGATTTTCTTACATATCAAGCACAGACCACACCACATCCCTTGGCACTTGAAGTATCCAGAGCCTCAGGAAGCTATATTTATGATACCAAGGGCAATGCCCATTTGGATTTTGTTGCAGGAGTATCGGCATGTGGTTTGGGACATGGCCATCCTAAAGTGATCAAAGCCATTGAAGAACAATCGCAGCGGTACCTGCATGTAATGGTCTATGGGGAATACCTCCAAAAACCGGCTGTGGACTATGCCAAGCTTTTGGCTTCAAAACTTCCACCTCCCTTGGAGACCACATATTTGGTCAACTCTGGAACGGAGGCTATTGAAGGTGCCGTAAAATTGGCTCGAAGGGCCACTGGGCGTTCGCAAATCGCCGCCGCCCATAAAGCCTATCATGGGAATACCATGGGAAGCCTAAGTCTAATGGGCTATGAAGAACGAAAAAGTGCGTTTAGGCCATTACTGCCCGACGTTCATTTCATCACTTTCAACAACAAGAAAGAACTATCCAAAATCACGAAAAAAACTGCTGCAGTGGTTTTGGAAACCATCCAGGGAGGCGCTGGTTTTATTTTGCCAAAAGATGGGTATTTAAAAGCCGTAAGACAACGCTGTGACGAGGTAGGGGCCCTTTTGATTTTGGATGAAATTCAACCGGGTTTCGGACGGACCGGTACATTATTTGCCTTTGAACATTATGAATGCCAACCTCATATTTTGGTCATTGGAAAAGGAATGGCTTCAGGACTCCCGTGTGGGGCCTTCGTAGCGTCTTACCAACATATGGCGCTGCTAAAGGAAGATCCCAAACTTGGACATATTACCACATTTGGGGGCAATCCTGTCATTGCAGCTGCCAGTTTGGCCACTTTAAAGGAATTAACGGATACCCAACTTGTTACAGCAACTTTGAAAAAAGAAGTACTATTCAGGTCACTTTTGGTACATCCTTTGATTAAGGAAATACGTGGAAAAGGTTTGATGTTGGCCATACTACTTGAAAGTGCGGAAATTGCCAATAAACTGGTGCTGGAGTCGGCCAAGGCTCATTTGATCCTGTTCTGGTTGTTGTTTGAACCCCGTGCCGTTAGAATTACACCACCATTAACTATTTCAGAAGAAGAAATTAAATTTGGATGCAAAAAAATAATCGAAATTTTAAATCAAATTTAAATGCGCTGTTAACTACTTTGTTGATAACAAACCCAAATCTTGGACTGAATTCAGCCAATTTTACGGCTAATTTTAAGTCCATGGTTAAACAAAATCGTTTCTATGGCGTTAGACCCTAACGAAAATCCCGAAAAATCCATCCTTAAATTCGAATCCATGCTCAAGACAGATGACGTCTATTTCTTTGATGCGGAAGATTTTGAGGAAATCATTCACCACTACCTGAACCAGGGAAAGGTTGCCCTAGGAAAGAAGGCCATTCAAATTGGCCTAGAACAGCATCCACACGCCGCTGAGCTCAAACTACTTAAGGTAGAGGTTTTGGTATTTGAAGATAGTTTTGTGGAAGCGGAAAGCATACTGGACGAATTGCAGGAATTGGATGCCTCAAATGAAGAAATATACATTCAAAGGGCCAATATTTTGTCCAAACAAGACAATCATCAGGGTGCCATAAACATGTTATTGGATGCCCTTCAAATTGCCGATAACAGTTTCGATATTCATTCCCTTATGGGTATGGAGCACCTGTTTCTAGATCATTTTGAGGAAGCAAAAAAATGTTTTATCAAATGCGTGGAATATGATGAAAGTGATTATTCCTCCCTTTACAATGTGGTCTACTGCTTTGAATTCTTGGAAGATTTTGATGGTGCCATCCATTATCTTAACGACTACTTGGAACGCAATCCGTATTGCGAAGTCGCTTGGCACCAATTGGGAAAAATGTACTGCGCCAAAAAAATGTATTCAGAAGCTTTGGCCGCCTTTGACTTTGCCATTATTTCAGATGACGTCTTCTTGGGCGCCTATTTTGAAAAGGGAAGGGTCTTGGAAAAACTGGGAAAATACAATGAAGCAATCGAATGTTACGAAACAACCATTTCCATTGATGACCCCACTTCACACGCCTACCTTAGAATAGGAAAATGTTACGAAAGATTGGGCAATGATGATATGGCCAAATACTATTATTACAATACGGTCCATGAGGATCCCCTGCTGGATAAGGGATGGGTGGCCATCACGGAATATTATTTTAAGCTAAAGGATTACAAAAAGGCGCTCAAATACATCAATAAAGCCATCAATATTGATGGGGAAAATCCGATGTACTGGAAAAAAAGTGCCGAGATTTTTGACGTATTGTACAATTTTGATGAAGCCGATTTCTCCTATAAGCAAGCGGTAGAATTAGGTAATTACGAGCTGGACACTTGGACCAATTGGGCGAAAATCCTTCATAAATTGGAGGATTTTCAATCAGCGCAACAAGTGGTGCTCCAAGGGTTGGAATTTTATCCTGAAGATGCGGAACTTAATTACCTTCTGTCCGGTCTTTATCTAAAAAACAAAAATACTACGCTGGCTAAGGAAAAATTAAATACGGCCCTGCAATTAAATCCAAAGAAATCAGTTGTATTTCTGCAACTATACCCTGAATTTAAAAATATAAAATGGGTACAGGACAGCATTCAAACCAACAAAAAAGCATCTACCTAACTGCCCCTAAATTTTTTGGTGTATGGCTCGTAAGCTAATTGACTATGCCATGGTGACCTTGAAAGGTATGGCTATGGGCGCTGCGGATGTGGTCCCTGGAGTTTCTGGGGGAACTATCGCTTTTATTTCCGGAATTTATGAGGAGTTGATCACTTCCATCAATACTATAAAACCGTCATTAATTCCCTTGTGGAAAAAGGAAGGTTTTAGCGCCCTTTGGAAAAATCTCAACGGCAACTTTCTATTGGCCTTGTTCCTTGGCATATTTATCAGTGTTTTAAGTTTGGCCAGATTCCTAAGCTGGCTATTGGAGAATGAACCGGTTTTGCTTTGGTCTTTTTTCTTTGGTTTGGTCCTGGCCAGTATTTTTTTGGTGGGCAAGGAAATTAAAAAATGGAATGCTGTTACCGTAATCAATTTAGTCGTGGGGACTGCAATGGCCTATTTCATCACCACAATACCACCCAATGATAATGTGGATAGTTTCCCCTACCTTTTCCTATCGGGTGCCTTAGCCGTTTGCGCCATGATTCTTCCAGGCATTTCAGGGGCATTTATTTTAGTGCTTTTGGGCAGTTACAAAACCATTTTGGATGCGGTCCACGAACGCAATCTTTTAATGGTGGGCACGGTTGCGGTAGGTGCCATTTTTGGACTATTAAGTTTTGCAAGATTGTTAAAATGGATGTTCAAAAACTATCGCAATGCCACTTTAGCGCTGCTGACGGGTTTTATCCTCGGTTCAGTGAACAAAATTTGGCCATGGAAAAAAGTATTGGAAACCAAGGTCTTTGATGATAGGATAATTCCCATCAAAGAAGTTAGTGTTTCCCCTGGGAACTTTGAAGGTGACCCACAGCTATTTGCAGCCATGGGTTTAGCCATAGCAGGATTTTCCCTTATTTTTATCCTCGAAAGGGTGGCCGCAAAGAAATAGGCGGCTTTTTTCTATGCATACATCCAGGACGTTTTGGGACAAGGTATATCTTGTCATAAAAGGGTTATTTATGGGTGCGGCCAATAAAGTACCGGGCGTATCCGGAGGAATAGTGGCCTTTGTCGGCGGGTTTTACGAAGAGTTCATCTATTCCCTTCAAAAAATTAATCTTAAGGCCTTTAAACTCCTTTTTAATGGTAGGTTTACATCCTTTTATCGCTATACCAATGGTACCTTTTTAATTCTCCTGATATCGGGCATGCTCATCAGTTATTTCAGTGTTTCCCGTTTGTTGGATTTTTTTCTTGAAAAAAAGGAACTCTACGTTTGGGCCGCCTTTTTTGGAATGATCATAGGATCCATTTATTATATCTCCAAAGATTTTGAAGGTTGGAACAAAAGAACCATAAGTGCCGGAATTATTGGATTACTTGTTGGGGTATCCATTAGCTTTTTAAATCCGGCCAAAGAAAATGACAACCTCATTTTCATCTTTTTCTGCGGAATCATTAGTGTTTCGGGCATGACATTGCCAGGACTTTCAGGTTCCTTTATTCTAATTCTCCTAGGCAATTATGTCCTGCTGTTGGTGGATTCCGTCAATAGTCTTTACGATACCTTCTCTGAGGTGTTCAGAGGTGATTTTAGTTTTATTAATAATCAAAAACGGCTGAACACACTTAAAATTCTTGCAGTATTTACCTTGGGTTCAGCAACTGGTTTGGTGACCTTATCCCACTTTTTGGGTTATCTTTTAAAATATTTCAAAAAGGTGACCACCGCAGTGCTAATAGGTTTTATCACCGGTTCGTTGGGCGTTCTATGGCCATGGAAACGTACTGTTTTTAAAAAAGATGCTATGGGGACCGTACTTTTGGACTCCAATAACGACCCCATAGTTTTGAATTATCGTCGTTATTGGCCCAGTGGTTCCGAAATGGAGACATGGGGGGCCATTTTTTTTATAGTTTTCGGAATTTTTGTACTGTTGAGTTTGGATTGGTATGGCAGAAATAGAAGGACATAAACAACGATATGGTTTGGTGGGAAAGAATATTTCCTATTCTTTTTCCAAGGGGTATTTTACCAAAAAATTTGAAAAGCTCGGTTTAGCTGACCACGCTTATGAAAACTTCGATTTAAAGGAACTATCAGAGTTTAAAGACATCGCTTTACAAAACAATATCAAGGGACTGAACGTCACCATCCCTTACAAGGAGGCCATTATACCCTACTTGGATGATTTGGATGACAAGGCAAAAAAAATTGGAGCGGTCAATACCATCAAATTCACAAGGCAAGGTGTCATCGGTTATAATACAGATGCCTATGGGTTTAAACGATCATTGTCTCCCTTAATCAAAAACCATCACAAAAAGGCCTTGGTCCTGGGCACTGGAGGGGCGTCCAAGGCCATAGTGTTTGTTTTAAAAGAGTTGGGGCTTACCTATCAATACGTATCCAGAAATCCCTCAAAAAATCAATTGGGCTATTCCCAACTTGGCGCATCCGATTTTCAAAAATTTCAGCTAATCGTAAATTGTAGTCCAATAGGTACCTACCCTAAATTGGATGATAAACCTCGCATACCCTATGGGTATTTAAATGAAAACCACATTTTATTCGATCTCATATACAATCCCCCGGAAACTGCATTTTTAAGGGAAGGAAAACAACAAAGGGCGACCATCCAGAATGGATTACCCATGTTGGAATTTCAAGCAGAAAAAGCATGGGAAATTTGGAATTCCAATGGATAAAGATCACTTTTAAACTCCCTTTAGGTAACGCAATTATACGTTTAATCCAAAAGAAGAATCCTTACTTTTGTTAATGGTAGGTTTTCTTGTTAAATTACCGATAATAGCCATCAATCTAACCTTTAACGAACATTGTGATGGACATAGAAGAGCAAAAACCACAGGAAACTGGGGGGGGACAAAGAGATTTGAAGAATACTGTAGCCGAGCAAACGGAAACTTCGGAAACAGCCAACGCGGAAACTGATAAAGTTACTGAGGACACGGCAACGAAGGAGCCTTCATCCGAGGAAGTGTTGGATGAAATAGATCAAGAAAATGCCGAGGATGCCGAGGATACCGAAAATGCAAAGCGACACCATATTCCATTTTTGGATTACCACGCCATGAGCATGGAAAATTTGGTGGGAGAACTACAACGTTTAGTAAAAAACGAAAAAGTTCAAGCCATTAATAAACATGTCAATTCCATCAAACATGAATTTGATCTTAAGTTCCAGGAATTTATTGACCACAAGAAAGAAGAATTTGTTGCTGGCGGAGGAAATGAAATCGATTTTAGGTACAATTCGGTCACCAAGAGACAGTTCAATGAGGTGTACAAGGAATTTCGGGAAAAACGGGATACCTATTACAGAAACTTAGAACAACAACTTAAGCAAAATCTGGAAAATCGCTTATCGCTCATAGAAAATCTAAAGGGTTTGGTCAATGTTGAAGAAGATATTAACACCACCTACAAGAATTTTAAGAGCATTCAGGAAAAGTGGCGCAATGCCGGACCAATTCCTAGAAACAACTACAATGATGTTTGGCGCACCTACCATCACCACGTTGAGATTTTTTACGACTTTCTTCACCTAAACAGGGAGCTGAGAGATCTGGACTTCAAACACAACCTAGAGGAAAAAATAAAACTGATTGAAAGGGCGGAGGCTTTGGAGCAAGAACCTGATTTAGGAAAAGCCTTTAGGGAATTGCAGACCCTACATAAAATTTGGAAGGAAGAAGTAGGACCGGTTGCCAAGGAGCAAAGGGAGGAAATCTGGGAACGTTTTAGTGCTGCTACCAAGGCCATGCACACCCGAAGACAAGAGCACTTTGCCACTTTGGAAGCTTCATACGAGCAAAATTTGGAAAAGAAGAATGACATCATAGCCAAAATCCAAGTAGTTGCTGAAAAGGTGGCCAATAACCACAAAGAAATCCAAGGGCAAATACGACAGGTGGAGGCACTTAGGGAAGAATTCTTCAAAGCGGGTAAAGTGCCTCAAAAGGTCAACGAGGAAACTTGGTCCAGATTTAAGGAATCTGTCCGAATCTTTAATAAAGGGAAAAATAACTTCTACAAAGGGCTAAAGAGGGACCAACACAACAATCTGGAAAAAAAGCGAAAGTTACTGGAAATTGCAAAATCCTTAAAAGATAGCGACGACCACGATATGGCCACTCCAGAAATGAAGCGAATTCAAAATGAATGGAAAAAAATAGGACATGTCCCTAGAAAATATTCAGATAGGATATGGAACGAGTTCAAAGAGGCCTGCAACCACTATTTTAATCACTTACATGCTGAAAAAAATGCAGCACACAAACAGGAATATGCCAATTTTGAAGCAAAAAGTGATTGTTTGGAACGCCTGAGGGCCTTTAAATTAAGTGGTGAAAAGAAGAAAGATCTACCAAAAATCAAGGATTTTATTGCCGAGTGGAAAGGAATAGGGCATGTACCCTACAACAAAAGACATATTAATGGAAAATTCAACAAAATTATTGATGCGCTGTTTAAAAAATTGGATGTAAGCCGCCAAGAATCGGAACTACTGAAGTACGGTGATAAAATAAAACAATTGGCCAAAGCAGAGAACAATGAAAGGGCCATCAGTAATGAACGGACATTCATTAAACGTAAGATCAACGAAAGTAAAACCGAGATCAGACAGTTGGAAAACAATTTATTGTTTTTCTCCAATGCCTCTGAAAACAATCCCTTAGTCAAGGAAGTGCACCAAAATATTGCCAGACATAAGAACGCTTTGGAAACTTGGCAGACCAAATTGAAAAATCTGAACATCATGGAGAACAGGTTGGCAAAAGGCGAATTGGAGAACGAATCGGCTCAATCAGAGGAGGAGTGACATCGTGTTATCAAAACATCTCATAAAAATCAATAGCGTAAAAATGGCCAGACATTTTGTTATTATAGCCAGTTTTCTCCTTTGTCTTACCACTACTGCACAGGAAATCATCAATCTTCCCAAGACCAACGATTCAGGGATAACCTGGAACAATCCTGAAAAGGAGTATTTTTCCAACATCTGGACAACTCAAGTCGTCACCAACGTTTCCCAACCGACTATGCAAGTTTTTCGTCCAAAGCCCGAAACCAATACCGGGACTGCCGTAGTTGTTGCTCCTGGTGGGGGCATGTACGCCCTAAGTGTTGTCAATGAGGGCACCGCTGTTGCTGAATGGTTGGCAAAAAAAGGGATAACCACTTTTGTACTAAAATATCGACTGGTCCCTACCGGTGATGATGGGACTGCGGAGGTAATGACCACTGCACCCGGCACCGTCTTGGAAAAAGCGGGTGAAGTGCTGCCTTTTGCGATATCCGATGGATTAAATGCCATTGCCTATATAAGGGAAGGTGCTGAAAAATATGGCATTGATCCAAATAAAATTGGATTCTTGGGCTTTTCGGCAGGAGGAGCCGTTACCATGGGAGTGGGATACAATTATTCCAAAGAAAATAGGCCCAACTTTTTGGTCCCCGTCTATCCATGGACCGATGCACAACCCGTTCGGGCCCCAAAAGAGGATGCTCCCCCCATGTTGATTGTTTGTGCCTCCAATGATCCCCTCAGCCTTGCAAAAGGTTCCGTAGAACTGTATACATCCATGTTGGAAGCCAAAAAGAATGTCTCCTTAATGATGTATTCCAAAGGTGGGCATGGATTTGGAATGCATCCCCAGGGGTTACCTTCAGACAAATGGATAGAGCGATTTTACGATTGGGCCTCGAGCGAAAATCTTATTAAAAAACCCAGCCCATAAATTGGTTTTTTCTTCCAATTCCGGAGCAATTTTTAGCACGGACAAAAAGGAGCGTTTTGTCTTATGGAGAAAATGGGAGGGTTCAAAACCCCTTATTTTGTTTATTGGCTTAAATCCATCAATTGCCAACGATACCAAAACCGACCCAACCACAAAAAGGATCATTTCCCATTCCAAAAGATGGGGCTTTGGGGGGTGTTTCTTGATGAATTGTTTTGCCCTTGTTACCACGGACCCGAAAAAGTTGACCCCAAGCGGTGATTGGCAACAGAACCTGAAATGGTTGGATACTATTGCCCCGTTGTGCACTGAGGTGGTTTTTGCTTGGGGCCAGCATGTTTTGGTCAAAACCTTGGGTAGGGACAACTACTTTCAAAAGCGTTTTCCCAATGCCAAATGCATGGGTACCAATTTGGATGGCTCACCAAAGCACCCCCTTTACCTGCCCTATTCCAGCAAACTTCTTCATTACCACAAGGCATAGATCCAATTCTTTGTAAATTCGAAGTAAAACCAAAAGAGTCAAGCACCTATGAAATATACCTTGTGGGCCCTTCTTTTTATCCTAACCATATCGCTATCAGCTCAGGATGCTACCTCTTTTGGGAAAGAGGTCAAAGAAATTGTAAAACGAAATGATTCCCTATGGAACCCTTCGGAAGAAACCATACTATTCACAGGAAGCTCGAGCATACGCTTTTGGAAGGATTTACAATATCGTTTCCCAGAGAAACAAGTATTAAATTCTGGTTTTGGGGGTTCGCAAGCATCCGATCTATTGTTTCACCTCAATGATTTGGTATTGCGGTATCAACCTACAAAGGTTTTTATATACGAAGGTGACAATGACATTTTCGCCAAGAAACGACCTAAGGCCATTTTGGAAACCACTGAAAAAATCATTGAAAAGTTACTTCAGGACAACCCCAATAGGGAAGTTGTTCTAATATCGGCAAAGCCAAGCCTCTCCCGTTGGAACCTAAGACAAAGGTATAAACGTCTCAATAAAAAAATGGCCAAATATGCCGATGAAAATACCAATATAGCTTTCGTGGATGTGTGGACACCGATGCTGAACAAGAGAAAGCTCAAGGAGGATATTTTTGTGGGAGACGGTTTGCATATGAACGAAAAAGGATATGACATTTGGTACAATACCATTAAAGACTTTGTGGAGTGAACCTTTGTTATACTATCAGAATTTGAAAAAATGATACTGATGCCCAAGTGGTTTTCGACATAAATTTGTGGGACTGAGTCTGTTTATTTCAAAACCTAAAAGATGAAGACCTCTTTATTTCCGAAAATCCTTCTTATTTTTTGTGTTACAATTTTGTTCATAAGTTGTACCAAAGCCCCAAAAGAAATACAATATCCAGAAACGGATTTGAACAATGCGTACCTAATTCCAAAACCTTTAAAGATAGTACCCACCCATTCAGCGTTTGGATTGGACACCAAAACAGCAATCTACACCACACAAACCGACAGTGAATTTGAAAAAGTAGGGCAATTTTTGGCCTCTAAAATAGCTTCCCGTTTAAATCTGGCCATTCCAGTGAATACTACAGCGTCAGAAACCGTGGAACGAATTATTTACATCAATCAGACCGAAACTTTGGATTCCAGTGCACCGGAGGCGTATCAGTTATATATAAAAACCGATTCCATTCTTTTGAATGCGCGTACTGCCGCTGGGGCGTTTCGGGGCGTACAGACCCTAAGACAGTTGATACCGGAAAAAAGCAATGATACCTTGACAACGCAACCCATGTGGCTCATTCCTTCCGGAAAAATAGATGATGCCCCTAATTTTGAATACAGGGGTGCCATGTTGGATGTGGCCAGACACTTTTTTACGGTTGACGAAGTCAAGAGATATATTGACCAGTTGGCCTATTATAAGTTCAATGCCTTTCATATGCACCTTACCGATGATCAGGGATGGCGCTTGGAAATTAAATCATGGCCCAAGCTTACCGAGGTAGGTGCCCAAAGCGAAGTAGGTGGTGGACCTGGTGGATTTTACACCCAAGAAGAATTCAGCGAATTGGTAAGCTACGCCGCTGAACGTCATATACAAATCATACCTGAAGTCGATATGCCGGGGCACACCAATGCGGCCAATTTGAGCTACCCCATTTTTCATGCGACGGGAAAAGCGGAAACCCCAAGGGTACGAACAGATATGAAAGTGGGCTATAGCTCCTTTGATGCTTTTAAAGACACGGTGTATGTATTCTTGGATGATGTGGTTCGAGAAATATCAGCAATTTCTCCCAGCCCATATTTTCATATTGGCGGAGATGAAAGTCATGCTACCCCTAAAAAAGATTACATCCATTTTATTGAAAAAGTGGAGAAGATTGTACAAAAGCATGGGAAGCAAGCCATTGGATGGAATGAAATTGCCCAGGCCAACATTAGCCCTTCTACGGTAGGCCAATTCTGGAATGAACCTGAAAGTGCGTTAAAAGCGGCTGAAAAGGGTAGTAGGATTATCGTCTCCCCTGCCAAAAAGATTTATTTGGATATGAAGTACGATACACTTTCAAAACATGGACTGAACTGGGCCGCTTACATTCCCGTGGATGATGCCTACACTTGGGATCCGCAGACCTATGTGGAAGGTCTGCCCAAAGAACAAATTTTAGGTATTGAAGCCCCACTCTGGTCGGAAACGATAAGTAATAGTGCGGAACTGGAATATTTGGCTTTCCCTAGGGTTATTGGTTATGCTGAATTGGGATGGACCCCCTCGGAACAAAGGGACTGGCAAGACTATAAAATGAGGTTAGCAGGTCAACTTCCTTATCTAAAGCGAAACAACATCAATTTTTACAGGACCGAATTGGTGGAATGGGAACATTAAAAATGCGTTGGGGACATCAGTATTATGAAATACCACCCAACGCATTTTTCAAGAGGGTTTCTTTATATTCTAGCAATTATTCTCCCTGTCCCAATGAAAAACTGCGTTTTCCATCAAACTTATACAGGTTTTCCGTTTTAATGACATCAAAGTCCAAATGGTAGAGTTTGGATAAAAGGGCCACTACTTGCTCAAACTCAATGGGGGCATACTCCGGTTCAGCCCGATTTATCTTGGCATCCACACCAACAAACCTACAGCGCCAGTGGTCGGTGCAATAGGTCTCTTTTAGACCATGGGGGTATACTTTTACCCCTCGATTGGTAATCATCTTCAATTTTAAGCGATACACTTCTATGGCATTGAGGGCATTTCCCAGTTCATTGGGGTCATTTCCTTGCCAATCCAAGAAAACATCAACACCTACCAATTCCTTTTGCTCTGGTTTTCTAACGTAATCAGGAATCTGGACCACACCTTTCCCATTGGCCAAGGTACTTATAGGCAACGCCTCGGGAAATTTTTCCAAATTTTCAATGACCTTGTCTGCAAATTCCTGTGTTTTTACCTTTTGGGCGCTTACCCCTTCTTTATAAATGTCGGCTGTGTGGAATCCTTGTTCCAAAGTGGTCAACCACGCATTTTTGACTTTGTCCCCTATCTCTGGTTGCCCAATGTGGGCCAACATGGCCACGGCAGCATTGATCAATCCGGAAGGGTTTGCAATTCCCTGACCGGTAATGTCGGGGGCAGATCCATGGATAGCTTCGAACATCGCTATATTTTTACCAATGTTCGCTGAACCGCACATCCCTACAGATCCTGCAATTTCCGCGGCAATATCAGAAATAATATCTCCATACAGATTCGCGGTTACCACAACATCATAGTTTTCCGGTTGGGCGGCCAAACGGGCCGAACCTATATCGATGATTTGGGTTTCGTTCCCAATATCCGGATACGCAGCAGCAATCTCATCAAATACTTTGTGGAACAAGCCATCAGTGACCTTCATGATATTATCCTTGACCATACAGGTCACTTTTTTTCGACCAAAGGCTTTGGCATATTCAAATGCATAACGAACGATGCGCTCGCTACCAGGTCGGGTTATCAATTTTAGACATTGATACACATCTTGTGTCTGTCTGTGTTCAATACCAGCATACAAATCCTCTTCATTCTCACGGATAATAACCACATCCATATTTGGAAAGTTTGTAGGCACATAAGGATGTAAGGCGCTCACTGGGCGAACGTTGGCAAATAGGCCCAATGATTTTCTAAGGGTAACATTCAGGCTTTTATACCCTTTACCCTGCGGAGTGGTTATGGGCGCCTTGAAGATGAGTTTGTTGTTTTTTATGGCCTCCCAGGCATTGGTATCAATCCCAGAAGTATTTCCAGATAAATAAACCTTTTCACCCAATTCAATGAATTCCGGTTCAATATTGGCCCCTGCCGCCTCAAGGATGCGTAACGTAGCTTTCATAATTTCGGGCCCTATACCGTCACCCATCGCTACAGCCACCTTTACCGGAGTATTTATTGATTTTCTGTTTTCCTTTTTGGTTAAAACCTGTGTGTTCATATATAGAAGTACTAAAACGTTATCACTTGCAAATATGAGAGGTTTATTTCATAAAATTTTATTTAATTATTTTAGATAAAACATTAATTATTTTTATGTGTTAAATCAATAATAGGGTAAGGCTGTGAAGGGGAAGGCTACGTGTAGGAATTATTTTGGCAGCCGTTCTAGGGCCTCTTTAATCTGTGTGTTCCAGCGTGCTTGAGCCTCTGGATTCCGTGAAAAATTGGTTTCCCAATCATACTTGTCCTGAAATTCTTCCAATGCTTCCAAGGTTTCCCTATAGATCTTCCTAATCTCAGACTTTACGTTTGCTGTGAAGGAGGTATTTCGAAGTTTCATACGCATTCTTCTCGCAAACACCTCTGAAATATCAAAGTGCAACTGTTCGTGCTGTAGGATGTGTTCATCACAGACTTCAGGTTTGTACCAAGATTCATTCGGATAAAAAAAGGCGGTCACCTTAAAGTCCAATTTAACTTCGTGATGAATGAGGTTGGCGGAATACTCGTAGCTGATGCCACTTGCCGTTGTCGCAGCCGGTACGGCGTCTGGGGGAATAGGTCCCCTAAAATCTGCCCATGCCAATTTTCGTGAGGCATCCCATGCAAAGGATTCCACAATTTCTTGACCAAAACCAACACCGCTGGCTAAAGGAATTAAAAGGATTATGATCAGTCTTGAGTCCAATTGTAGGTAATTACCTTTTCGATATCTGGATGCAAACTATAATGGATGGGGCAGGTCTCTCCTATCCGTTCCAAAATAGTGCGGTTCTTTTGCGAAACTTTTTTTGGAAGCACTAAATTGACCTCAATCTTGGAAATCCTCCGTGGGTCACTGGCCATGTGTTTGGTTACCTCTACCTCGGCACCTTCTAAATCCACTTCCAAATCCCTGGCCTTTATTCCCATTACCGTTATCATACAACTGGCCAAACCCGTGGCCACGGTATCCGTGGGTGAAAATGCCCTTCCCAACCCATTATTGTCCAACGGGGCATCCGTTATAAATTCGTTCCCCGATTGTATATGGACACAGGTGGTCCGCAATTCTCCATTGTACGTTACTTTAGCCGTCATTGGGTCTTCAATTGTTTTATTCGTAAATCGTCATATCGCATTAAATAGGTAGCCCTATTAAAGAATCCGGAAGACCAATCATTAAAGTAGTTGAATCGATTTCCACTGTATTCGGTTTCACCAATCACTTCGGCGGATTCAAACAAATTCTTTTTATAGCTTAACTTCAATAACAGGTCCATCATCAAATCAAACCCCCGCACTGCATAGCGATCGGGTTCATGGCCAAACTTTCTTATATAGGCCTTGATAAATGCATTATTTTCCACGACCCGGTACGCCGAAGGAAACGTAAAATCCAAATTGGACAAGTGCGGCCTTGAAACGGATTCCCCTTCAAAGGCATTATTGTAATTCGTGGTGAACATTTTCACCACTATCGTTTTGGCCTCCCCTGATTCCTCATCAATGATTTCTGCGTTGGAGGCATTTAAAATAGAGGTCACACTGGAAGCTAAATTGGCTTGGTCCGTTTCCACAAACACCCAATTTTCTTCCTGTTCACTCAACATGGTTTGGAAATCGATCAAATGAAGGGAACCATCCTCACTCATTTTCGCCACCCTAGCCATAGGAAACTTTGCTAAAATCGAATCCTTGGCCTCTTGGTGTTTTTCATCGGCTATAACAATAATGGCTTGATTCTCCCTCATTTTATGAATATACCCTAATATCCGTTCCCTTAAAACTTCATCATTAGGATAGGAATAAAAGACATTGGATAGGCTTAACTCACTTTTATCGGCATAAGGGGCAATGACGGGGATATCATTGGTGTTGGCTTGAACGGCAACTTCACCAAGAAGGTCGGGACCCACTGGCCCAAAAATGGCATCCACGCCAAATAAGGGCTGCTGGGCAAGTTTCAATTTTACCTTATCCAAGCTTAATTCCGTATCCATCACTTTTAGATTGACGGAAACGCCCAATTTCTTTAGGGAATCCGCAGCCACTAAAGCTCCTGTATAGAGGCCCATGGCGTAGGTGATATCCCTTCTTGAAGCCACCTGATTCTCTGTTTTTTCTGAATTTTGAAAATTGATGCGGTCCAAGCGAAATGGAAGCATGACCAAAATGTTGGGATTGTTATTGATATCAAGGCTATCAATTAAATTGAATTTATCCAGAACCAAGGCATTTTTGACATCCAGTACTTCCGTTTTATCCTTAGGCAATTTGAGGACCATTCCGGCCTTTAAGCCATTCTCAAGTTCCGGGTTCAATAAATACAGGGAGTCCCTGCTTATCTTCAAATTCTGGGTTAAACGAAAAATGTTCTGTTTGGGCTTCACTTCATAAAACACGTAATTTTCCGTAGTAACCTCCTCGCTTTTTGGCTTTGGTTTGGGCAAGCGCAATACCATGCCCTCCTTGAGTCCCCCAATCTCCGCTATTTCGGGGTTTAACTTCATCACGGAATCCACTGAGATGCCATAATTCTGACTCACTCGGAACAATCCTATGGATTTTGGAACGGTATAGGATTCAAAAATAACCACTTCCTGTTCGCTAAGACTATCCCCTTTTGGGCGAGGAAGCGTTAATTCTTGCCCTACTGCCAAATGACTCGTTTTTTTGGGTAAATCCGGATTTAAAACCAAAAGACTGTCCACGGTTATACCATACTTATGGGCAATGCTCCAACGGGTTTCCTTGGGTTGCACCACATAGGTCTCAAAATCCAATGCCCTTTCCTCCTCTTCGGTTAGTTCAGGATATTGAGGAATTTGTAAAACCATTCCTTTTTTAAGAGGTTCGGAATAAAGGGTTTTGTTATATCGCTTGATCTGTTCTTCCGTGACGTCATATTTTTGGGTGAGGCTAAAAAGCGTTTCCCTTTTTCTGACCCGATGTCTTGTATATCCGATGGGCTCCATTTGTCTGGGTTCCTCCACAACCATCTCCTCTTGTGGTACCTTGGTTGTAAATGCTCCCCGGTAGTCTTTGCCGACAGGAATGATAAGTATTGTATTGGGTTGTATCTCCTCTGTCCTTTTGATTTCTGGATTCTCTTGAAGGATGGAATAAGGCGTCACCCGATATTGTTTTGCAATGCTGTAAATGGTCTCCCCTTCTTTGACCGGGTGCGTTGCATACCGTTGCTGCGCCAAGGCAGTACCAAAGAAAAATAGGGCCCATACAAGGGTATACAATCTAAACTTTTTCATTCCCATTCTATAGTTGCTGGTGGTTTTGAACTGATGTCATACACCACTCTATTAACGCCTTTTACCCTATTGATTATTGTATTCGACACTTTTTGTAAAAACTCGTAGGGAAGGTTGACCCAATCTGCCGTCATACCATCGGTACTTTCAACCGCCCGCAGTGCCACACATTTTTCATAGGTTCGCTCATCACCCATTACCCCTACACTATTTACGGGCAAAAGCATGGCTCCGGCCTGCCAAACCTTGTCATAAAGCCCATATTTTTTTAATCCGTCAATAAATATAGCATCCACCTCTTGCAATATGGACACCTTTTCCGCGGTAATGTCACCTAAAATTCGAATGCCCAAACCAGGTCCTGGGAATGGATGCCTGCCCAAAATGGTTTCCGGCATTCCCATGGTCTTGCCCACACGGCGTACCTCATCCTTAAAAAGCAGATGTAATGGCTCAACAATCTTTAGCTTCATGTAATCCGGCAACCCTCCTACATTGTGATGGCTTTTTATGGTCGCCGAAGGTCCACCACTTGCAGAAACCGATTCAATCCTGTCTGGATAAATGGTACCCTGGGCCAACCATTGGGCGTTTTCCACTTGATGCGCCTCATCGTCAAACACCTCAATAAAAATGCGCCCAATAATCTTTCGTTTCTTTTCAGGTTCCGATTCACCCTTCAAAGCTCCCAAAAAACGTGCCGAAGCATCTACGCCCTTAACATTCAATCCCATACCCTCGTACTGCTCCAAAACATCGTGAAACTCGTTTTTGCGCAACAATCCGTTATTCACAAAAATACAATGCAAACGTGGACCAATAGCCCTATGCAATAACATAGCGGCCACGCTGCTATCCACACCACCGGACAATCCTAGAATCACCTTTTCACTGCCAATTTTTTCCTTTAACTGGGCTACAGTGGTCCCTACAAAAGCATCTGGCGTCCAATCCTGCCGTAAGCCTGCAATATCGACCAAGAAATTTCTGAGGATTTGTGAACCCTCCTTGGTGTGATACACTTCGGGATGAAACTGGATGCCATAGGTTGCTTCATTTTCAATGCGATAAGCGGCATTTTCCACATCCTCGGTACTTGCCAATAGCACCCCATTTTCGGGAAGCGTTTTAATGGTATCGCTATGGCTCATCCATACTTGGGTATTCTCCGATACGTCCTTTAAAAATACCTCCCCATTCTTAAAGTTGCCCAGATGGGCCCTTCCATACTCCCGAGTGGCCGATGGTGCTACATTACCCCCACCGGAACCCGCCAAAAATTGGGCGCCATAGCAAATACCCAAAAGTGGTTTTTTCCCTTTGATTTCAGATAAATCAGGCTTGGGGGCATCCTCCGCCCTCACTGAATAGGGGGAGCCGGAAAGAATTACCGCTTGGTAGGCGGAAAGGTCTTTAGGCGGATTGTTATAGGGCTTAATTTCGGAGTAAATGTTCAGTTCCCTTACGCGCCTGGCTATGAGTTGGGTATACTGGGAACCAAAATCTAGAATCAGGACTTGGTTTTGCATGGGCAAAAATAGCAAAATGGGCTATTTGCCAAAGCATCTTTTTGGGTATATTTATTCCTAGGTATAATAAAACAAATCCATGAAACATCTTACGGCAATCATATTCGGAATCGCCATAGTATCGGCCGCCTATTTCTTGGGAAGCGCCTATGTAAAAAGGGCAAATCCTCCCCAGGTCATTTCTGTAACTGGCTTGGGAAATGAAAACTTTACTTCGGATTTGATTGTTTGGGAGGGCCGTTTTTCGGCTTTTAGTCCGGTGTTGACCTCAGCGTTTGATGAACTCAACCGCCAAAAGGAACTGGTAAAAAACTATTTGGCATCCAAGGGAATCGTAGAAGATAACATCATCTTTAATTCAGTACAGACTTTGGAGCAGCGGGACAATCGCTATGAAAACGGCAATTATGTAGGCAGCATTTTTAGGGGTTTTGAACTTTCCCAGTCCATTCAAATCGAATCTACCGATGTGGCCAAAATTGAACAGATTTCACGGGAAATTACGGAGTTGTTGAACCAGGGAGTACAGTTTAATTCTTCCCCTCCTCGATATTACTACACCAAATTGGCCGACCTCAAAATTGAAATGATATCCAAAGCCACCGAAGACGCTCGTATCCGTGCTGAAAAAATTGCGGAAAATGCGGGTGGTCAGTTGGGGGATTTAATTTCTGCCCGAATGGGGGTTTTTCAAATTACAGGACAAAACTCTGGAGAGGATTATAGTTGGGGCGGCGCCTACAATACGGCATCCAAAAAGAAAACAGCTTCCATTACCATGCGTTTGGAATATAACGTTAAGTAGTTTTTTTCTTTACAATTTTAGACTTTTCTTTGCTTTCCAAACCATTAACGATGATCAAGGGATTTATCTTCGATTTGGATGGTGTTATCACGGACACCGCAGAGCTCCACTTTCAAGCATGGAAAAAACTGGCCAATGATATGGGCTGGCAGTTTGACCGTGGGGTCAATGAAAAACTGCGCGGTGTTTCCCGCATGGACTCCATACATATCATTAGGGAACATAACAAGGCCGATGTTAGCGAAGAAAAATTAATGGAATTGGCTACCTCAAAAAATGATATTTATGTGGCAAGCCTAGACCAAATAACCCCTGATGATTATCTAATGGGTGCTCAAGAACTGTTGAACCTAATCAGAAAAGAAGGATTTCTGGTGGCTTTGGGAAGCGCTAGCAAAAATTCCCCTAAAGTACTGGAACAGTTGGACGCCAAAAAATATTTTGACGTCATAGGTGATGGCAACAGTGTTTCCAAAAGCAAACCTGCCCCAGACATTTTCTTATTTGGCGCCGAGCAGCTAGGGCTTAAACCAGAAGAATGTATCGTGTACGAGGATGCGAAAAGCGGTGTGGATGCCGCCAAGGCTGGCGGGTTCCATTCCGTGGGTATAGGCCCAAAGGAACGGGTAGGTCATGCCGATGTTCGTTTTGACACCATGAAAGAGGCCACACTTTTTGCAGTAAAATCCCATTTTGGAGACCTTTTTTAGGTAAACACTTCTTTTTCAAAAGGTTAGATGATTATTTTTATTCTCATCAGATGCATTCCAAACATCTTGGAATAGCCATTAAATAATACTTTAAAGCTCAAAAGAAAAGATAAATTGTCCGAAACCGCCACGCTAGTGACTTCAACAGGGTCTTTAACCAATATTGCTCCCAAAGTCCTTAATAAATTCCCAGTCAACACACATAACCGGTAAATGGAATAGTTGGCAATGTCAGTTTCGATAGTAGAACCGTCTACAAATTATTTCCTTACATTGAATAAAATTGGTCATATGAAAAACTTGATTCTGTCATTGTTTTTGGTCCTTATAACAATGTATTGTTACCCACAATATGGAATAGACCAAGTGCAGATTGATAGTTTAAAAACAGTACTAACCAAAACACAGTCACTAAGTGCTAAAAACAAGATTTACAACTTATTATGGGAAGCTACTATTGATAATGAAGTAGACAAGGCCCTATTATATGCCAACAAAATAATTGAAATAGGAAATACGATGAACAATGATACCATTACCGGTAGAGGATATAACCGACTGGGAATAGTGTATTCCTATAAAAACGACTATGAAAAGTCAACTGCCCTTTACAAGAAGGCCCTAACTATTTTTCAACCATGGGAACAACAGACCGATGCTGGGCATGTCAATCTGAACATTGGATGGGATTATGAAGAACAAGATAAAGCTGATAGTAGTTTTATTTATTTCGAGAGAGCTTTGCATTGCTTTGAAAAGCAAAAGGACACCTTTGACATTGGTACCGTATACAGGGCCTTATCAGATGCATATACAAAAAAAGGGTATTATAAACTTGGGCTACAAAATGCGATTAAGGCACTATCAATTTTAGAACAACAGAAAGATACATTTGAAATAAACATGTCTTATCTAGATATCGCAAGAAATTATGAGGAACTAAAAGACACACTAAATGCAGAAAAGTATCTTCAAAATGCTGTGGATTATTTTGAAACCAAAAATAGAAAGAGATGGGAAAGTTCAGCTAAACTAAGACTTGCCAAACTGTTGGCAAATGATAAGAAAAGATACGCTAAAGCAGAAGAGTTTTTTAAGGAAGGACTAAGGCTATCCGAAGAACTCGATTTTCAAATCAATGTCCAGCTAGGCACATTTTACTATGGTTTACTAAATAAAAGACTGGGAAAAATAGGTAAAGCTGAGGAGATGATAGTGAAATCCTTAAAAATTGCCCGATCGAAAAAATTAAAAAATGGCATTTCACTGTGCCTATTGGAACTTGGGAACATAGAATATTCAAAAGGAAATGGGGACTTAGCAATTAAATACCTTCAAGAAGGTTTAGAAATTGCCCGTAAAGGCAAATTATTGGAAGAACAAAAAAAGGCCTATCAAATCTTATATGAATTAAACGCCCAAAGCAATCCTGATCAAGCTTTGGCCTATCATGTAAACTATAAGAAAATCAATGACAGTATTTTTAACATAGCAAGCGCAAATCAAATTGAAGAACTTAAAATCATCTACGAAACCGAAAAAAAAGAACAGCAAATTGCCTTACAAGAAAAGGAGATAACGGTATTGGAGCAAGAAGCAAAGATCAGCAACCAACAAAAGCTATTGTTGGGAGGTGGATTAGGGCTTTCAATGATTGCACTGGGTTTTGGTTTTTACGGTTTTCGGCAAAGAACCAGAAGAAATGAATTGGAAAAAGAAAAGGTAGAAACGGAACTCGCTTTTAGAAAAAAAGAACTCACCACCCATGCCCTACATTTAGCCAAAAAGAACGAAGTGCTCGAAAATGTAAAGCTCAAAGCTAAGGATTTGAAAGCACAGGGCGATGTTAAAGGCTATCAAGAATTGATCAAGACCATCAACTTTGACCAGCAAGATGATAAGAATTGGGAGAGCTTTACCCAATACTTTGAGCAGGTGCACAAGGATTTTGCCAGCAACGTCAAAAAACAATACCCTGATGTGACCAAAAACGAGTTGCGTTTTATGGCCCTTTTGAAAATGAATATGTCCTCTAAAGAGATTGCCACCATCTTGAACATATCTCCCGACGGCATCAAAAAAGCACGGCAACGGCTGCGTAAAAAGATGGGGCTATCCTCTAGTGATTCGCTGGAAAACACCGTTTTAGCAATTTAATTCAATTTTACTCATCTCTTGAAACGCCTATATTCATTGAAGTTATGGGTTGTACCCCCTTTGTACCCCCTTGTTTTTTTTTCTCCCAAAGACTGCATTCTAGGTTTGTGGTGTCATTGAGTTGACAAACCCGTTTTGTGGTGTCTTGTTCGGCATAGGGCTGCAGACCAAATCCGGACAGGAACACACAGAACGATCAAGTTGAACCGCAAAACAAAATAATCATGAAAATCAAGAATAATTGTATCAAGAGATGGGTCGTATTAGTGGTCTTGGCCTGTGTATGCTCCTGCAGCACGGACGATGGCGATGGCGATGGGGTCATACCAACGCCAACCGATCCCGTCACGGTCGACCCATGCGATGACCCCTGTGCAAATCCTGAACAATGCCCTGGTCAATGTGAAAACACGAATACTGGATTAAACCGTGACGCTTTTCGACCCGAAGGTACCGTTACTGAAACCGATAACGGATACAAGGTAGAAGGCAAACTGACCATTCCTATGGACTCCATTGGCGAAGTTGTATTTGAAAATGCCGATATTGACGTTTCCTTCAATGATGATGGTAGCCTACAAAGTTTGGCAGGTACCGTTGACGTACCCCCATTAGACAACTTTTTTGAATTTTCGGACCCATTCCAAAGCGAAATCGGTTTCTTTTCGGGTCAATTTTTGAATGAAAATCGGAACTATGAAATCTTACTTGCAGATGACCGCTACTACTTCGTTTTTAATATACAAGTCAATATTGAGCTGAAAATCGGTGTAAATGACGACCCAGATGCCACAAAACCCCTTTCCATAAGTCCGGGGAGCGCTGGGGTGGCATTGATCGTGGATTATACCGATCCCATGTTCTTTTTCTCCATTGGTGGGGGTGTTGCCGGTGAAGAAGGAGATGCGAATGACAACGGTGACGGGAACAACGGTAATGGTGATGGAAACAATAATAACAATGGAAACGATGGTCGGTTATTGGGTGTAAGTTTTGGGGGCTCCTTTGGCGGTAATATCGGTTATGTCCCCACCAACCCGGTAGACGACATGGTGAGTTTTGGTGCCAAAACCGTAGTGGGCGGTTCCGCTTCCTTTTTTAAGACCGTTGAAATGAGTGGACTATTGTATGAAAACAAGGGCTTTAGTATTGATGCTGACCTACAAGACCCGTTATCCTCGGATTTCGGTGTGGGGTATCGCTCTGGATTCAATGGAAAATTGGATCTGGCCTTGGAAATCAATTCGTTCATCTCTTTTGGTTTTCCCATAGCCTCTGGAAGTGCTGCCGTTGTTGCCGAAGCCTCCACCAATAATGGCGTTACCGCTAGGGCTTTT
Organism: Bacteroidota bacterium; assembly: GCA_039184365.1. Taxonomy (GTDB): domain Bacteria; phylum Bacteroidota; class Bacteroidia; order Flavobacteriales; family Flavobacteriaceae; genus Croceivirga. The sequence goes on along the minus strand of JBCDBE010000038.1, from coordinate 1,256 downwards.
ATAAATGGGCTTGTCGATCCCGATCTGTCGTGGTATCCAAATTTCATTCCCATAAAACCAGATGGTTCCCTAAATGCATCAGGCTATGTCAATCAAAGTGGGGAATTTGACTTGGGGGTCAATGGGACGTTTAGCGTGGAAACCCCAAACAACAAACAAGCTATTGAAGGGGCCATCCAACTTTCCAATCCTGCTTTTGAAATCGAAGGCAAATACATCAGAAACCAGGAAGAGTGGTCAGTTGGTGCAGCGGTTACCAAGGAAGAAACCGAGGTGTCGGTCAAAGCCCCGACCAATTTTGTATCTGGATTGGACCTTGAAATATCCCAACGCATTGACTCCACGCTTGCAGTTGCCAATGAAGCCTTGGCAAATCTGGAACAGGCCACGGCTGATTATGAGTTTGAATTGAGCCTCAGGGGACTTCGTCAAGTATTGCCCACAGTTATTACCACCGCTTTGCAAATCATAGACGACGAAGTGGACAAAGGCATCGCCGAGGGACGCAGTAGGGCAAGGGCTGAACTTGATGCTCGTGGAAGGGTGCTTTGTAGTGATAATATCCCCGCTGTAGTCAATGGTATTGTTGATCGGTATAGGAATGCATTGGTGCGTATGCGAAATGCCGTAAACGAAACGAACGACAATGATCAAACCAGAACGGAATTGGAAGCAGCGCTACGCCAACTGGCCAGTTTGAATCGTGTTGACGAAACCGTTACGGCAGAGATCCGCAGTGATTGGAAACTAACGGGATGTATCATTCCTTTAACCACCAGGACCGATGTTGACCTGTCCTTTCAGGTGTTGACCAACGAGCAGGTTGACCAATTAATTTTTGCAGCGGACAATGTAAAATTGATTGCAGCTACCAGTGAAATATTGATCAGTGCCCAAGCCATTTTTGATGCCGTTCCAAAACAAGAGATTTTGAATCGTTTGGATCAGTTGAAGCAGGACATTGCAGGCCAAGTGCAATCCTATTCCGATTTTGTCGGGGTAGGTTTTATTAAAAACCACAATTCCGGGAATTTCAGCTTTTTTATTGACCAAGGGGATACGCGAAGAAACGTGGCGGACTTTAATCCGTTCGATCCCAATGCGATCATTAGGGTGTTGGTACCCGATCTGGATTAATAAATCTCCTTTAAAAATACGTAGGCCCTAGAAATGCTCAAAAAGTAAAAGCCCCGGGAACCACTCCGGGGCTTTCTAGTAAAATCAAAACCAACCTAAACACATGAATTAACTAATTC
>JBCDBE010000037.1:0-28771 GCA_039184365.1 Bacteroidota bacterium | reverse complement strand
GGAACAAATTGTCCTTAAACTGCCCTTGCAGATCTCGAACATTTTTGGCGGTACCGTCTGGCGAATTATCGTCAACAACGAGAATATCAAAATCTTTTTTAAGGTCAAAAACTGTTTTTATGATCGCCTCAATATTCTCAATCTCGTTGAATGTAGGTATGATGACCAGTCCCTCTGCCAATCTAAGTGTTGTTTAAGGGGTAAAAATAGTGTTTTGCTTCCTTTTACTTCCCATGAAATTGGGATGTCGCATAATTCATAACTTTGAATCCCATAAACCAGCTCCCTATGGGAAACCAATTTTCCAAGACCTTTTTTGTCCTTTTAGGAATTTTATTGTCACTTAATCTTCTTCAGGCGTATTTCACTCCCCTTATCTATGATGAAACCTATTATTGGTATTATGCCCAAAACATGGCATGGGGGTATTTTGACCACCCTCCAATGGTTGCCCTGCTGGTAAAAGTTAGCGGACTGATTTTTAACGGAGAGCTCGGTGTTCGATTTATAGGCTGTCTCTTGGGAGTTGGAACCCTTATGATTTTATGGTCCTTGGTAGAACACAAGGAAAAGGGGAAAAATATAACCCTCTTTTTTTTATTGGGGTTTTCCATGGTATTGTTCAACGCCTATGGCTTTTTTACACTGCCTGATACCCCACTTCTTTTTTTTACCGCCCTTTTCTTATGGCTTTATAAACGCTTTTTAGAAAAGAATACTGTTGTTCCTGCTTTACTTTTGGGGCTCAGCATGGCGGCACTTCTATACAGTAAGTATCATGCTGTATTGGTCATCCTCTTTGTAGTACTGTCCAACATCAGGTTGATATTAAACAAATATGCATGGCTCGCGGTTCTCGTAGCTGTAATGGCTTATGTTCCGCACCTTATTTGGCTTTATGAAAACGATTTTATTTCTGTTAAATACCATCTTTTTGAGCGACCGAACCAGCCTTACGAATTCGATGAATTCACCTTAGGTTATCTTTTGAACCTGATTGTAAATTTTGGATTACTTTTCCCTTGGTTTTATTGGGCACTTTTCAAGACAAAGGCCGAGAACAAGTTCCAGCGTAGCTTGCTTTTTGTTTCATTTGGAATCATCCTATTTTTCTTCTTGTCCAGCTTTCATCGAAGGGCTCAGGCCCAATGGGTTATTTCCATTTGTATTCCAATGGTCGTCCTAACCTTTACGTACCTACTGAACCACGAGGGAAAGAAAAAATGGCTGTGGCGAATTGGGATTGTAAGTACCGTCTTAATTTTTTATGCCAGGGCATGGCTGATATACCACCCCCTTATCCCTTTTATGGGATACGAAACCCATGGCCCCAAAGAATGGGTACAAACCTTACATGGAATAGTTGGGGATACTCCGGTGGTGTTTGAGAACAGCTACAGGAGAGCTCCCATGTATGCTTTCTATTCAGGAAACCCTGCCTTTTCCCTGAACAATATCTATTACCGCCAAAATCAATACACTATTGATGGTTCCGAGTTTGCATTTCAGAACAAACGGGTAGCCTATGTGACCCCATATGCCAATTCTGGGGATTTTTCCTATGTTCCCTTTAGGTCAAACCAATATTTTGGATGGTATATTGACAATTTTGAATCCTTCCGAAAGCTAAGATGTTTCATGGATGCAGAGCCGATTGAGCTCAACGCCCAAAATCAAAATCTAAAAGTGTACAATCCGTACAATAAGGACATCCCGTTCGATAAACTAAAATTCAGTGTGGCCTATTTGGATAGGTATAAGGACATTCTTGAAATTAGGTCCATTGTCCTAAAGCCAGTTGATACCAACACCCGATTTTTAAAGGCGCAAGACACCACACAGTATGATTTTGGTTTTCCAGAGCCTAAAAAGAAGCAACCAAAGTTTATAAAGTTCAGTATATCGGAAAATGGACTTCAACCCGGAATCAATAGTCCTAGCCTAAAAGTGAAGCCGTGAATCCAATTTATCGCAACATAACGAATCTGGATTGGATCACGCTGCTATTGGTACTGAGCGTATTGCTCCTGAGTTTGAGTAAATATTTTTTTAAGGGCCACTTTTTTAACTTTATTATCCTTCCCTTTAATAACAAGTACATCACACTGAACAAAAAAAAGGGAAAACTATTTCAGGGGTTTCATATTATCATGAGCATTTTTCAAATGACCAATATGGCACTTTTCATTTTTGTGGCCCAAAATCTGCTCCAAAAACAACCGCCCAATGTTTACTCCGATTTTTATCCCATTATTCTTGGAAGCCTTTTGGTGTATTTCTTCATTAAAATAGGCCTTCAAATGGGGAATGGTTACTTTTTTGAAAATCATGGGTTAATGACTGGCCTGATTTTCGAAAAACTTAGCTATTTTAATTACGGAGGACTTATTGCATTTCTGGGGAACATTTTGATGATTTACGTTTTTCCAGACTCCATAACTATTATTTATCTCGTTATTCTGCTCTTACTGATCATTAATGGTATTGGCATGATTAAAATATTGAGAAACCTTCAAAAGTTGATTATGAGCAATACATTTTATTTTATTTTGTACCTTTGCACTCTCGAAATTTCGCCTATAGCTATAATTATCAGCTATTTAAACAGTTGAAACATATGAAAGTAAAGACGATTTTGGTTTCCCAGCCAGAACCGAAAATGGAGAACTCCCCATACTCCAAGCTAATTGAAAAGTCCAAAGTAAAAGTAGATTTTAGGCCTTTCATCCACGTTGAGGGCGAGACTGCAAAAAGCGTGCGCCAACAAAAGATTGATTTAAATGATTTTACGGCCATCATCCTTACGAGCAGAAACGCTGTGGACCACTTTTTTAGGATAGCGGAGGAAATGCGCTTCAAGGTGCCGGATAGCATGAAATATTTTTGCCAATCAGAAGCTGTAGCCTACTACCTTCAAAAATATGTAGTGTATAGAAAACGTAAAATATATGTGGGTCAGCGCTTGTTTGGCGATCTTGTTCCCATGTTCAAAAAATATAAGGACGAAAAATTTTTACTGCCCTCTTCGGACAGTCTCAAACCTGAAGTGCCCAAGGTCCTTGATGATTTAAAATTGGATTGGAAACGGGGCATTTTTTACAAAACAGTGGTCAGTGACCTCTCTGACCTAAGGGATGTGTACTATGATGTTTTAGTATTTTTTAGCCCATCAGGAATTGAATCCCTCTTGAAGAACTTTCCTGATTTTGAGCAAAAAGATACCCGGATTGCGGTTTTTGGAAACAGTACGGTCAAAGCAGCCACCAATGCCGGATTGCGAATTGATATTAAGGCCCCCACGCCGGAAACACCCTCAATGACCATGGCATTACAGAAATATATTTCAGATGTCAACAAATAATACGTAACGATAATATCGATATAAAAAAAGCCCCTATTGATGGGGCTTTTTTTATGCATTAAAAGGCATATCGTTGAGGACCTCCACGACGAATCTCCTCATTGGCGTAGGCCTCAAACTTTCTAAAGTTTTCCCTAAAAGCATTGCTCAACTTAAATGCAGTTTTGTAGTAGGCCTCATCATTGTTCCATGTGGCCCTTGGACTCAATACCTTGGTTGGCACACCAGGACATTCCCGTGGCTGTGCCACTCCAAATACCGAATGGATATGATAGGTATCATAATTGTACAATCCCAACGCACCACTCAAAGCAGCGCTAATCATCGCTCTGGTGTATTTTAATTCCATGCGGGTTCCTACGCCATAAGGTCCTCCCGTCCATCCTGTATTGATCAACCAAACATCCACGCCGGATTCTATCATTTTCTGACTCAACATTTCAGCATAAACTGTAGGGTGCAAAGGCATAAATGGAGCACCAAAACATGCTGAAAAAGAAAGTTGCGGTTCCACCACGCCGGCTTCGGTACCCGCTACTTTTGCCGTGTACCCGGAAATAAAATGATACGCAGCTTGTGCTGGTGTCAGTTTTGATATGGGCGGTAATACCCCAAAAGCATCCGCAGTCAAAAAAAACACATTTTTCACATTTTCCCCAATGGAAGGCTCTTGAATATTTTCAATATGATGGATGGGATAACTCACCCTGGTATTCTGCGTAATGGAGGTATCAGCGAAATCCACATGGCCGTTATCATCCATGATGACATTCTCAAGAATAGCCCCTTTTTTTATGGCGCCGTAGATTTCGGGCTCTTTTTCAGCAGACAGATGAATCACTTTTGCGTAACACCCACCTTCAAAATTGAATACCGAATTCTTTGGCGTCCAACCATGTTCATCATCCCCTATCAATTTTCTATTGGGGTCCGTGGAAAGTGTGGTTTTACCAGTTCCCGACAAGCCAAAGAAAAGCGAGGTATCCCCATCTGCCCCCAAATTGGCAGAGCAGTGCATGGGCAGCACATTTTGGTACGTGGGCAGGATAAAATTCAAGGCCGAAAAAATCCCTTTCTTGATTTCCCCCGTATACCCGGTTCCGCCTACCAAGGCAATTTTTTTGGTAAAATTTAAAATGGCAAAATTATGTTGTCTGGTACCATCAACAGTGGCATCGGCCAAAAACCCCGGAGCATTGACCACGGTCCATTCCGGAGTAAAATCTTCCAATTCTTTTGCTGTAGGTCGTATGAACATGTTATAAACAAACATGTTGGACCAAGGGTATTCATTGATGACCCTAATGTTCATTTGGTAAGAAGGGTCTGCACAGGCATACGCATCCCTAACATACAATTCCTTTTCATCCAAATAAGAAATCACTTTGTCATACAACACTTCAAATGCCTTTGGTTCAAAGGGAATATTAATGTCGCCCCACCAAATGGTATCAGCGGTGATGTCATCTTTAACAATAAATCGGTCCATCGGGGAGCGCCCAGTAAATTCTCCAGTATTTACCGCAAGAGCTCCCAAGGAAGATTCTTTTCCCAACCTATTTTCCAAAGTGGTATCGTGCAATTCATCAGAGGAAAGTTGGTAGTGAATGTTGTTATGATTTATTCCATAATCCTTTAACGAAATCGTTTTCGCCGCTGAAGTGGAATTAGCCATTAGTTAGTGGTTTTAAAGTTGGTGTAAAATTACGTATTAAAAACCCGAAGAGGTAAAATAATTGTCTTTTCAGCCTAATTCTTGGCTAAAATGCCAAAAAGCAAATACCCCCATGCAGCAATCAACAAAGTGCCACCGATTGGAGTAATAAAACCTATTTTTCGAAAATCGAAAGAAGTTAAATTGTTGGTAGCCAAAAAGTAAATGGAAATGGAAAAGAGCATCACACCAATAACGGTCAGATAAAAAACCACTTTTTTGGTTCCATCGGAGGCCAGGGTAATTGTACTCAATAGAATCAAGAACAACGCGTGGTATATTTGGTACTTTACACCGGTTTCAAAAGTGTTGATTTCTTCAGGACCAAGCACTTTTTTTAATCCATGGGCCCCAAAGGCCCCTAAGACAACAGCCAATATTCCAAAGATCAATCCAGTAGCCAAAATTGTTTTGTTCATAACTTAAGAGCTCTGTTTTTTTAAAAATATAACATTTTGATACTTTCGTATCCATTAGTGACAAAGGTAACTTAAATGTATGGCCCGTAAAATTCTTGTATTGGGAGCTGGAAAATCCACTTCTTATTTATTGGATTATTTCTTGAACAAATCGGTTTCCGAAGACTTGCACCTTACCATTGGGGACTTAAATCTTACTAGCATACCACCTAAGATAGCTTCGCATTCCAGATGCCAGGCAATTGAACTGAACATTTTGGACGAGGAATCAAGAGAGACGGCTGTGAAGGAGGTTGATATTGTCGTTTCCATGTTACCCGCAAGAATGCACTTCAAAGTGGCCCAGGACTGTATTGCGTTTAAAAAACACTTGGTAACCGCATCCTACATCAGTGATGAAATTCGAAAATTGGATTCCGAAGCCGAGAAATTAAACTTGGTCTTTATGAATGAAATAGGACTCGATCCAGGTATCGACCATATGAGTGCCATGGAAGTGATTGACCGCATTAGAGGGAAAGGGGGAAAAATGATTTTGTTCGAGTCTTTCACCGGGGGTCTGGTGGCCCCGGAAGACGATACCAACCTCTGGAACTATAAATTTACTTGGAACCCTAGAAATGTGGTAGTTGCTGGACAGGGTGGAGCTGCAAAATTCATCCAAGAGGGCACCTACAAATATATTCCCTACCACAAATTGTTTCGAAGGACCGAATTTCTTGATATTGAAGGGTATGGAAAGTTCGAAGGCTATGCCAATAGGGATTCCCTTTGGTATAGGGAAGCCTATGGCCTTCAAGATGTTTTGACCCTTTATCGGGGAACAATGCGAAGGGTAGGCTTCTCAAGGGCATGGAACATCTTTGTACAAATGGGTATGACCGATGATAGTTATGAGATTGAGAATTCCAACGGAATGTCGTATCGGGAATTTGTCAACCTTTTTTTACCCTACTCCCCTACGGACTCGGTGGAGTTGAAGCTCAGGCACTATCTTAAAATAGACCAAGATGACATCATGTGGGAAAAACTAAGGGAACTGGATCTCTTTAGCGCCTCTAAAACCATTACCTTAGAAAATGCTACACCTGCCAAGGCATTACAACAAATCCTTGAAGAAAGCTGGACACTTGGAGCCAATGAAAAGGACATGATCGTAATGTACCACAAGTTTGGTTATGAATTGAATGGAAAAAAGAAACAATTGGATGCCAATATGGTCGTTTTGGGAGAAAACAGAACACACACCGCCATGGCAAAAACCGTAGGTTTACCCGTTGCAATGGCCACACTTAATATCCTTAACAAAAAGATAACGACACCAGGAGTTCAAATTCCCATCTCGAAAGAGGTCTATGGCCCAATTCTCACTGAGCTAAAAAGCCACGGCATACAATTCAACGAATTTCAAGTTCCATATTTGGGATATAACCCAGACTCCATAGCGGGTTAACGTTTATCCGTATTTTCTATCTTTGGATTTCAGTTTGAATGATAGGTATGAAATCCACTAACAACCTGTTAAAATTGGATGGAATCGACAAAAAAATTCTAAGGCATCTTATGCAGGATGCCAGAACGCCCATTTTGGAAATTGCCAGGGATATTGGTATTTCTGGAGCCGCCATCCATCAACGCTTGCGGAAATTGGAAGCTGCAAACGTGATTTCGGGTTCTAAATTTGTCATCAATCCAAAAGTATTGGGATACACCACCATGGCCTATATTGGAATTTTCTTGGATAGGGCCATGAGCAATCCTCGGGCCGTTGCGGCGCTCAAAAAAATCCCCGAAGTCTTGGAATGCCATTATACTACGGGAAATTGGAGCATCTTGATAAAAGTACTTTGCAAGGACAATGAACATCTCATGCACGTACTCAATAAAAACATTCAGCAAATAGAAGGTGTTTCGCGAACGGAGACCTTTATTTCATTGAACCAACAAATCAATAGACAGATTTCCATTTAATACTTGATGCGGCCTACACTCTTAGCACTTATCATTGGCACCCTACATGCTTCCTTGTTTTCCCAGCGCAGTTATGAATCTCAATCCTACAGCCATCAAGTGGAGCTTAGACATGACAATGATTTTTTTGTGTTGACCGATAAGCACTATTCTTCTGGATTGTTTTTAACATACCGTATGTTACCCAAAGAAAAGCTTTTCAGTAATGGAGCGGAACAGTTGGAATTTGAATTGACCCAACAGGTATATACTCCTGAACGGACCAAGTCAACCAATACTTCCAATTTTGATAGGCCCTATGCAGGTTTTCTAGGTCTTAACTCCACTTGGTCCGTGGCAAATGACAAGCAATTTTTTAAAGTGAAACTACTAACTGGGATTGTTGGACCAAATTCCGGGGCCGGTGGTTTTCAACGCTGGTATCACAAAAACATCATATGGTCATCAGTACCACCTTGGACCGATGAATTAAGAGACAGTTTTCACTTAAATCTATATCTGACCTATGCAAAAGAATGGCATATTGCCCCTAATCCATTTGGGATAAACGTTGCGGTGAGTCCCAGTTTGGCCCTAGGTTCACGAGACACTTATGCGGAGCAAGAAATTGTAGCTTACTTCGGCAGAAGAAATGGTCTCTCTAAAAGCATTGCTTACAATCGTTTGGGAAACAACGATAGAGAAATCTACTTTGCCCTTCGATTGGCCTATAGGCACGTTTTCTATAATGGACTTATTGAAGGAAATCTCTTTGGTGATGACTCCAAAGTCCTAAGGGATATTGAGACTTCACTACTTAGACTGGGTTTTGATTTTAATCACCGTTTTGACCGAAACGATTATAAGGTAGGAATTCGATATCTTTCACCAGAAACTCCCAATGCAGAGTCCCATATTTATCTGCAACTTTCCTATGCCTTCAGTTTTTAGCGGAAAACCACATTTTCTGCTACAGTCCTATTTTCTTCCAGATCGGATTTAACACTATCCAACTTGATTTGTATAGTGGCCATTGGTATTTTACCTAATGGCATTCTTAAGGAGGAACTCCCCGAAACTACTTTGCCCACAATGGCTTTTGCAGCTTTTTTTGGGTCTCCTTCCTGTTTGCCATGCACTCCTTTTAAAGTGTTGCGAAATGCTCCAGCAGATTCATCATATTCATGAATCAACCTCTTGGCTTCTGATAGCCCTTTTGATGCAAACTGCGTCCGAAATGGACCAGGTTCCACAAGGGTGACCTTAATTCCAAGAGGGATTACTTCCTGCGCCAGTGCTTCCGTAAAACCTTCCAAGGCAAACTTACTGGCACTATATATTCCAAATCCTGCAAATGCCTTTATTCCAGCGTGCGAAGAAATTTGGACAATGTGTCCCCCAGACCGATCGCGCATTTTTGGTAACACCAGTTGCGTCAACCATAAGGCAGCAAAAAAATTGGCCTCAAAAACCCCTCTGATTTCCTCCAAACTGGTTTCTTCAATAGCTCCAACAAACCCAATCCCCGCGTTATTGACCAAAACATCAATACAAGGGACATTGGAAATAAGTTCTCCCATTCTTTTAAAATCAGTAATATCTGCCAAAACAGCTTCTGCCCTGCCCTTATATTTTTCGTTATAGGCATCGACCTGATCCGATTTCCTAAGGGTACCTATTACATAGTCACCTTTGGCCATCACTTCTTCTGCCAAAGCTTGACCAAGGCCACTTGAAATTCCCGTAATAAACCACGTCTTTGCCATTATTGTATGTTTTTAAGGTTTATGCTGAAGTAGGGCCATTCATTGTACATGGCTACCATAAATAGAAGGGTTGGCAGTATCCAAATACCATTCCCAATAAAGTCGTGAGCCAAGTGGAAGGCAACAATATTGAAAATTACCGGTGCCAGAAGAAACATACCCCACTTTCGGGTCCTTAACGCAAACAAGAATACGCCCCCCAAAACTTCGGTGATAGCCACAATCACAAACAAGTAACTGCCGAACATGGTACCCAAGAATTGCTGCGCCGTTTCATCGGCAGGGGGTTGCACCGGAAGAAACCCAAAAAATTTATTTAGGCCAAAAACCAACATTAAAAGTCCCAATACCCAATGTACTGCGGTTTGAATTTTGAAAGTCATCTTTTTTGTTTTGGAATAATGACCCAAAATTCCATAGGCTATGGCCGAAAAAAAATGAAGTATTTTATGAAAAGGTCTTAAACTGGATTAAGTTTTGGCAGAAATCTTCTTCCTGATCTTACTCAAAAACTCCGGTGTCATTCCCAAATAGGAGGCGATGACCTTTTGAGGCACCCGCTGCACCATTTCAGGATATCTTTCATGAAGTTCTAAAAACCGTTCCTCGGCATTAAGGCTAAGGTTGGATAGTGCTCGATTTCTTGAATAGGCAAACGCCCGCTCGGTAGTAATCCTAAAATATTCGCTTAACGCATGTATTTCCTTACAAAGGGGTTCGATGGTATCGTACGTAGTCCTTAGAATCGTTGAATCTTCCAGTGCCTCTACAAACAAAGTAGCCGGCGTTTGGGTGATATAACTGTAAAAGTCACTTACAAACCAATCGTCCATTGCTATCTGCACCGTGTGCTCTTTTCCTTCCCCATCCAAATAATAGGACCTAAAGGCCCCACGAACCACATAATTTCGGTACGTACAGACAAATCCCGGTTGATCAAGGAACTGCCGTCGTTTTATCCTTTGCTCCCCAAAAATAGAGGCTATACGATCCTTTTCATGGTCTTTCAAGAACACAAAGCGCTCCATATTTTCAAATAGCCTTTCCAACCCTTTCATTGCCCTAAAAATAAAAAACCTATCATAACCAGTGGTATGACAGGTTTTTTATCATCGCGATTTTAATGTCTAATCCCTTCCACCAAAAACTTGGAGGGCCCAATAGAGCAAGGTGGCAATGGAACCAATGGCCGCAACCAAATAGGTTCGTGCTGCCCATTTCAAAGCATCTTCGGAGCCAGCATATTCCTGCTGGGTCACTACATTTTTTTGTTTTAACCAGACCAAGGCGCGCTTGCTGGCATCATACTCCACAGGAAGCGTAACCAAACTGAATAGTGTTGCAAAGGCCATCATGACCAAACCGGCAACAGCAATCCAGTACCCAAGTCCAACTCCAGCCGCTGCACCCAAGGCCAACCCTCCGAAAACTATCCAGGTGGACATTCCCGAAGTCACACTTACCACGGGCACTAATTTGGAACGCATGGTCAACCACTCATAGGCCTGTGCATGTTGTACCGCGTGCCCCACTTCATGTGCTGCGACTGCCGCAGAGGCAGCATTGCGTTGACTATACACCCCTTCACTAAGGTTGACCGTTTTGTTTTTCGGATTGTAGTGATCGGTCAACATTCCCGGTGTGGAAATCACCTTCACATCCCGTATGCCATGGTCATTCAACATCTTTTGTGCAATCTCTGCCCCACTCATTCCATTTTGCAGGTGCACCCTAGAGTAATGCTTGAACTTACTCTTCAGTCGCGCACTTACCAACCAGCTAACCAATGCTATGGCACCAATCAATATATAATATCTCATCATGATTTCTTCGTTTTAAATTGAATTCAAAGATACCAAGACAAAAGCAAAAACCCCGCCAAATAAGGGCAGGGCTTCAAAAACTGACATTTTGTTCGTTTATACCAAAACGGGGGTTTCCCAATCAAATGCCTCTATGATTTCTTTGTACACCACTTCACCTTCAACAATGTTCAATCCTTTTTCCAGGGATTTGTCCATTCTGCAAGCACTTTGCCATCCCTTGTTGGCAAGGCCTAAAACATAGGGAAGTGTTACGTTGGTCAACGCAATAGTAGAAGTATAAGGTACCGCCCCTGGCATATTGGCAACGCAATAGTGCACTACATCATCAATGATATACACGGGATCTTCGTGTGTTGTGGGTTTGGTGGTTTCAATACACCCCCCTTGGTCAACGGCAACATCAACGATTACGGTTCCAGGATGCATATCCTTGAGCATATCCCTAGTAATCAGGTTTGGCGCTTTTGCCCCCTTCAGTAATACCGCTCCTACGATTAAATCGTGGGTTCTGATGTGCTTTCGAATACGTAACTCGTTGGAGAAATCGGTCACTACGTGATTGGGCATAACGTCATTCACGTATCGCAGCCGTTTCATGTTAATATCCATAATGGTGACATGGGCCCCCAATCCAGCCGCCATTTTGGCCGCCTGAATACCAACCGTTCCTGCTCCTAACACCAATACCTTACCTGGCTGTACCCCAGGAACACCTCCTAACAATACGCCTTTTCCCTTCACCGGTTTTTCCAAATACTTAGCACCCTGTTGTATGGCCATACGACCGGCTACTTCGGACATGGGTGTTAGCAACGGCAGGGTACCATCTTCATCTTCCACGGTTTCATAAGCGATACAAATGGCCTTACTTTGAATCATGGCCTTGGTCAGGGGTTCACTGGACGCAAAATGAAAATACGTAAAGACCACTTGGCCTTTTCGAATTAAAGGATACTCCTTGGCAATGGGTTCCTTTACCTTAACGATCATTTCAGCTTTGGCATACACCTCTTCTATGGTCTCCAAAATTTGGGCACCCGCCTCAAGGTAGTCCTTGTCAAAAAAACCACTTCCTTCACCGGCAGTGGATTGAATGTAGACCGTATGGTTGTTCTTGACCAATTCGAAAACGCCAGAAGGGGTCATCCCTACCCGACTTTCATTGTTTTTAATCTCTTTGGGTACACCAATAATCATGATTTTCAATTTAAAGTTGTTCTATGTGGTTGAAATCCATTCCAAAAGTGTACGATATTCTAGGAATGTAGAAATAAATTCGATGAAATGCAGGGTCGTGCTCGTTAAAAAGTACATTTTTTAAAGTTTACCCCCATCATTTTAGGGGGTACCGATAAAAAAATATAATTTTTATCCCTATTTATGTCGAAATTTAAGGACCAACATGAATACAACTAAAATTCCCGTAACGGTATTTGCCAAAATAATGGCGAGGCTGTTGTGATGGATTCCATAAACGAGCCAAAGGAAGAGTCCAGCAAGAAGTACCAAATACATGGTCAGGGAGATGTCTTGCGTGGATTTGTATTTCCATGCCCTAAAAACTTGGGGCACGAAAGCCAAGGTAGTACAAGTAGCGGCTATAAGACCGATAATCTCAATGATTGGCATAAACTACATATATGAACGAATGGCTCCTAAAACTTAGGAACAAGACCATTTTATTACAACTGGTTCTCCTTCCAAGAACCAAGGAAGATCGTTATCCTACAATGTTCACAATCTTTCCAGGCACCACAATAACTTTCTTAGGGTTACGACCCGCCAGATATTTTGCCGTTTGTTCGTGAGCTAGTACAGCTGCTTCGATATCGGCTTTACCCATGTCCGCCGGAAGCTGCATTTTAAAACGCATCTTTCCATTAAAGGAAATAGGGTATTCCTTGGTACGCTCCACCAAGTGCGCAGCGTCAAACTTTGGAAAGGAAGCATTGGCAATGGATTGGGTATGTCCCAATAATTCCCAAAGTTCCTCGGCAATGTGCGGCGCATAGGGGGATACCAAAATGGCCAAGGGTTCCAAAATGGCCTTGCTCGTGCACTTTTGGGCCGTCAGCTCATTAACGCAGATCATAAAAGTGGAGACCGAGGTGTTGAAACTGAAGTTTTCAATATCTTCCTCCACTTTTTTGATGGTTTTGTGTAGCGTTTTTAGGTTTTCGGGATTGGGTTCCTCTTCGACTCCGCTCAGCGACCCATCAATGAATGGCACATACAGTTTCCAGAGTTTTTTAAGAAAGGAGTGGACTCCAGTAAGTCCGGCGGTATTCCATGGTTTGGATTGTTCCAAGGGGCCCAGGAACATTTCGTACAGTCGCAGACTGTCCGCGCCATACTCCTCACAGATTTGGTCTGGATTGACAACGTTAAACCACCTTTTGGACATTTTTTCGATAACCCTTCCAACAATATATTTCCCTTCTTCCAGGAGAAAATCAGCATTTTCGTACTCAGGTTGCCATTTCCTTAAAGCCTCAATATTTAATTCGTCTGAAGTATTGATTAGGGATACATCCACATGCAACTCCTGAAAAGCTATTGCACCTTGTTTGAGTTTGACAAATTCTCGAACTTTTTTAACGGTGGCCTCATCAAACTCGTGAACAAATCTATTCCTATAGCCCTTCGAAACATATTTATTTTTGAAGCCCAGAACTCTATATATCAACGCACTGGTTCCTGTAATCATCCCCTGATTGATCAATTTTTTGGCAAATTCATCCTTTGGAGCTATTCCCCGATCAAACAAAAACTTTTGCCAGAAACGAGAGTACAGCAAATGCCCCGTAGCATGTTCACTACCTCCAATGTAGAGGTCTACATCCTGCCAATACCCAATGGCATCTTCTGAATAAATGGCCCCATCATTATGGGGGTCCATGTAGCGGTTAAAGTATTGCGAACTTCCCGCCCATCCCGGCATGGTATTTAATTCAAGGGCAAATACCGTTTGGTTGTCAATCAATGCATTGGCGACCACTTTATGGGTTTTGGTATTCCACGCCCAAAGGGTAGCATTGCCCAAAGGGGGTTCCCCAGTTTCCGTGGGGAGGTATTTCTCCACTTCGGGAAGCTGCAGCGGTAAATGGTCCTCCGCTATCATCTGTGGCACACCATCAGCATCATAATACACGGGGAAGGGTTCTCCCCAATAGCGTTGTCGGCTGAAAACTGCATCGCGCAGGCGGTAATTGATTTTACCTTTTCCGTGACCTATCTTCTCCAATTCGTCAATTACTTTACGGGTAGCGTCTTTATAGCTCAAACCGTTCAAAAAGTCGGAATTGGCGATAACGGTCGTTGCTTTATCTGCAAAGGCTTGCTTAGAAATATCAACCCCGTCAAAAATATTGGGAATGTCAATGCCATAGTACTTGGCAAAATCATAATCCCGTTGGTCCCCACATGGCACGGCCATGACAGCACCCGTACCATAACTCGCCAGCACATAATCCCCAATCCAAATGGGGATGGGTTTCTTGGTAAAGGGATGTTCGGCATAAGCCCCAGTAAAGACTCCTGAAATCGTTTTGACATCGGCCATGCGATCGCGCTCCGAACGCTTTGCCGTTGCTTCCACATACGCTTCCACTTCCCTTTTTTGCTCTTGAGTAGTAATCTTTTCAACCAGTTCATGCTCCGGTGCCAAGGTCATGAAAGACACCCCGAAAATGGTATCGGGGCGGGTGGTAAATACCTCTATTTTATGGGACACTGAGGTTCTCGAAGTGTCCCCTTCTTTGGTCGTTTCGAGAGCCTCAACCTTAGTGTGGGGCAATACATTAAAAGTAACGGAAGCCCCCTCGGACCGACCAATCCAATTGGTTTGGGAGTCCTTCAAAGGTTGTGGCCAGTCAATGGCGTCCAAGCCATCCAACAAACGTTGCGCATAGGCAGTGATGCGCATCATCCACTGGGTCATCTTTTTGCGAATCACGGGATGACCCCCGCGTTCTGAAACTCCGTTCACGATTTCGTCATTCGCCAAAACTGTTCCCAAAGCCGGACACCAGTTTACCTCTGCATCGGCCAAATAGGTCAACCGATACTTTAAAAGGATGTTCTGCTGTTCGGTTGATGAAAAACCGTTCCATTCCTTTGCCGTAAACAAGGGCGTATCATCGTCACATGCGGCGTCTATTTTTACATTGCCCTCCTTTTCAAAAACTGAGATCAACATATCAATGGATTCGGCCCTATCTGTTGTATTGTTGTACCATGAATGAAACAATTGAATAAAGACCCATTGTGTCCATTTGTAATAGGTAGGGTCCGACGTGCGTACCTCACGGCTCCAATCAAAGGAAAAACCCAATTGGTCCAACTGCTCCCGATAGCGTTTAATATTGGTTTCCGTGGTAATTGCAGGATGTTGACCGGTTTGAATGGCGTACTGTTCCGCGGGAAGGCCAAAGGAATCATAGCCCATAGGGTGCAGTACATTGTAGCCCTTATGCCTTTTATATCGGGCATAGATATCACAGGCAATATAGCCCAAGGGATGCCCTACGTGCAGTCCTGCCCCGGAGGGATATGGAAACATGGATAGGGCGTAAAACTTGGGCTTGTCCGATCGGTTTTCAGCCTTAAAGGTTTCATTTTTGGCCCAGTACTTTTGCCATTTATCCTCGATGTTCCTGAAATTATAATTCATTTTATATATTTCTCCTAATAATCTGGCAAAAATAGGTTTAATCCGTCAGAGCGTAAAAAGATTAGGTAAGAGCCTAATTCAATCTTTGATACCTGAAGAAATGCAAAAAAATACCCCCCTTGTCTTACTTTTTCTTATAGGCCTTTCCTTACAAAATATTCGTGGGCAACTGGGGTTTTGTGGTGGTAATTCAGGGGATCCCATTTTTACGGAAACCTTTGGTATGGGACTGCAGGATGGCCCACCTTTACCTGCCGGAACCACCACCTACAACTATGTTGCTGGCGGCCCCCAACAGCCCATTGACGGTAATTATACGATATCGAGCCGCACAAATTATTTTGATTGGTTTGATACCACGGACCATACTCCTGGCGATACCAATGGAAAAGCCTTTATCGTCAATGCGGACTTTACCCCTGGTGAGTTTTTTAGAAGGAATATCGATGGCTTATGTGAAAACACTTCATATGAGTTTTCATCATGGCTGCTTAATCTTTTACCCTCTTCAACTGAATGTCCAAATGGCGGTATTCCCATAAATGTTCGATTTCAAATTTGGGATGATACGGACACCATTCTTTTGGCCTCAGGAGATACTGGGGATATCCAAGGGACTTCCAGTCCTATCTGGAGACAGTATGGTCTTGTTTTCAAGACGGAACCGGGCCAAACCTCCGTTATTCTCAAAATGTTGAACAATGGTGCCGGTGGCTGCGGAAATGACCTTGCCATTGACGATATCGTGTTTAGATCATGTGGTGATTTTATTAATGTTACCGACGCACAAAATGAATCCATTACTGCTATTTGTGAAGATCTTGGCCCTACTTCATTTACCTTAACGGCAAATCCTGATTTTACGGTTTTTAACAGTCATTTTTACCAGTGGCAGGAAAGTTCGGATGGGGTCGATTGGGTCGATATTCCCGGAGCTACCATGGAAACCTATACAACGCCTTCACGAAATATCACATTTTTTTACCGTGTCAAGGTCGCTGAAGACCTTTTGAATGTCCCAAATTCTTTTTGCAATGTCATTTCCGACATATTTCAGGTGGTGTATGTGCCAATACCGGAGGCTCCGCTGAGCGATGGGCCGGTTGCCATTTGTGCAAATACAGAAGGTTTTGTTTCGGTTGAAGTTCCTGAAAACATCTCGGTAAATTGGTATGACAGCCCCTCAGGCGGGAACTTGCTTTTGGAAAATAGTACTGTTTTCACCCCTGAACGATCCGGAACCTACTATGCGGAAGCTTCCTCCACTTTAACCTCATGCTTTTCAATCAGCCGAACCGCAATAGAAGTAACCATTTTTGAGGCACCTGAGGTCATGGACGAAAATATAACCTTTTGTGAGACAACGTCCATTCAACTCTCGGCCAATGTTGCCAATGTTTCGTATTTGTGGAATACGGGTGAAACAACAGAGACCATTTCGGTGCAAGCACCGGGTACGTATACGGTTACGGTTACCAATGCTCAATCCTGCTCAAACACAAAAACCATCGTTGTCAATCAAATTGATGCCCCAATAATTGCTTCCATCCGTTCCGACGCCGAGAATATTGAAGTGACCATGGCCAATTCCGGGACATTTGAATATTCATTAAATGGCATTTCCTACGGGAACAGCCCTATTTTTGATTTGATGGAAGGTGGCCTTTACACCATTTATGTAAGGAGTGATATGACCTGTCCCCCAGTAAGCCAAGAGTTTCTGCATTTGGTGATTCCCAAATTTTTTACTCCTAATGGAGATGGTTTCAATGATACCTTTAAACCCCAAGGCGCGGCATTTTCCACAACTTACGAAATTGCAATTTTCAATCGTTTGGGAAATCTTATCGTATCCTCGAACAATTCGGAATTTTCTTGGGACGGTTCCAATGATGGCACGCTTTTACCTTCGTCAGATTATTGGTATAGCATCCGATTGGACGATACCGTAATCAAAGGACACTTCACACTGAAAAGATAATGCTAAAATCAAATTTATGATCCGTGTAAAAATTACTTTTCTATTTTTACGTATTTATTTGATACTATGGCACAATACATTGAACGTTACCAAAAACGACGGCTCATTTCCTCTTACTTTTCGGTAGTGCTCAGTATTGCACTTGTACTATTTCTGTTGGGTGTTTTAGGGCTGTTGGTTTTGAATACCAAAAAACTGGCCGATCATTTTAAGGAACAGATTACCGTTTCGGTCTTTTTAAAGGACACTGCAAAGCCCGTGGAGATCGATCAATTGCAAAAAAGTTTGGCCATGGCCGACTATACCAAAACGGCCGTCTATGTTTCCAAAGAGGATGCCGCGGAACAGTACAGTGAAGATATTGGAGAGAATTTTCAAGAGTTTTTGGGATATAATCCCCTAAAAAATTCTTTTGATGTTAACCTTAAGGCAGATTTTGTCTCTTCAGTGCAAGTAGCTGAAATTGCGGAGTCGTTATCGAACAAATCCTTTGTGGATGATGTGAGCTACGATCAACCCTTGATTTCACTTTTAAATGACAACGTAAAAAAGATAAGCCTTTGGATATTGTTGGCCAGTGCCTTGTTTACGGTTATTGCAGTACTCCTGATCAATAGCTCCATTCGTTTGTCCATCTATTCCAAACGCTTTATCATTAAAACCATGCAAATGGTCGGAGCAACCAAAACCTTTATTAGAAAACCCTTTATCATCAATAATGTTAAGCTTGGTTTATACGGAGGGCTTATTGCATTATTGGCATTGGCGGCAGTACTCTACTACGTGGACAGGACCTTCCCGGAATTAGGCATTTTCGAAGACATCCCGCTACTGGGTGTATTGTTTTTTGGAGTCCTGATCTTGGGTATTTTGATATCCTACATCAGCACCTTTTTTGCAACACAACGTTTTCTGAACCTGAGAACGAATGATTTGTATTATTAAATTGAAGTATCAGATAATTTGCCTTTCAAACAATTAGAATAGTTAACTTGCGTTATCAATCCGAAACAAATGGGTAAGAAAAGTAGTACGAGTCAAAAAAAGAAACCGCAGTTCATATTCCAAAGAAAGAACTATACTTTTTTGTTCATCGGAATAGCATTTATAGCGCTTGGATTCATTTTGATGAGTGGTGGCGGAAGTGATGACCCCAACGTCTTCAATCCCGAAATCTATAATTTTCGAAGGATTCGGCTAGCGCCACTCTTGGTGCTTATTGGATTGGGCATACAGATTTACGCCATCCTTTTGGACCCTACCAAAAAGAAATAAGTATTGGATACCATTGACGCGATTATCCTAGGCATCATTCAAGGATTGACCGAATTTTTGCCTGTTTCTTCCAGCGGACATTTAGAATTGGGCAAAGCCATTTTAGGGGACAATTCCATTCCCGAAGAAAGTCTTTTATTTACTGTTGTACTTCATTTTGCTACAGCACTAAGTACCATAGTCGTGTTTAGAAGAGACGTCTGGGATATTATCAAAGGACTTTTTCAATTTAAATGGAATGAAGAAACCCAGTTCAGCTTGAAAATCATTATTTCCATGATTCCAGCGGCTTTGGTCGGCTTTTTACTGGAAGACTTTATGGAAGTCTTTTTTGATGGGGCTATCATTATCGTGGGAATTATGTTGATCATCACAGCTGTACTTTTATATTTGGCCGATATGGCCAAGACCACGCCCAAAGGGGTTTCCTATAGAAGTTCCTTTGTGATAGGGATGGCACAAATGGTGGCGATGTTGCCGGGTATCTCACGTAGTGGGGCTACCATCTCCACCGCTGTGCTTCTTGGCATTGACAAGACAAAATCCGCACGTTTTTCCTTTTTGATGGTCGTTCCCTTGATTTTGGGAAAGGTTGCGAAAGATATTTTAAGTGGTGACATTAGCTTTGAGAGTTCCCAGATTGGGGCCATGGGAGCAGGTTTTGTAGCTGCTTTTATGGCCGGTTTGGCGGCCTGTACTTGGATGCTAAAATTAGTACGCCAAAGCAAATTGACGTATTTTGCCATTTACTGTTTTATCGTTGGCCTAATTGCCATCGTTTGGAGTATCTGGAGATAGGTCAATGAAGCAAAATATTTCTTCTTCATATTTTACGGACGGTCAAATTCTATTGATTGACAAGCCTTTGGAATGGTCGTCGTTCCAAGCCGTCAATGCTTTAAAATGGGCCATCCGTAAAAAATTCAACCTCACCAAAAAATTTAAAATCGGTCATGCCGGCACTTTGGACCCTTTGGCTACGGGACTCCTCCTCATATGCACGGGAAAATTCACCAAAAAAATACCCGAATTACAGGGACAGGTAAAAGAATATACGGGAACCTTGAGTTTGGGGGCCACGACACCATCCTATGATCTGGAAACGGCCATCGACCAGACCTTCCCCACTGCGCATATTTCCATTTCAAAGATTAAGACGTGTGCTACTTCTTTTTTGGGTGACATTGAGCAATACCCCCCTGTCTTTTCGGCAGTAAAGAAAGATGGAAAACGATTGTATGAATTTGCGCGCAAGGGAGAAACGGTGGAAATTCCATCACGCAAAATCAAAATTTTTGACTTTGAAATTACCAATATTCACCTGCCAAAAGTGGATTTTAAAGTCGTCTGTAGTAAGGGCACCTATATTCGTTCCTTGGCCCACGATTTTGGAAAAGCATTGGATTCAGGAGCGCACTTGACCGCACTTCGAAGAACCAAAATAGGTGATTTTGACGTAAATAATGCCCAGAGTCCCCATAAATTCAAGGATTGGCTGGAAAAAAATACAGATTCCACCAATTCCGAAGAATAAAAT
Source organism: Bacteroidota bacterium (assembly GCA_039184365.1). Taxonomy (GTDB): domain Bacteria; phylum Bacteroidota; class Bacteroidia; order Flavobacteriales; family Flavobacteriaceae; genus Croceivirga. Next base: position 8,270 of record JBCDBE010000037.1, on the reverse strand, counting down.
ATTTTTGGTAAATCTGGGTTATTAGTAGACCATGAACCTGAATCGCAAACAATTATCATTGATCATTACCATTTTTACCATGGCCAATGTCGTATTGCTTGCCTATAACGTGCATTTGGTCAACCGGGAAGAAGATGAATATGTCATTGAAATGGCCATACTGGATGAAGAAGTGGAGCAATTGCTGGAGGAAAAGGAACGACTGGAACAAATGGCACAGAATGACCCCGTTCAGAGTCATAGGGCCTTTAGTGAAACTGTGAAGCCCAGTGTAGGAAATCCGGAACCCTTAAAAACATTGGAGGAATTGATGGAAGAGCGTGAAATAAAAAGTGGCCCCAATGAGTTTTTGAACAATGACTCCGGTTACGCTGCCGATCTAAAAGAACTGGCAAAAAAGCGGCAAGAGCGAAAAGAGCAACTGGGAGAACGTGAGGCTGAAAAAAAGGAATTTACCAATAATTTAAAGGACAAAAGAACGTCCATTTCGTATTCCCTGGTGGACAGAAATGCCTATTACCTTCCTCCACCCATTTATACCTGTGAAAATGGGGGAAAGGTTGTGATTAATATTACCGTTGACCAAAATGGAGATGTACTTGAGGTCTCCTTCAACGGGAAAAGCTCAAGTACCAATGATTACTGTTTGATAGAAAATGCAAAGTCCTATGCCCTAAAGGCCAACTTTAGCAGGAGTCCAAAAAGCAGTCAGATCGGTACCATTACCTACCTATTCCAAGGGAAATAATTCCGTTAAATCCTTAATGATATCCTGTCCTTTGTCCTTATTGTAAAATACCTGTAGTTCTTGCTTGAATTCAGGACCTAAGGTTCCGTTTTTGGCTTTTTCATCCATGACCATTTTAGTGGCCTTGGTAGAACGTGGACCCCACTCCCCTAAAACTTCTTTTGTTTTGGAATCCAAGGAAATCAATTTGGGAATGGAACGGGTGCCATTGGTCAAGAAGCGATCCATTAATTCCGGATGCTCATCCCTGAGCACAATTTTAAGCTCAATATTTGGGTTGATTTCAGTTAGTTTGTTCATTACGGGCAGGCTAGGGGAAGCATCCCCACACCAGCTTTCCGTAAGTACCAGCCAAGTAACCTTTTTGTTGGAAGCCATTATTTTTGAAACTACGTCCCCAGGTATTCTTAGCATTTTATCCCAACGGTTCATACGCGTATCGTTCAGCTGGGTATAATTTGCCAAAGCCGCTGTCCTTTCAGGGCCTGTATTTGACTGGTCAACGGCCAGTTGGCGTACCAATTTGCGGTATTCTTCGTAAGTGATGCTTTGATTCAAAGCGTTTTGCAAAATCACTTTTATGGACTTTATGGGATTTTCAGCAAGGGTATACATAGATTTCAACTTTATGGCATAAAGTTAAAGTCGTATTCTCCGTTAAAAGCTGACACAAATCATTGAGTTAAATGGAACGATAAAAAAAGCCCCTTTAAGGAGCTTACAATTAAAGTTCCAATACTTCATCAGACTCGATATATTCGATATCATCAAGACCATAAATCATGCCCTTATAAGGATCAAAATCCAAAGGCAAATATTCATGGACGTTGAAACCAAGGTCTATTTCATCATCAATTTCGTCTTCAATATATGTGATGGAAGCCAAAATTTGGGCCTCGGCTTGTTTCTCAAGAGTGTTGTTATCATTCAATTCATTGGAAGCAAAACCAAAATGCATTGTAAAGGCACTCAACAACATCACAAAAACAATACTTCTCTTTCTCATTTTTCGATTACTTATGTTTTACTGTTCAAATATCAACTCATGGCTATCCAAGGCCTTTTGCCTATCAGCAAACAATCGAACCTCATTATCAAAAAAAGTTTCTCCATCTTTTTTTTGAACTATGGCAAATTCGTTGCCCTCGGTAAGGCGAATCTCCCCAATCACCTGAACCGGTGTACCCTCTAGGTCAAGCAGTTTTGAAAGATCATCCAATCTTTGGTTCAAAAAATCAAGGGAAAAATGAAGGTATTGGTAGTACCTATTGGAGGGTCTACCAATACGCAAAGTGGTTCCAATCTCAAGCTCAGGAAGCCCCCCACCACTTTTCCCTTCAGGAAAAAGTACAGGAGCTTCTTTCTTTTTCACGCCTTTTTTTCCCATGCAATTTCTTTGCACAAAGATACGACTGAGAACAACAATAGAAAAGTAATGCTTACTATAAAGGTGGTTAAACTTTGTTAATATAATAGTTTTACTATTATTTGAAAGAACGCTTTTTAATCATCCCCCCTCGGGTATCATTTATACTGCTCATGACCACAAAAGCCTTGGGATCCAATTTCTCGATTTCCACGGTGAGCTTTCGTATTTCCAGACGGGTGATTACCGTATAAATAACATTATATTCATTTCGTTCCCCATGCTTTCCATATCCTCCGGATGCCTTATATATGGTCAATCCCCTACCCAACTTTTCCGTGACCATTTGCCGTATCTCCTCACTTTTAGGGGAAATTATCGTAACACCTGTATATTCCTCAATACCGTCAACTACAAAATCCAATGTTTTGGATGCGGCCAAATAGGTTAACATGGAATACAACGCGGCCTCGATGGACAACAAATAGGCACCGGCCAAAAAGATGACTATATTGATCAAAATGATTACGTCACCTATTTTTACCCCCAGTTTTTTGCTGAGATAAATAGCCAATACCTCCGTACCATCCAAGACACTCCCTCCCCTAATTGACATTCCTATCCCAGCGCCAAGAAAAAAACCACCGAATACGGATACCAGGAGTTTATCTTGGGTTACTTCAGGGAAATTAATGAGTGCCAACACCATGGCCAATCCTAAAATGGCCAATAATGCCTTCACGGCAAACTGTTTCCCAATGGTCTTGTAGGCCATGAATAAAAAGGGGACATTGACAAAAATGATGAGAATAGCCAACGGTACTTTGGTCACCTCGGAGACCAGCAGTGAAATTCCGGTAGCTCCACCATCAATAAACCGGTTGGGGAGGAGAAAACTTTCCAGACCAAAAGCAGCGGAAAAAATTCCAAAGAAAATAAAAAGCGTATCCTTTACTGCAGAATTTATCCCAAATCGGGGTTTGGTCTCTTGCAACCTCCTTCTTTCCTTTAGAATTCCATCGGCATGGTCCATGTTCTAAAGATTTTCGGGATTAATGGCCAGGCTCTTGAAAAGGTTGGCTTTAGCGTTGAAGAATTTATTTTGCACCTCATTTTGTTTCAACTCGGCATCAATCAACTTACTTTCGCGAGAGTTGATGAGAAAGAGGGAACTTTCCCCAAAACTGAATTTACGCTCTTCGGCAGCTAAAAGGGTATTATAATCACGAACAATGTTATCGATTAGCCGGTTTTGCTCAAAAAAGGAATCCAACTCTTGATAAATGGCCAGTACTTTATTTTGAATTTCAACCCTTGCATTATCCCTTTCAAATTCGGCATCCTGCAACTTAAATTTGGCCAACTTCAAGTCCCCACGTTCCTTCCGCAAAAACAAGGGAAAGAAAAAGTTGATACCCCCCTTATACTCCTCAGTAACAAAAGAATTGATCCTATCTGGGTTTTCCGTAAGGAAATTATACTCTACATCAATCTTGGGCAACAATTTATTTGCCTTCAGGCGCCTATCTACCGTTAGTCCTTCAATCTTAAACTGCATCGAGCGTAATTTTGGATGGTTTTCAATCGTAAAACTATCCAAGGGTTTTCCAAAAATTTCGAGGGTGACATCAATTTCCTGTTGCGGTTCCCTATTGGGGATGACGTTGGGTTGCAACTCCACAGGCACGTCTTCTATCCAAAGAAAATTGGAGAGTTCCAAAGATCTTTTCACCAATTTTACCCTGGCCTGCTCCAGACTCAGGGCTCTATTCTGTACGGCAATCTTGGCTTCTACCGTATCAATGATAGCGATATCCCCTGCCAAGGCACTTTGCTTGATCCCTTCAAACCGTACAGAAGCATTGGTCAAAAAGTTCCTAAAAATCTCTGCTTCATTATAAGCTCTCAACCAGTCAAAATAGGTAATGGAGGCGTCATATAGGATTTGGTTGACCAATAAATCCTGGTCTGCTTTGGTCTGCTCCCTAAAGAACTTCGCTTTGCGCAAGGTGGCCATCCGCTCATTGATCCAAAAACCCCTTGCCAGAGAAGCGGAGACACCTGCACTGTAAAGCCCATCCGTTGGAAAGACTTCATCTGGATTAATATTTGTCCCCTCGGCTTGTTCAAATCCACCTTTGAACTCCAATCCAAAATAGGTAGGTATCTTAAAGGTGCCATTAAGCCTATCCCAATATTCATCACCTTTGAACTTTTTTCGTTCATAGTCCACCTCAATTTTGGGGTCAAAACCTCCTCTGGCCTTCATAAGATTGGCCTGACCGATCGATATGGTCAGTTGGGCCTGCCTGGCTATGGGATGGTATTTTTTGACATAGCCCAGATACTCATTAAAGCTCAGGACAAGCGTATCTTGTTGGGCATTTGAGAAACCGAACGTCAAAAATGCCAAATAAAAAAGATAGCGTTTCATTTTTTACTTTTTCTTTTCGGCTGTCGCCATCTTATCTTGCGGTTGATAATAATTTGGTGGGAAACCATTTAACTGTCGCCATAGTTCAAACCAAATGGGAACGTCTTCCAAAAGGGCAATGGTTTCAGCTCCCGACCCAACACGAAGATCCTCCGGCCAGGGATGGTCTTCTGGATCCGGTGCCAAGAGAATGCGATACTTGCCATTGTCACTAATAAAAGTTTCAACAGCCACAACCTCACCGCCATAGGTCCCATAGGAAACGTTGGGCCATCCACTGAAAATGATGGCAGGCCAACCGTCAAATTCTATTCTGACCTTTTCACCAATGTGCATCAAGGGTAAATCAATGGGCTCAACAAAGGTCTCCACGGCCATATCATAACTGGCGGGCATGATTCCCACCAATCGATCACCCTCTTTAAAGGTTTCCCCAATACCCCCTTGAATGGCCCGGTTAATGAAACCGCTTCGTGGGGCGCGAATGTAATAGAGATCATTTCGAATGGAATAATTGGAAAATTCGTTTTCAAGCTTGGTCACTTGAGCCTCGGAGTCAAACTGATTGGATTGTGCCGAAAATTTATCACTCCGCGCCTTAGCAATCTTGTCAGCGTATTCGGCCTGTACCCGAATGATTTCCACTTCGGCATTCAAGACCTCATTTTTGCTAGCCAAAAGCTTATTTTCCTGAGAAATCAACTTTGCTTGGGTCTCTTGTAATTTCAGTTTTTTCGCCTCTACATCAGTAACCGCTTTAAGACCCTCAGATTCCAACTGGGTGGTACGATCAAACTGCCTTTGCGCTATCATGATGTTGGTTTTCGCTGCTTCAAAGTCAATACTATCACTCTCTACTTTCAAATTTGCTTGAAGCAACTTGTTCTGAGCCTGTTCCAATTTCAAAGATCTTTCCTTGGTAAGTGCCCCTATTTGTGTTTCAAGTGCCCTTACTTTTTCTTGATAGGAAGTAACCGACATTTCCTTGGCCTTGATTTGTTGATCGGTACGTTCCAACAAATTGGGGTCAAAATATTCGTTCTTAATCTCAGAGATATGCAGGATAGTATCCCCTTTTTCAACAAAGTCCCCTTCACGCACATACCATTTTTCTATTCGTCCAGGAATTTGTGATTGCACGGTTTGGGGTCGTTCATCTGGGGTCAATGTGGTCAAGAAACCTATACCCCTAACGTTTTGGGTCCAAGGCAGAAAAAGTATGATTAAAAGGATAATCGAAAACACAATCAAAAAACGATTGAAGTGCATGTAGTGCTTTCGTTGCGAGACGCGCTGTACGGCCTTAAAACCCGATAGGTCTACCTTTCTATTGAGAACTGATTTAGAAATATTCAACATGGCACTAAGCGTTACTATTAATTTTTCCGTTGTCGAGGGTCAGAACGCGACCACACTTTTTAATCCAATTTTTATCATCACTGACTACCACTAAACACCAAGGTCTCTCTGAGTCCGTCAAAAAGTCCATGATACGCAAAGCTTCATCCTCGTCAAACTGATCCAATGGGTCACGTAAGACCAATAGTTTAGGCTTTTTGACCACACTTCGGGCCAAAACAATCTTTTTAGCAACAGTGTAGGAAATCTGCTTTCCTTCTGGGTAGATAATAGTATCCAATCCGTCCTCCATCTTTTTGATGACATCCTTAAGACCAGTGGCATCGATGGCCCATAAAATATCCTCTTTGCTGATGTTGGAATCGTTAAATGTGAGGTTCTCCATAAAAGTTCCCTCAAATGGGGTTTCTAGTTTAAGCGATTGCCCCACCTTGGACCTAAAATGGTTCAGGTTTTCAGATTTAAGTCGTACCCCATTAACATAAATATTTCCTTTATTTGGCTCGATAAGTCCGGATATAAGGTGCAATAGTGTTGATTTTCCCGATCCATTGGCACCTTGTATCAATATTCTATCCTTCTTTTCTATTTTCATGGATAGGTCATTGATAATATTGATATCTGTACTTGGAACATCATACACCAAACTATCCAACTCCATATTGAAGTCATCTTGATCGAATAGTTCTAAATCCTTTTGATCCGATTCCAGTTCCTTATCAACTACTTGACCCAATTTCTCCAGTGCGGTGAGCACATCATAGAAAGATTCCAAACCTATAATTAATTTCTCTACGCTGCTGATAACCAAAAGAATAATTATTTCAGCAGCTACGAACTGGCCGATGTTCATTTCTTGGTTCAAGACCAAAAGTCCGCCAATAATCAACAAACCACCAGTGACCAAGATTTTAAAACCGACCATTTGTACAAACTGAAGCACCAGGATTTTAAAGTGACTCTCCCGTGCCTGTAAATATCCATTGACCAGATAGTCGTTTTTTGTCAGGGCATGGGTGGTCTTGCCAGATAATTTGAAACTTACAATGCTTCTTGCCACCTCTTGAATCCAATGGGCCACCTTATATTTTTGTTTTGACTCGACGAGACTTGTTTCTAGACCACGGGTGATGGTATACTTGAATACAACGTAAATCAGAACCAATAGCAATATACCATATGCAATAAAAAAGGGATGATACAACGATAGCAATAACAAACCGAAAATAATCTGTAAGAGAGCTGTCGGGAAATCAATAAGTAACTTTGACACCCCTTTTTGAATATTGAGTGTATCAAAAAACCGATTTGCCAATTCCGGTGGATAAAAATTACGTAGTTCTGACATTTTTATTTTTGGAAATCGGTAGGAAAATTCAAAAGAACTTCTTGTAAATATCTTTTGTTGAATGTTCTCTATAATGCGTATTTGCATCAACTGTAAGGCCCCAGCGAAGGCAACACCAAGGGTCACCAATACCACCAAAATAATCCATGAGGTACTGACTTGTGCCCCTTGAATCAAATTGATGATTGCCTGTATGCCCAAAGGAAGCGTCAGCGTTACCAATCCTGCAAAGACGGCATAATAAAAGACCTGATAGACATCTTTTTTGTCAAGCTTTAGCAGATTTACCAGTCGCTGCCAAGCAGTTAATATGTTCTTTGCCATTATGAATTATGATTTTAAAACCTTGAATACCAAATCATGGATAAAATTGCACGGGGGGTTATTGAGTGTGCAACTGGTAAGACTTGGAAAATGATCCATTAAAAAGTGTTGGTGCAACGTCCCTTCCAAAATGGTGCTGGCCAAGCTTGATGCATATGGATAGCCTGGTGCAACTGCCTTGATCATTTCTTCCATACGACCTACCATGCGCTTGTAAATAACAAAATACCCTTGTTTGTTTTCTTCATCCACCTCTTTGGTCAAGAAGGATTTTGAAGACTCGTTGACCACAATCTTATTCAACAAAACCTCATTGATATGTCGGTAAGAATGATCTTCAACCGTAGTTTTACTTACAATTGATATGGCTTGACGAAGCTTTTCCTCGGCATCGGCAATACTATTGGTAGCAAATACAAGCTGGTACTCCAACCAACCCCAATACCAAGAGGTCAGGTATACCAAAAGTTTATGCTTATTCTCAAAGTACCTGTAAATAGAACTCTCATTGGAACCAATGCGTTCCCCTAACTTCTTAAATGTGAAACCTTCAAAACCTATTTCATCTATTAATAGGATGCTATGCTCAATGATTCTTTTCCCCAACTCAGAAGAATCAGGATCTTTCAAGAAGACTTTATCATTAATAGCAATCTTCACCGATTGTAACAAACGTTCCATAATCCAATTT
>JBCDBE010000036.1:0-29541 GCA_039184365.1 Bacteroidota bacterium | reverse complement strand
GACGACGACGACGATGAAACTCCAGAAGAAAACCTACCTGAAGTATTTACGGATGTTACGCTTATTTTTACGGCAATGGATGGAACGGTAATAACAGCCTCGGCTCAAGATCCAGATGGAGAAGGAATATCTGACTTGGTTGTTAATGATCCCATTACCTTGGCTACGAATACCACGTATACCTTAACTTATGAGATTTTAAATGCTTTGGTGACACCAGCTGAAGATATTGGAGCCGAAATTCTTGATGAGGATGACGAGCACCAAATTTTCTTTTCATTCACACCTGATGCATTTACGAGCCCAACGGGAGATGGTAATATTGGTGCAAGCAATGCCGCCGATCCAATCAACTACAATGATACGGATGATAATGGGGCCAATGTTGGTTTAAATACCACATGGACTACGGGCGGTGTGCTGGCCGGGGGATCCTTTCGAGTAAACTTACAGCACCAACCTGGTGTAAAAACTGCCACTTCTACTTCTGAAGATGGTGATACTGATTTTGACTTAACTTTTGTTTTGAATATTCAATAAACTAGTTTCGGTATGATCAATCTCCCACCTTGTTGAAAGTATACAGTGTGGGAGATTTTTTTTTCACACCTCCCAAGAAATACATTAGCTCTCCTAACAAAGCCTTCATTCTAAAAAAAGATGATAATTACAAACAACCTTACAAAAAAATATGGTGGGCAAATCGCGCTGGACCATCTAAATCTGAATGTCAAAGAGGGTGAAATCTACTGCCTTCTTGGTGCCAACGGAGCAGGAAAAACGACTGCAATAAATTTGCTCCTTGGTTTTATTGAACCTACCTCAGGGAGTGCCTTCATCAACCAATTGGATGTTCGCCAAAACCCAAAGGACACCAAACAATTTCTGGCCTATATTCCAGAAAATCTAATGTTGTATCCCAGTTTAACCGCTGTTGAGAACCTGGACTATTTTTCTGGAATCGCGGGAAAGAAATTGTCCACGGCCGTTTTGAAGGACTTCCTCAAAGAATCGGGTTTGCAATCTGAAGCTTTCGACAAACGAATTTCAAGCTTTTCCAAGGGAATGCGCCAAAAGGTAGGAATCGCCATTGCGCTGGCCAAAGATGCCAAGGTGCTCTTGTTGGATGAGCCCACCTCTGGATTGGATCCCAAAGCCAGCAATGAATTTGGAATATTGCTCCAAAAGCTTAGGGAAAAAGGGGTAGCTACCCTAATGGCAACGCATGACCTATTTCGTGCCAAAGAGGTAGGAACCCATGTGGGCATCATGAATGAAGGTCAGTTAAAGCAGGAATTTATTGTTGAAAATATTACCCTCAATGAGTTGGAGCTCTTTTATTTGGAAACCATGAACGTTAAATCGTCCGCGTTGTGATATCAAAAACATTTTTTAAGGAAGCCAAAGAGCTTTTTCGAGAAGGAAGGGTCCGTCTTTCTTTGGTCATCGTATTATTGCTCTTGGGCGTGGCTGTTTTCATAAGTTCACGACAGTATCGGACCATAAACGAACAATATGAAATGGCACAGCAAAAAGAACGGTCCAATTGGGACAATCAAGGAGCTAAAAATCCGCATTCTGCGGCACACTACGGCACCTATGCCTTCAAACCCAAGTATCCGCTATCATTGGTTGATCAAGGGGTTGACAAATATGCGGGAACCTCCATTTTTTTGGAAGCGCACAAAAGGAATGAAGCCCAGTTCAGTGCGGCCGCCGACCAAACCGGTTTAGCACGATTTGGGGATTTAACCCCTGATTTCATTCTTTTGTTCATCATTCCCTTGCTTATTATTCTTTTGGGCTATAACAGCTTTACCAAGGAACGGGAGATGGGCACCTTAACCCTCCTAAGAAGTCAAGGACTATCACATTGGAAGTGGTTCTTGGGAAAATGGAGTGCGCTTCTCTTACCTGTACTGATACTAACGGCCGCCTTATTTCTAATAGCGGGCCTATTACTGGGCAACCTCAAGAATTTTGGTCTATTCAATTGGAGTTCCCTTTTGGTGATGTTCTTGGTATACATGGTATACTATATGGTTTTTATCAATATTGTGCTGTTGATTTCCGTTTTGACAAAAAAATCAGGTATTGCTTTGGTGGTTTCACTTTCCGTCTGGATTTTGGCGTGCTTGGTTGCACCAAAAGCCGCCAGCAATATTGCTGAAAGCAAACATCCCTATCCTACCCGACAGGAGTTTGCCGCGAATGTCATCAAGGATAAAAAAGAAGGACTTGATGGTCATAATCCATGGAGTGAGGCAGCCAAAGAACTGGAACGTGAAGTTTTGGAAGAATATGACGTGGATAGTTTGGGTCAATTGCCCTTTAACTTTGATGGCTACATCATGCAAAAAGGAGAGGAACATCAAGCCGAAGTCTATTTTAAGCATTACAATCATTTAAAAACACAGTATACCAAGCAGACCCAAGTATATCAAACACTGGCAGTTATGTCACCTTTTCTTCCTACGCGCTTCTTGAGTATGTCCATCGCCCATACGGACTATGGTACCCATTGGGATTTTAACGACGCAGCGGAAAAATATCGAATTGCAAGCCAAAAGTTCCTAAATGACCATTTTGCCGAAAGCACGGAGTATGGTGATTGGTCCTGGAAGGCAGATGCTGATTTCTGGAAGGAATTGCCACCGTTTGAATACGAACCGCCCAGTTTAAAAACCACGCTTTCACAAAATTCATCAAACCTTGCCCTACTCGGCGGGTGGTTTTTGTCCTCTTTTGGATTGTTATTCTTGATCGTGAAAATTAAATAGCCATGCTGAATTACAATTTTAAATACGAGCTTAAACAATTATTGCGCAGCCGATGGATTCATCTATTGGGTATGCTCTTATTACTGTTTTTTGGTTTTGCGTCCTATAACGGCCTTCAAAAAGTTGAAAAACAGAAAAAGGATGTAATGGCGGCAAAAGAAGAAGTTAATGAAAGTGATGCTTTAATGCTTAAACTGTTGGATTCCGTAGAGCGCGGGATGGAAGTAAGTATTCCCAGTTGGACCATTCCAACCAGCCCGATGGCCGTAGGCAATTACCATCCCCGTGTCGCTGCGATGGAACCGCAACCTATGGCATTTATCGCCACAGGACAAGCAGATTTGTTCACCCATTATGTGAAGCCCACGGTAAGCGGTGACGAGACTGCCTTAAATTTCACAGAAATGACCAGTCCAGTGCAACTGCTGTTCGGCAGTTTTGATTTGGCCTTTGTAATCATCTACTTGTTGCCGTTACTCATTATTGCCTTTTCCTATGACGTACTCTCATCGGAAAAAGAGTCTGGTTCCCTAAGGCTTTTAGCTTCCCAACCCATTCGGATTCACCACTGGGTCTTACAGAAATTGGCCTTACGTTTTTTTTGGCTATCCCTTTTGGTCATTTTAACCTTATCGATCGTCTTTTTGGTTTTGGGCTTTAACCCTTTTGGTGAGGGCTCGAGTTTCTTTAACCTAATGGGTCTTATACTGGCCTATGTGCTATTTTGGTTTGCCTTGGCTTTTCTGATCAACCTTTGGGTGGGCAGTTCAGCAAAGAATGCCGTTGCCTTATTGGGTCTTTGGGTGGTATTTGTGCTTTTGGTACCTTCCATTTTAAACCAATTGGGCAATACACTATTCCCGATGCCTTCTCGGAATCTGATGATCAATGAAATGCGGACCATGAAGGCGGAGGTCACCAAAAAGCAAGATGAGATTTTGGACAATTTTTTGCGTGACCATCCAGAATACGCCTTGAACGATAGTACCCAAAGCAGAGGATATTACCACAGGTACATGGCTTCCCAAAAACTGGTCAGGGAAAAAATGGAACCGATACTGGGTTCATTTGAAGAGCAGCTTCAAAACCAACAAAACTGGATTGGAAAGTTCAAATGGGTATCACCTGCACTACTCGTTCAGGAATCCCTTAATCGAATGGCAGGTAGCTCAAAGGAAGACTATGAAAATTATAGAAAACAGGTGGTGGTTTTTGCAGGGGAATGGCGTGAACATTTTATGCCCTTTCTCTACAACAATAGGAATTTTTCACAAAAGGATTATTCAAGTCTCCCAAAATTCGGTTATGAACCCATTTCTGCGAAGTACGGTTCGGCACTGGCCATTATGTTGGGACTTTCTTTTTTGGTATACTTCCTTGGAATCTTGGTGTTTAGAAAAAAATCAAGGGACATCATTTTGACAACGGTGTAAAACATGTTCCGAACCATTCCTACCCATTTTTATCCGTTGTCCCGCTCATCTATTGTTACCCACCATGGAGGAATAGTATACGTGAATTTACCATAATCAAAGTTTAGATTTAATGGGTAATCAAAGTGAAAGACCGAGTAAAAGGTTTTTGATGGAAACTTCCCTAGATACAGGAGGGCAATTTTCGAAGAAAAAGTAGTGGCAAATGAACAAAATGAAGATGTGATAATGTAGAATTGATGAAGAGCAGATTTACGATTTTTGTTTTATTGCCGTTACTCAAAACGTTGGCAATACATCCCCAAGACAACCCCGATATTTTTCCTCCTCCCGATGTTGCACCCCAAATAAAGGCGACACGGATTTCTGGAGATATCAAAATTGATGGATTTCTTGATGAGCCAAGCTGGGCCAATGCAATACCCATAACAGAATTTATACAAAAAGACCCAATACAAGGAAATCCGGCCAGTAGATTTACCCAAGCACAAGTATTGTTCGATGGCACCCACCTTTATATAGGTGCCTTTTGCAAGACCAAAAATGGGAAGCGGGAAATTTTGGCCCAAAACCTGCAACGGGACTTTAATTATTTTCAGAACGATATGTTCGGTGTCGTATTGGATGGATTCCTCGATAAACGTAATGCCGTTTCTTTCCAAACCAATCCCTATGGGGCGCAAAGGGAACTATTGGTCATGGATGATGAGATTTTTAACAGGGAGTGGTCTGCCCTATGGAGGGTAAGGACCCAAATAACGGATGAGGGATGGTATGCTGAGATGGCCATTCCATGGAAAACGCTGCGGTATCCAGACAACTGCAAGGAAATGGGGATCATTATAACCCGGAACATTAGGATTAACAATGAATATGTGTCCTATCCAGCCATTCCCAGAACTTTTAATGTGTATCGTATGCCCTATGGGGCAATCTTAACCGGTATTGAGCCACCCCCACCCACCGCTAACATTCAGGTTAACCCTTACCTTCTCGTAGATACGAATAAAGAAAGGGAAGGCGATATTGTGGTTGAAGAAAATACGGAGATTAAGGCAGGAGGCGAGATAAAATGGGTAATGGGTCCCAATTCAGTTTTGGATTTGACCTACAACACCGATTTTGCGCAGGCAGATGTGGACCGCCAAGTCATCAACCTATCCAGATTTTCAGTTTTGTTTCCTGAAAGAAGACAGTTCTTCTTGGAAGGAAATGAAATCTATAGAATGGCCGCATGGGATAACCTACAACCTTTTTTTAGCAGGCGAATCGGCTTGGACAACATTGGAAATCCAATTCCCATTGAAGTTGGCGGCAGATTTACCAATAGGAGTCCAAATCAGAACATTGGTGCTATCTTATTGCGACAGGATGCGTCCAATGACCAGCCCGCCTCTAATTTTGCGGTCGCTAGGTATTCAAGAAATATAGGGGGGCAAAATCGAATTGGGGGAATGGCTACTTTTCGATACGACGAAGAAAACGCCCAGGGTACTTCAAATTATAACACCACAGTTACTATCGATGGATTTCTGAGACCTACTCAAGCGATCAACGCTTTTTGGATGCTGTCAGGTTCAAAAAACTCGGGAGTGGAGGACAATGAAGGTTATTCCGGAGCTTTGTGGGCCTATTACTCGGACAATTTGATTTATCTAGGACTCGTGGAGAGCGTTATCTCCCAAGATTATGACCCCAAGGTAGGTTTCATTGACGCAAACAATTACTTGTTGACCAGTCCGGCCATGACCCTTCGACTGCGTCCCAAATGGTTGCCAAAATTTACGAGGCAATACAGTCCCGGGGTAACTACTTTCTTCTATCATTATCTTGATGACCTATCCTTTAGGGAAGGTTTTGCATCCATCAGACCCATAAGTTTTGAATTTCAAAATGGCAGCCGAATTGAATACGCCTATAGACTGAATTGGCAATCACTTCGGGATCCTTTTTCACCTCTGGGAATAGCAATCGCAGCAGGAGATTATGACTACCAACGCCACATAGTTAGCTATACTGGGGATTTTTCAAAAAAAATAGGTTTTAGTGCAGCCTATAATTTTGGAGCGTTTTTTAATGGAAACCTAAATACCCTAACGGCATCTTTGCGCCTTGCTCCAATTCCGCACATCAGCTTAAATGCAAACTACGAATACAACAAAATAGAATCTTTGGGAATGGATGGAACGTCTACCGATACAAATTTGTTGGGCACCGAACTTCGCTTGTCCCTGAATCCAAGGTTACAGCTCATTACCTTTTATCAGTACAATACCAGCAACAGCAGTTCAACGATAAATTCCCGTCTCTCTTGGGAATACCTTCCATTATCATATGTATTCATTGTTTTTAATGACAATCGCTCAGATGGATTGAATAGCGCTTTGGACCCTGTCAGGTTCCATAATTCACAAGGAATTGTAAAATTGACATTCCTAAAACAGTTTTGATGAACAAGGGTGATGGAACGTTCGATTCAGTTGGGAGTATATGTGCCTTTCATTTGTTTATATCGTCTTCAACGACCCCCAAACGGACTTTTTTGACCCAGTACAACCGGAGTACCCAAACCAAAAGCAAGATTACATTTTTAAAGCAGTTCTAGTTGGCTGTTTGTTCAAGAAAATTGGTCATGGCATAAATTTCCTCTAATAAGGAAACGGTAACACCTTTGTTTTCAGAACCAACATTTACTGAAGTAATTACAGCTTCGCCAATGATATGTCGGCCTTTCAGGGTATTGTCTTCATCTTGGTGTACTCCTTCAATGGGATACTGTTTTATATATCCAGCTAATTCTGCGCTGTGATATAAAGTTTTTAATCCCCAAATCGCATGAAAAATCAAGGGTTCTCCATCGGCGCTATCCCCCACATACAACATATTATGCCCTTTTTTTCGTAGAATCGTTCGGAAAGGGATTCCTTTATCCTTGATGATTTTCATCTTTTCTTCGCTGCTACCGGTTAATTCATATTGTTGACCAATTTCAATCTGGTCTTTGGAATCCCGTGGTAACCAAATTTTATAGGTGGCCATCATATCCCGAATCATGGAAGAACAATCCCTGTTCTCCAGGTTTCCTCCCCAACCATAGGGCCTACCGATAAGATTGGAAACCAAATGTTCAAGATTGGTCGGTTCGAACGCAAAATCATTTAAGGCAATTTTATTTTTGGGCACCTCTGCTTTTAAGATTTTGGCATTTTGAATTTCATCCGAATTGGCATAGAGTACCAATACGTCTTCTGGATTGTCTGCCTCTTCAAAAGGCAAAACCATTCCCATTTTAGCACTTAACGCATAGTTTGATGTTGAATTCCGCAGACCGACTTGGTCAGACAAGGGCATGGCATAATTGCCAGTTTGCCATTGGTCAATAAATTCTTTGGAAACCACCGCCAAGTCGTGCATGGCTACCCAACCTTTGTAATAGGGGCTAACCACATAACACCATTGTCCGTCATTAGATATGTGTAAGAGTTGCAATGGGGTATTTGCCCAAAGGTTGGTCTCTTGAAAATAGTCAAAAGGAAAGCCCTCCCCCGCTTTTGAATAGGTATCGAAACCCGGTCTATTGGAAGGAATCCTTCTCAAATTGGTATGTGCAATAACGATACCCTTCTTTAAAAAATTAGGGAAACTTTCAATAGTAACATTCTTTACAATTTCTTCCCGCAGAAACTTTTTATGTGGTTTTTTATTCTCTCCGTACCATTCATCGTCATTCAAATAGTTTTGTAAATACGACAACTCCTTTCCGGGCAATGAATCAAGGGATGTCATTAACATTATCGGGCTTAGCTTCCATGGCCTAAAAAAGTTTTGCAAGAAAACACCCTTTGTTGCATCAGCAATCTTTACCTCTTTGCTTGGATAGGTTAGTTCGGATTGTGAATAGGTTTCGATCTCAATTCTAGGCAACTCCTTTTCGGAATTTTTACAACCAAAAAAATAGCTGACAAAACCTAAAAGAAAAAGGAATCTGATTGAAGGAAATATTCTGGTCATCCGTTCCTTTTCATTCAAGAATTAGCTGATGTTGGGCATGTTCCATTATTTTATCTTTGGAAAACCAATAGGGAATCCACTGACGGGTTTTCCATTGCTCCAATTGTGATTTGTAGTAGGGGTGAAACATTCTTGCAGAACTCCCTCCAGAAACCACGCCCATAATTTTTTCTGTATCGCTCATGTCGGCTACCATACGAAACGAACTAAACCAACTTGTTTCATAATCGTGTTCTTTATTTTTAATCGAACCTCCCCGATTCAAGGTTTGATTGGATCCTTGTTTTGGTAGCAGTTCCGCACCCAAAAGCTTACTGCCAAATCCATTTTGTCTTAAGGGGTTGTAAAAGTATACGGTATGAAGGTTGCCCCATTTCCAATCGGCCGTCCTGGAACCAAGTTTCTTGGTCAAGATTTCTTTGGTCCGTAGGCCGGATCCTACCACCAAATCAGATAGGGTCTCCTTTTCAGGGGTCTGGACATTATCAATAAAAGGATGGTCCGTAAGCATGAGACTGTCCAGTCTTTGGTTCCAGTAGTACACATTTTCCCAGTACATCTTCTCCAACTCGTTGGGCAATTCATCATTGAGTAAAAGAAAGAGCAATTCGTTATAAAGCACATGATACACAGAGGCGCCCACTTCTTCGATTTCGTCCTCCCTGTTCCATTCATCCAAAATTGTTGCAATATCCTGGGTTTCCTTAGTCGTTTCTAAAAACGAAACAAAAATGGGTACCAGCTTTTCGGCTTGCATGTTCCTTACATCAAAAATGAGTTCCCATAGGTCGTCTGCCTCAAATGTACTGGTTGTGTCAAATACTTCCTTTAGTCGTTGATAACGGTAATAGGGAGAAAAGTGACCGGAATAGTAGTACGGATAATTGTCCGGACGCGTATCGTGATTGGCTGTGCCCACCCAACCCCTTTCCGGATTGACCATATGGGGCAATTCATCTTTGGGAATGAACCCATTCCAGGTATCACCCAATTCTGTGGGCTTGGGTATTTGCCCATTGCCATCCGAACGCATGGGGACCAATCCCGTAGCTTGATGGGCAATATTTCCCTCCACATCGGCCATTACAAAATTGAAGAACATGTTATCCATGTCATACAAGGTTTCGCGCATTTCCAAAGCACTTTTCGATTCCAGCAATCGATGAAACCCAATCGAACTGGTTTTGGTTTCAGCCAAGGACCACCGGAAGCTCACTACATCATCGGTCTGGATATTGTAAATGGGAAAATCGGAAATGATGGGCCCCCGTTGGGTAGAACGAATACTAAGTTCTACATCAGCACTGTCCTTAACGGCAATAACTTCTTTTCGTATTTGAAAAGGAACCTTAGTACTATCTTGAATATAGAATTCGCCATCCGTTTCTTCCAAAAATAGATCCTGGCTATCACCATAGGCATTGGTTATCCCAAAAGCAACATGTTCATTCCGACCCGAAATTAACCCTGGAATTCCCGGAGTGGCAATACCCACGGCCTTAAAATCAGGACATATGAGCCCTAAGGGATAAAAAGTTCCTGGCAGTACCCGCGCATCCACATGGGGATCATTTGCTAACATGGGCTTTCCCGATTTTGATCTTTCTCCTGAAATCGCCCAATTGTTGGAACCTAATTTGGGATAGGGAAGCAAAGGGGTTGACCTCTCTAAAAACACGCCCTCTTTCTTAGGATTGCCCTTCAAATCAGGCAAGGAATCCAATGAAAGTTCTAAGGGTTTGCTTCGGTCCAAATTCACTGCAAGGGGAAGTAGCGCAGTTGCATTATTCATTTGGGAAGCAAGATTGAGACTCAAAATCTCGTCATTCAAATTCTGACTGTGAAATAGTCCTACAAAATGGGTGACGGATACAATGTCAAGGGGGGTCAAGGGCCTTGGCGCAATATCCAACAGTCCCAATTCCAGAGGAAATTCATCCTCTCCCGCCTTAAGATACGCATTGAAGCCTTCACAATACCACTGCAACACCTGTTTGGTTTCCGCATCCAGATATTGAAAATGACGTTCGGCATTCCCGTAAATATTTAAAACCCTCATATCGATGTCCGATGAAAGTAGGGAAGCTCCCAGTATTGCAGCAGCTTCCCCTTTGATAATGGCGCGGTAAACCTCGATAGGAAACAAGCGGTCCTGGGCACTGACAAAGCCCTGCCCTCGAAAGACATCTGCTTTGCTTTTTGCAATGACATAAGCAATGCCATACTCATCCCGAATTACTTTTATTGGATTCTCATTGACAGTGATTTCAAAACTGCCGTCTCGTTTAAAATTATTACTGTTTTTTATCCATAGCACGCCTGCCATGAGAATGACAAGTAAAATGCCCAAGACGATTACGATACGCTTCTTCATAAACGGAATTCATTCATAAACTGTCCATGTTTTGGGGAACATCTATTTATTACCCACTGAAATTTGGGGAATGCTTTTTGTTTTCTCGTTAATTCCTGCAACATCCGAGCTAATGATTTGGTTCAAGGTACGATTGGCATCCGCTACTTCTCCCCGTAATTGCTGTAATCTCGAAAGTTGTGGTTGGGTTGGTGTGGCCCATGCCCCATTTACCGCCCGCATCAAGGATCGGATCTCTTCTCGTATTCTTGGCCGTTGACGATAGGACATGGATGGTGGTGGCCTTTTCAAAATATCATCCTGCAAATCGGAAATCTTTTTCATGGCTCCGTTAATTTCATTGGACAATGCGTCATCCATGGCCTGATTTTGTTTCAATTTTTTCTTCAGTTCCTTCAATTGTGTTTTATAAATATTGGTGTTATTGATCATCACATTGGTTTGTGATAACAATTCCCTGAGTTCCAAAAGCAATTTAGTCTTGGACGCATAGGCATCTTGACCCACCTCCATTCTGGGATCGGCACGAACTTCAACCGGGGTTTCCAGCACAGCACCATTCACCTTTAACCGTGCCGTATAGGCTCCCGGGGAAACATAGGGATGCATTTGGCCTGAAAAGAATCCCCCGCCTGTGCCACCTTCCATTTTGGTGGCCGCTTCATGACCTAAATCCCAAACGATACGGTTGACACCAAGGGTTGCCGTAGTATCTTTCAAGGTTCTGATTACACTTCCTTTGTCATCCAGGATTTCCACAATGGCCGTAGTGGTCTCATCTTTGCCCAAGTAGAAATTAATAGTAGCCCCATAATCAGGGTTTTTGGCTTTATAGTGACGATCGCCCAGGTTTTCAATCCGCCAGAACATATGCCATAAGGTGGCCCTTCGTACCGGAAATAGGTGCGCTGCTTTTCCCTTGGTATCATTCAATTCTTGAAGGGGTCGAATATCATCCAATATCCAAGCACCCCTTCCGTGCGTTCCCACAATCAAATCACGGTCCCTAGGTTGAATACGAAGATCCCGCACGGAAACATTGGGGAGGTTATTATTGATTTTACTCCATGATTTTCCCTTATCCCAACTGGCGAAGATACCATGTTCCATTCCAGCATAGAGGAGATTTGGGTTGACGGGATCCTGACGGACCACTTTTACATAATCATCTTGTGGAAGGCCGTAACTGATTTTTGTCCACGTTTTGCCATAATCGGTAGTCATAAAGGCATGAGGTCCAAAATCATCCATGCGATGCTGATCAACGGTTACGAAGGCCGTACCTGCATCATGTTCGGAAGCATGGATTTTAGATACCCATGCAGCGGCAGGAAGCCCCTTGATCCGGTCCTTAAGATTGGTCCAAGTAGCTCCCCCATCTCTGGTAAGTTGTACATTACCATCATCGGTACCAACCCAAATCACCCCTTCTTCAACAGGGGATTCATCAATGTATAGTATGGTACAATGAAATTCGGCTGCTGTATTATCCTGATAAATCTCCCCTCCCGAGGTTTTTTGTTTTGATTTATCATCAGTGGTCAGATCACCACTGATTTCTTCCCAGGAATGACCTCTATCTTTGGATTTAAACACTACATTTCCACCCGTGTATACCGTATTGTTATCGTGGGGCGAGATGACTATGGGAGCATCCCAATTAAAACGATACCTATGGTTCTCTATGGCATCCCCTGCCGATCCAATAATTTTTGGATAGGGATGGATATTTCGAACATTCCCGTATCTAGAATCCACATGAAAGATGACACCGCCCTGTAGGTTGGCATACACCTCATGCTCACTTCCGGGAATGGGTACGGCATAATACCCGTCACCATAAGCAAGCCCCTTCCAATGGCGTTTTAATATCCCTGCGGAGTACAAGGAGTTGCTTGGTCCCACCCAGGTGCCATTATCCTGCAAACCCCCATACACATTATATGGATCCTTATTATCGATGAAAATCTGGTAGAACTGCGAAAGTTCCACATTATTGATGATTTCCCAACTATCTCCGCCATCGTATGATATTTGGTATCCACCGTCGCTACCGTTCAAAATATACTTTGAGTTCGTAGGGTCCATCCAAAGGGCCTGATGGTCCCCATGCACGGTTCTGGCTATCCGTTTCCAGTTCTTTCCGCCGTCTACCGATCGGCTTAACCTACCAGAAATGGAGAAAAGGATATCAGGGTTGTTTGGATCCACACGTACATCGCTATAATAAAATGGCCGAAAATTAATATTGGGGTCATCATTGACCATTGCCCAATTATCCCCACGGTCCTCAGATCGAAACACCGTACCCCCTCCTTGAAATTCGGTCATCAAATAAATAATATTAGGTTGGCTTTGGGCGATATGGATGCCCGGTCGCGCCATTGGCGTCTTGGGCAAACCATTCATTATCCTTTTCCAGGTTTCGCCACCGTCCATAGTGCGGTAAATAGCTGTTTCCTTGCCTCCATCATCAAAACGCCAAGGTCTTCTCCTAAAGGTCCACATTCCCGCATACATGATACGGGGGTTACTCGTGTCCATGGCAATATCGGAACAACCCGTGTCTTCATCTATGTACAATATTTTCTTCCAATTTTCACCTCCATCCGTAGTTTTGAACACCCCTCTTTCAGGATTTGGGCCCCACTCCTTACCCAAGGCACATACACAGGCAACATCAGGGTCATTCGGGTCAACCACAATCCGTTTGATACGCTCTGTTTCTTTTAATCCAAGATGTTTCCATTTTTTTCCGGCGTCTACCGAACGATACACGCCCCAACCATAGCCCACACTATTTCGGGGATCTCCTTCACCTGTACCTACCCACAGTACATTATGGTCGGAAGGGGCAATGGTCAAGGCTCCAATGGAATATGCCCGTTGTCCCTCGAAAATGGGTGTGAAATTCACACCACCGTTGGTAGTTTTAAAAATTCCACCATCGGCGCCTGATACATAAAAAATGCTAGGATCTCCAGGAATACCATCGATGTCGGTTACCCTACCCCCCATATTGGCCGGCCCAATAGCGCGCCATTCCATCGATTTTAAAACCTGAGCGTAGTTGTCATTTTGAGAAAATCCAAAAGTGGTACAAAGCAGTACCCAAAAAAGTAAGCGTAAATTGAAACGATTCATCGCAGTTGAATTGGTTGTTAGTAGTTATAAGGAATAAAGTCCTTGAAAATAACCAAAATCCAAATAACAACGAAGAAAATTGTTGGAGGTTTAACCGGAAGTCAGCATATCACTTTCCATATTACTGACATACCGCTTTTAAGTATAAAATTGGTTACATTTAGGGGACTAATTCGCACGCTATATGAAAACATATCTTCTGTTTCCGCTATTGGTTTTTTTAGTACTTCCGCTTAGCAATATGAACGCCCAAGGAAGAAAAAGTACAAAAACCGTCACAGAAAATTATTCAGAATCCCTATACAACTCCATGGAATGGCGCCTTGTCGGCCCCTTTAGAGGAGGTCGTGCAGGCACCGCAACTGGTGTAATTGGCAATCCCAACCTGTATTACATGGGTACCGCCGGCGGTGGTGTTTGGAAAACCACTGATTCCGGTAATACCTGGAGCTGTATTTCAGACGGCTATTTTGGAGGCTCCATAGGGGCCGTCGCCGTTTCAAAATCCGACCCCAATGTCATCTATGTTGGTGAAGGTGAACAGACCTTGCGCGGTAACGTTTCTTCGGGAAATGGCATTTGGAAAAGTTTGGATGCTGGGGAAACCTGGCAATTTATTGGACTTGAAGGTACAGAGCATATTTCAAGAATCCGCATTCACCCCACTGATCCTGATTTGGTCTATGTGGCGGCCATTGGAAATCTTTGGAAGCCAAATGAAACCCGTGGGGTCTACCGTTCCAAAGATGGAGGTAAGACCTGGGAGAAGATTCTTTATGAAAGTAATAAAGCGGGGGCCGGTGATTTAATCCTTGATCCCAATAACCCAAGGATTGTATATGCCGCCACTTGGGAAATGAAAAGAAACGGCTTCCGCATGGATAGCGGTGGACCCGACAGTAAACTCTATAAAAGCACGGATGGAGGAGATACATGGACCGATATTTCCAAATACAAAGGTTTACCAGAAGGGGTCTGGGGTATTGTGGGTATTGCCATCTCCCCGGTGGATTCCAACCGGGTTTGGGCCATTTTTGAGGCAGAAGATGGGGGAGTCTTTCGATCGGACGATGCGGGGAAGACCTGGAAAAAAATTAATGAGGACCGAGCCCTACTGCAACGGGCATGGTACTACTGCCGAATTTACGCAGATACCCAGAACAAGGACAAGGTATACGTAATGAACGTGAGCTATGGGGTCTCCACAGACGGGGGAAAAACCTTCAAGCTAAAGAACGCTCCGCATGGTGACCATCACGATTTGTGGATCGATCCCAATAACAACCAAAGAATGGTTATAGCTGATGATGGGGGAGCGCAAGTGTCCAACGATGGTGGTGAAAACTGGACCACCTATCACAATCAGCCCACAGCACAATTTTATCGGGTAACCACGGACAATTCCTTCCCATACCGAATTTACGGAGCACAACAAGACAATAGCACCGTTAGAATCTATCACCGTACTTCGGGTTCAACCATCACTGAAGGTGATTGGGAGCCCTCGGCCGGAGGGGAAAGTGCCCACTTGGCCCCGGATCCAAAAAACAATGACATTGTATACGGAGGAACCTACAAGGGGTATATGATGCGAAAAGACCATACTGTGGACCAAACACGCTCTATTAACGTATGGCCTGACAATCCAGCAGGTTCCGGGGCGGAAGTCATGAAATATCGGTTTAATTGGAATTTTCCCGTTAAATTCAGCATCCACGATGACAACAGATTGTACGCTGGATCCAATTTTTTACATGTTACAACGAATGAAGGACAAACCTGGAAGACCATCTCACCAGATTTGACCCGGGGACTGCCCGAGACCATCAAATCGTCCGGTGGCCCCATAACGCAGGACAATACTGGCGCGGAGTTCTATTCCAACTTATTTGCCATCAATGAATCCCCCACGGAAAAAGGGGTCATATGGGTTGGCAGTGACGATGGACTGATTCATATCTCAAGGGACAATGGGCAGAATTGGGAGAACATCACACCGCCAGGGAGCATGAGTCCAAAATTGAACATGATCAATTGCATTGATCCCAGTCCATTTCAAAAGGGAACGGCATATGTTGCAGCTACTTCCTATAAGTTTGGGGATTACACGCCCTATTTATATAAAACCATGGATTACGGTAAAACCTGGAAAGTGATTACCAAGGGCATCAAAGGCAACCACTACACTAGGGCCATCCGTTCGGATAAGGTCCGTGAAGGATTGCTATATGCAGGAACGGAATGGGGTATGTATGTATCGTTTGATGATGGTAACAGTTGGTCGTCTTTTCAATTGAACTTGCCCATCACGTCGATTCGTGATCTTCATGTAAGGGACAATGATTTGATTGCCGCCACCCACGGGCGCAGTTTCTGGATGATCGATGATCTCACTCCCCTTCATCAACTATCACAAGATGTGGCCAATGCCGATTTTTATTTATACAAACCGGACAAGGCGTATCGTATGCACCAATCCGGCGGATGGGGAAGGGCAAACATGAAGTTGGTTGGGGAAAATCACCCAAACGGTGCCATTATCAATTATTATGTCAAAAACCTTGAAGAAACCGATACGGTATCCATTGAAATTTTGGAAATGGACGGAACACCAATTCAACGGTTCTCCAATGTGGCGAAAGCGGATAAATTAAACCCAAAAGCGGATAAGCCACTAAAGGTTTCTTCGGGTGGGAACCGGTTGATATGGAATATGCGTTATCCCGGTTTCCAAGAATTTAAGGGCATGGTCTTCTATTCCTCTCCAAATAGAGGTCCAAAAGCCGTTCCCGGTGATTACAGGGTGAAAATGAATTATAATGGGCAAACAAGTGAAAGGGTTTTAACCATTGTAAAAGACCCTAGGCTTTCAAATACCGAAGAGGACTACCAAGAACAGTTTGATTTCTTAATGGCCGTATGTGACGAAGTCAGCAGGGCAAATACCGCGATAATTGATATTAGGACCGTAAAAAAAGACTTGGATTATTTAAAGGGGAAAAAGACCTTAAAGAAAGATATCAAGGCTATGATTTTAGATTTCGAAGCAAAACTTGATGTGATTGAAAATAATATTCATATGACCAAAAACCAAAGCCGACAAGATCCCCTGAACTACGGCATTCGAATTAACAATCGCTTGGCCTTCTTGATGGCTGACTCCCAACGTGGGGATTATCCGCCTACCGATCAGTCCAAAGAATTTTTTATTGAAGTGACCAAGGAACTGGATGCGGAAATCAACGCGATGAATCGTCTGATGGGCGACTACATTTCCAAAATCAATGGACACGTTTCTGAAAATGGGATGGAAATGATTTCAATCGGAGAAAAATAATCCTGGAAAAGGTAGCTATTTCAAGGTTGAACGTAAACACGTACGCGAACCACTGTCACATTTTCATCGATAAAACATCATACAAAATGACAATGAAAACCCAATTTATATTTCTTTGCGCTTTCATTTTTTTAACCCAATTTTCAATCGGCCAAGACCGGATTACCGGAGAATCCTTTGCAACCCGTTCCGTAGTTCTCGGTCAAAATGGCATGGTGGCCACAAGCCATCCTTTGGCCACCCAAATCGGATTGGATATGCTGAAGAATGGAGGAAATGCCATTGATGCCGCCATTGCTGCCAATGCTGCATTAGGACTTATGGAGCCCACCGGTTGTGGTATTGGTGGGGACCTATTTGCCATTGTTTGGGATGGAAAAACCAAAAAACTGTATGGATTGAACGCCAGTGGTCGTTCGCCCCAAAAATTAACCTTGGAATACTTTGAAAAAGAAGGGATGGAAAAAATTCCATCGCATGGACCGCTACCGGTTAGTGTTCCTGGAGCCGTAGATGGGTGGTTTGAACTGCACGGCAAATTTGGATCAAAACCAATGTCCGAAATTTTAAAACCTGCCATTGATTATGCCGAAAAAGGGTTCCCCTTAACCGAACTTATCGCTTGGTACATACAACGCACCGTGCCCTTCTTTGAATCGAAAGGATTTCCCAATATTGAGGACACCTACAAATCGCAGAATGGTGGGAAATTACCCAATGAGGGGGAAATCTATAGAAATCCTTATTTAGCCAATACTTATAGAAAAATTGCCGAAGGTGGACGCGATGCTTTTTATAAAGGAGATATCGCCAAAATTGTTGGAAAGTTCATAAAGGAACAGGGTGGATTTTTATCGGCCAGGGACTTTGCAGATCATAGGTCTGAATGGGTGGAACCGGTTTCCATCAATTATCGTGGTTATGATGTCTGGGAGCTACCCCCCAACGGCCAGGGTATTGCAGCCTTGCAAATGCTGAAAATCTTGGAAGGGTATGACTTTTCCAAAATTGCATTTGGAAGTACAGAACACCTGCACTTGTTCACTGAGGCAAAAAAATTGGCCTTTGAAGACCGTGCGAAATACTACGCGGACATGGACTTTTTTGCTGTTCCCGTTGAAGAATTATTGTCTGATAGCTACGCTGATGAAAGACGGGAACTGATTGGCGATCGAGCCGGTAAATACGAAGCGGGTGAAATTTCAGCAGGCGAAACGATTTATATGACCGTAGCGGATAAAGAAGGTACGATGATTTCCCTAATCCAAAGTAATTACCGTGGTATGGGCTCGGGCATGGCACCTCCAAAATTGGGGTTTATGCTTCAAGATAGAGGTGAACTTTTTAGTCTAAAAAGAGGTCAGGCCAATACTTTTGAACCGGGCAAGCGACCTTTTCACACAATTATCCCTGCTTTTATGACAAAAGATGATACACCTTTTCTCAGCTTTGGTGTCATGGGAGGTGATTTTCAACCCATGGGTCATACACAAATTGTGATGAACCTTATCGATTTTGGTATGAACATACAAGAAGCAGGTGACGCACCTCGATGGGACCATACGGGGGGGGCAAGTCCCATGGGAGCCACTACAGAAAATACCGGTTTGATTAGAACGGAATCGGGCATCCCCTACTCCACGATTCGAGGGCTTATGGACAAAGGGCACCGAATAGGAACCGCTAGAGGAATCTATGGGGGCTATCAGGCCATTTTATGGGATGACGAAAACAAGGTCTACCACGGTGCTTCGGAAAGTCGAAAAGACGGGCAGGCGGCTGGGTATTAGAGAATTGGACTACTTTTTACAATTTCATAAATGGCCGCAAAAATGGTCATTTTTGTATAATTTATTTTTTAACACCAAAGAGCAAAAAGTCCTGTGAGCCGCGATTACTTAGAAAAAGGTCTTTAATACCATCTCCATTCAAGTCCATAAAATCAATATCAAAACCCCTACCCCCAATACCTTTTGGAATGATTTCATTGATTGTTTCAGTAAATTTTCCCTTGCCATCATTTAAGTACACACTGAAGGGAGTAATGCCCCCAAATCGCTGTCCATTAGTGTTACCTGTCATAATATCCTGATCCCCATCATCATCGATATCCAAAAAGGCGACCCCGAAACAGCGGTTGTCATCTTTAGGCAGATGGGTGCCAGTGATATCTGAAAAGAAACCATTTCCATCATTCAATAGCAACCGGTTTTGGCGAACTGCACCTTCTACAAAGGCCTGAACATTGCCGAACAAAACATCCAAATCACCGTCTCCATCAATATCGGCTACAGCTACTTCCCTGGTTTCCTCTGGTTCCTTTCTAAAGGGGAGTCTATTGGAAGATTCATCTCTGTAAAACCCATTCCCATCATTGATTAGCAAACGATTTGCGTCTTCGTTACCGATTACTAAATCTTCATCGCCATCGTTGTCAATATCCCCTAGGGTCAAATCTTGTGTTACATCCACGAATTCACCAAATCGGACTTGGGTCTCATCCTTAAAATACCCTTTGCCATCGTTGACCAATACGTTGTTTTGTCCGTTGTTTCCAATTAAAATGTCAAGGGCACCATCATTATTGACATCAGTAATAACAACGGAATTAGAGGTGCCAGATACTGGAATTCTACTACCACCATCCTTAAAAGTTCCATCCCCATTATTTAGATACAGTTCGTTCGTCTTGTCATCTTCACTAACGATAATGATATCCAAATCTCCATCCAGGTCAAAATCGGCAATCCCAATATCCTCACTATCATGATCTACCTGTGGTATACGCGAGTTGCTCTCATTGGTAAATTTCCCTTTTCCATCATTGATTAACAGGATATTGGGTCGATGCTCGTTCGCAATTAAAATATCCAAATCCCCATCCTGATCCAAATCGGCAATTCCAGCGTCCATGGACAGTTGTTGCAAGTCGTTATACGGCAAATTTGTTGTGGTGACATCTTTATAAAAGTAAGTAGGATTGACTTGATCACTTTCAATTTTTTGACTATTGACAACATTCAAAATACCCATAGTTATGCACAATGTGATTGGTTTTTTCATTTTTACCTGTATGTGTTCCATGCTAATGTAATGTTTAGATACAAGAAATAAGAAGGCACAGAAACAAGGTACGGACTTGGAATACGATATTTTCATTTGGTTTTATTGAAATGCAGGCCACTTTCAAAGTAAATGCAACTTAGTTGCGTTTATCCGCACATTCTTCTATTTTTACTTGAGGTTATCGCTATACTTTGATACATCTATGTTTTCTAAGTAAATGCAGTTTTTGAGAACTGAACAAGAAAAAAATCAGGTGATTTAAATTAAAATGAAATACCATGTTACAACGTAAATTTGATGAAATCGTTAAAGCAAACTTTCCGAAAGCGATGGATGCCAAAGATACATCCATCCATTATCTCGGTAGAATGCAAATTGAACACAAAATTGATATCTCTAAGGTATTGATGGCGACATCGGTTTGCTCTGATGATATTAATGTGCCTTCTACTACATTCTTTAATGTATTGTTTGGACCTTTTATCATGGGTGGACTCGGTGGATTGCCTTTTGCCGGTCAAACGGGCATGACGGCCTTTGCACACCACATCCCGGATGGGGGCAGTGCCTTCATATTTTATGGTCCCCATATTGGTATTACCCTAGATGGCGAACTAGGAAAAATGTATCGTCCACGCCAAGAGGGAACAGGGAGTTCTTGCGGGGCGTTAATGCTGGCGTTGAATCGTTTACATGACGGTGACTATAAGCCTGTACTACATGAAGACGACTACCAACAAATGAAGCTTGAGGAAAGTTTATTGCCGTTTCGTGAGGAAATATTGAATAGCCAAAACAAGGAAAAAGCGATTACGGAAGCCACTTATGATATCATTGATAAAAAAATACACGAACACATCAAGTCCTGCAAGGGTGAATTCCCTGTGGACAAAGTGACGCTCTTAGGTGGAATCATTATCAATACGGACTATGGCCTGGATGATTACTTCGTTGCGAAGAATTTTGAAGTTATTGACCTGAAGACCTTCTAAAAAGAATTCAAGAGCCTATTGAATAGCAGTGGAATAGTGAGTTCTGCTGCTTTTTCTTTAAATATGGGACACCACAAAAAGGATATTTAAAAAGCAAATAGTAGATTTGGCATCGCCAAGACAGCAGTATTGTTAATGACCAAGGGAAATTCTACAACCAAATCAATTTTCAACCGTATCCCCCATGCAATCACCATGCTGTTTGGCATTATCGTTCTGGTAAGCATCATGACCTATATTTTACCAGCGGGTTCCTATGAACGCGTTTTGGTTGAGGGAAGAAGTACCGTGGTTCCGAATTCCTACAGAACCATCACCTCAACACCCGTTGGAATATTGGACATGTTCAAGGCCATTCCCCTTGGTTTCAAGGCGGCAGTGGAAATCATTTTCATCGTTTTGGCTGGGGGTATCATGTTTGGTTTTATGGAAAAATCAAAAGCGGTGGAAAATGCCGTTGGTACGTTAATCAAAAATTTGGGACTACAGCGTAAAAATTTGATCATCGTTATTATGACCTTTATTTATGGGTTGTTAGGGGTTGCCGTGGGTTACGAAAACAATATCGCCATGGTACCTATTGCCGCTGTACTAAGCCTGGCCTTGGGCGGGGATTTGATTTTGGCAGCAGGTATTTCCGTGGGCGCTATGACCATTGGTTTTGGATTATCCCCAATCAATCCCTATACGGTAGGTACCGGTCACAAATTGGCCGAGCTTCCCATGTTTTCGGGAGCCCCGTTACGAAGCGCTTTGTGTTTTTTGGGATTGGGTGTTATGGCCTTCTACAACGTTAGATACTTCAAAAAAATAGTAGCGCACCCACAAAAAAGCCTGGCAAAGGGTCTGGATACCAAAAATCTAACCTTATCAAGACCCATACAAGACTATTCCCTACCTCCAAAAAATTGGCTGGTCATTGGTATTTTTATTTTGGGCTTGGTGGCCATTTTGTACGGAGTTTTCAATTTAAACTGGCACATCAATGAACTTTCGGCGGTTTTTTTGATTATTGCCCTGCTCTGCGGCTTGGTATCAAAAATGACTGCCACCACCATGAGCGAAACAGTATTGAATGCTGTGGCCTTAGCGGCTCCAGGGGCATTTATGGTAGGCTTTGCCACAACCATTAAAGTATTGATGGAAATGGGGAATATAGGCGATACCAT
The DNA here is from genome assembly GCA_039184365.1 of Bacteroidota bacterium. Taxonomy (GTDB): domain Bacteria; phylum Bacteroidota; class Bacteroidia; order Flavobacteriales; family Flavobacteriaceae; genus Croceivirga. Next base: position 7,235 of record JBCDBE010000036.1, on the reverse strand, counting down.
TTCCTATCAGCTCTCGACCTTGTTAGAAGGCTTGCCTTTATATGCTTCGGCTGTTTGTATGTCCATTTCACAATCGGTAATCAATTTTTTTATACCGTCCGGAAGCGGACAGGCATTGGCCACATTACCCGTAATGCTTCCCTTAGGGGAATCCCTAGGTCTTACACGGCAAATCACTATTTTGGCCTTTCAAATAGGGGATGGGCTATCGAATCTCATGAATCCCACACTTGGTGGACTCATCGCAATGCTAAGTATGTGCCGAGTGCCGATTGACCGCTGGATTCGCTTTATTTTTCCTGTTTTACTACTACTTCTCATCTTGGCATTTCTGGCCTTGATCGTAGCGGTAGCAACCAATTATAGTTAAATGAACATGAATGTTGAGGAATTACTGGCTAAACTCGTTTCATTTCCAGTTTTGGGTGGTGAAAGCAATTTAAGCCTCCTTCATTGGATAAAGGAATATCTGGAGTCCTACGGAGTACAAGTGCATTTGGTCCCGAATGAAGAGGGCAACAAAGCCTCCCTTCATTGCCGAATTGGACCTGCGGTCGATGGTGGGGTAATCCTATCAGGACATATGGATGTGGTTCCCGTTGAAGGACAGAATTGGACTACGGACCCTTTTACGCTCACCGATAAGGGTGATGGCAAATTATACGGACGGGGGTCTTGTGATATGAAAGGCTTTTTGGCTTGCTGTTTAGCTGCCTTGCCCAAAATGGTCAACGCCAGTCTAAAGAGACCCATCTATTTCGCCTTCTCCTATGATGAGGAAGTAGGTTGCTTAGCGGCTCCGGAATTGGCCCATACCATTCGTACCCATTACAAGGAAACCCCTAAATATGCGATTATTGGAGAGCCTTCATTGATGGAACCCATTATTGGTCAAAAAGGAATTTATATCTTGGAAACCTATGTCAATGGGTCCGCTGGACACAGTAGCCGTATCAAACAAGAGGTCAGCGCCATTCATGAAGCGATGCGCTTAATATTGTGGTTAGAGAAAAAAATGGATTCCCTAATAGAGGAAGGTAGAATTGACGACCGCTTTCATCCGCCCCACTCCTCCATCCATATTGGACTGGTCAATGGGGGTATTGCCCCTAATGTCATAGCGGACAAAGCGCATTTTTATTGGGATTTAAGAACAATTCCCATGGATAATATTGATGCCATTGTTTCTGAATTTGAGGTATATTGCAGACAGCGGGAAGAAGACCTTCGAAAGCTATTTCCAGGTTTCGAAATCAAAAACGTGGAACACCATCCTCCAGTACCCCATTTGGATACCAAGGCTGATGATGATGTCGTCGAATTGATCAAAAGGATTTCGGGAAATTCAAAATGGGACACCGTTTCCTATGCTGCCGAAGCGGGACAATTTGCCGATGAAGGCTTTCAATCCGCCATTTGCGGACCGGGCTCCATTGCCCAAGCGCATCGAGCGGATGAATTTATTGCAAAGGAACAGCTATCAAAAGGCGTAAAAATGGTACAGAAGCTTATTAAAGAGCTATCTTCCGATTATTTTATTTAGGCATGGATTCATCCAATGTTGTATCTTTAAATCAACCCAATTTTCAAACCAAAATTATGAGTAGATATCACTTAAAATACGTTATTCTTTTGTTGTTCGCAATTCTTATGGGTTCCTGCAAGGAAAAGTCCACTTCATCCGATTCCGCGACCGAAACCGAAGAAGAATTGGTGCAACGGGCACTGGACATTCACAAACGTGTACTTACTTTGGACACCCATGCCGACACGCCACTACGAATGATCGAGCCAGGTTTCGATATGGCAGAACGCCATGACCCCAATGAAACGGGTTCAAAAGTAGATTATCCACGAATGAAAGAAGGTGATTTGGACGCCATCTTTTTTGCGGCCTTTGTAGCACAGGATATTCGGGATAATGATGGAAATAGCCGCGCAAAGGCACTTTGTCTTCAAATGATAGATTCCGTTATCGCTTCCACAGAAAGAAACTCAGACGTTGTAGGATTGGCGCTTAATCCTGAAGATGCCTACGCCCTAGAAAAGCAAGGAAAACGGGCCATCTACATTGGTATTGAAAATGGATATCCCATTGGCCAGGATTTGTCCAACGTTGAAGAATATTTTAATAAAGGGGTACGCTACATCACTTTGGTGCACTCCTCCAACAATGATTTGGCCGATTCTGCGACCGATGAAAACGGGACCGAACACGGAGGTATCAGTGAGTTTGGATCCAAAGTCGTAGGTGAAATGAACCGACTGGGGATTATGGTGGATGTTTCCCATGGTAATGACAGTGTTTTCTATGACGCCATTAAACTTTCCAAAGCTCCTATCATAGCCAGTCATTCCAATGCAAGGGCCGTTACGGATCACCGTAGGAATATGACCGATGAAATGCTGAAATTAATGGCAGAAAACGGTGGGGTGGTTCAATTGACCATGTTAGCAGATTACCTTCGGGAAGCTCCCCCCAATGCGGCACGTGATTCGGCCGTCGCGGCCCTACGGGCCAATATGAAACCCATTTCAGAAATGACCGATGAGGAACGGTCAGCGCTTCGAAAGTCCTTCCAAGAATTGAATGAAAAATTTCCCAACCCACCCGCAACCGTGGAACATGTAGCGGATCATATCGACCATATTGTAAAAGTTGCCGGAATCGACCACGTGGGTATCGGTTGCGATTTTGATGGCGGCGGTGGCATTGAGGGTGTTTTTGATGCCAGCGAAGTCATGAACATCACCATTGAATTGGTGCGCCGTGGCTATACGGAAGAACAAATTGCAAAAATCTGGGGAGGCAATTTAATTCGTGTATTCAAAGAAGTACAGGCCTTAGCTGAGCAGCTGCGGTCCGGAGCATCATAGGATTTAATGGGTAAAGGATTTGCATAAATTATGGTTGGTAATACTCGCTTTTGTACTTTCTGGACATTCATTGGCCCATCCCTTACGGTTGTCGCTATGTGAGATTGAATACTCCTCCAAGAAACAGCTCCTTACCATCAACCTTAAACTGTTTTTGACGGATGTCAATGAAGCCATTGTATTTGACCCCTATAGTAAAGAGCTGGCGTTTTGCCAGCCCAATGAATCTGCAAAAGCCAACCAAATGCTTATGGAGTATGTCAACCGCTTTTTCTTCGTAATGGCCAATAATAAAAAGGTTGACCTCAAAATCAAAAGTAAAAGGCTGAGCGGAGAAGGGGAAAATACGGCCTTATGGATATATTTCGAACATAAGCAGCCTACACCCCTTTCTTCTTTGGAAATCAAAAATGCAGTTTTTACGGACTTGTTCTTTGACCAAAACAACATTGTTTATGTCCACTTTAATGGGACATCCAAAAGCATGATGCTCAATAAGAAAACGCCTATCCACCAATTAAAGTTCTAAAATGCATCCATTTGAGTTTTACCTGAAATTGGGTTTTGAGCACATAGCCGATATAGCAGCTTATGATCATATTCTTTTCTTGATAGCCCTATGTGCCATCTACCGAATTGGGGAATGGAAGAAAATCCTGATTTTGGTTACGGCATTTACCATAGGCCATAGCGTTACCCTGGTTCTTGTTTCCTTGGAACTATTTTCAATTCCATCGAATATCATTAAGTTTTTGATTCCATTGACCATTTTTGTTACTGCGCTGCACAATGTTCTGGGTTCCGATCAGGCGATAACATCCATTAAAATGAAACGGAACTACGCCATGGCTCTTTTCTTTGGAATGATTCATGGCATGGACTTTTCGAACTACTTCAAGGCCTTGATCATGGATCCCTCGGACATTGTGATTCCACTTTTGGGATTTAACATCGGTATTGAATTGGGGCAGCTTTTAGTTGTCCTGTGTATTGTAGGGATCGCTTTTATCGTCCTAAACGTTTTAAGGGCAAAACACAGGGAATGGAACCTTTTTATTTCAGGTGCTGCAGCAGGGATGTCCCTTCTGTCGATGTTGGAGAATCCGTTTTGGTAAGGAGTAAGGGTCGTTTTAACAAGCTGAACAAATACCCGTAATTATGGTTTGAACGCTTTTGGTTTTAAAACCTTTTGGAACCTTGATTTCAAAATTGAGGTTCTCTTCAACACAAAATACCGTTTCACACTGTTCGCATACAAAATGGGCATGGTTGCCTTCATGATTGTCGACTTTACCAAATGCATATTTAGAAACACCACTATGGTCATTGATACGGTGGATGATTCCGGCCTCTTCAAAAGCGGATAAGTTCCGATAAAGCGTAGACTTATCAACTTCAATTCCCAATCTTTCCTTTAAATCAATGTAGGATTGTGCATGTTTGGCATTGATAAGGCAACCCAAAAGAGCGATACGCAATTTGGTTCTTTTCAGATTGTTTTCTCGAAAGACTTGATCTAAAGAAATCTGTTCCATGGCCAAATGAATTAAATTCCAAAGGCTTCAGCCTGCTCAATCAAATAATAACAACGGGTGGGGTCATCCCGATTTAGGCGAAGGATGCCAGTGACAGCGATCAAATCATCCATTTGAAAGGACTGTTTTCCCTTAAAGATAACTTGTGAAATGGTCTCAGGTCCGCCATTCCCACAAAAAAAACATTCTGCCATTGGATTTTTGGAGAGCATATAAATGGATTGGGCCCCATCCAACACAATTAAAAATCCAATCAAGGAGACTTCCTTTCCCTCCAATCGCTCCAGTCTATCCGAAAAATCGGCTTCCAAAAAGCCCGGGAACGTGGAACCTTCACTGCCTTTCTTCCAAGAAATCCCACTCTCAAAATCAGACCAATCCAATGCAGCTTGGGCTTGAATTCCATTTGAAAGTAAGAGGCAAATAAAGAATAGTAGACTTTTCATGTCAATTTACCAATTCACCCAAAGCGCCATTCAAAATGTAATTGCAGTGATCAACATCATCCCTATTCAATCTTAGTGTACCAGTGACTTCCACCACCTTATCGGTTGTAAAAGGTGGGATTTTGGTAAAATTTACCTCTATGATACTTTCGGGACCAGCACCCCCGCAGAAAAAGCAAGAAGCCATGGGGTTGGAGGAAATTAAAAAAACCTCTCCGGTACCGGAGATATCCAAAAAATATCCGATTACTTTAACCTTTTTACCCTGGTAAGCCTTGATTTTTTCACCAAAGGTGGGCATCAGAAAATGCACATCGTATTTCTCGTTGTACTCCGGTTTAAACTCAACATCAGCTAAATCATCCCATGTCAATTTTGATTGAGAAAACGAACTTTGGGTAACCAATAGCGTAAAAAAGATAAATAACCCTCTATGCATCACCTAATATTTTTGAGATGTTCAATTTAAAAATGGATGTGGAAGCCAAAAATACTGCGATAATGGCAATAAGCAAAGTAGCTCCCAGCAATAGCAACTCAACAAAATCTGGGCCATTAATTTGCAAAACATAGCCATACCCTGCCTCAATGTACCTTGAAGCCAAGAATAAAGCCAATCTTCCCAGCAACCATCCTGACAGAAAACCAATAAAAGCCAAGAACAGTCCTTCAAAAAATACCAAGTAAAGCAATTTTCGGGTCCCTATACCATAGGTACGCAACAAGGCCAATTCCTGCCTTCTTTCCCGAATGGTTTTTAGTAAACTGATAAAAATACTAAAACCCGAAACCAGCAGAATGGCTATAGCAATGCCATTCAATGTTTTTGCTCCCGAACCCAACAACCCCATAAGACGCTGGATTTCAAAACCGGGAAGGGCGGCTTGCATATTGGTGTTTTCGTTGATAAAACGTGGAAGTTGCACTAAGCCTATGGGATTTTTAAATTTTACCAAAAGGGAAGTAATCTCTTTTTCTTCATCATGGCCGTGGTCGTGCGCTCCATCTTCATGGTGATGCTCCTCTTCGCTATGGTTATGGCCATCTTCTCCATGATCATGTTCTTCCTCAGCGTGCTCCTCACCTCCATCTCCATCTCCATGGTGGTGTTCTCCGTGGTCATTATGGTGCTCTTCAGCGCTATGATCGTGGTCGTCTCCTTCTTCATGGTGATGTTCCACTTCGTCATGGTCATGCCCTTTATGCCCCTTATCCGTTTCACCTTCCTGATGTCCTTGATTTTCGTGCCCCTCATCACCATGGTCATGGGCATCCCAAATGCTTTTCAAATTACAAATGAGCAATTGGTCGATAACCGTTCCCGAGGGTTCCAAAATACCAACAATGGTGTAAGGTCTATCATCGTGTGCTTCTCCACCAGTTGCAGCCAGGCCATGGGAACTGACCACCTGATCCCCTATATTCAATGCTAACTTCTTTACAACCGCACTTCCAGCCACCAGCTCAAAAGTAGTGTTGTACAAACGCCCCTGTTGTAGAATGGCCCCATAGCGCTCAAGATAGGCGGGGTCGGTACCTAGAATTCGATATCCTCTGTAATTGTCACCATAGGAAACGGGTATCGCGAAATCCACAAAGGGGTGATTTATAATTTGCCCTGCCTCGGCCAACTGAATATTTCCCGTAGGTGCATCAATATGTAAAACCGATGATAAAACCAATTGTAAAGGACTGCCCTTAGCCCCAACCACCATATCAATGGGATTAATATTCTTGTCCATTTGGCCGTTCAACTGTTTGCTGAGCTGTAGAACAAAAGTGACCAGGGAAACACTTAGTACCAGAAGCAACAAACTCAAAACCATGTTCAGGGGCTTTGATATCATATTTTTATATGCAATAAACCCCAGTTTCATAGTACCAATTGGTTTTTAAAATGTTGGGTCACCCGCTTATCATGGGTGATGATTACCAAGCTGCTTCCACATAAATCGGCCTCTTCCTTCAAGACGCCCAAAACCTTCGCACAGTTGGCATCATCCAAATTGGAAGTAGGCTCGTCGGCAAAAACCACCTTGGGTTGATGGATCAGTCCCAAAGCGATGGAAAGGCGTTGCTGCTGACCTTGACTTAACTGGGTTACTTTTTTCCTTAAATGTTCTACAAGGCCCAATCGCTCCGCCATGGCTTCCCTTCGTTCTTTTTCCTTGATTTTACTGGGAAAGTACTGCCGCAATTGAAGGTTTTCCTCAACATTTAAAGATTTTATGAAATGGTACTGTTGAAAAATGAGTCCAATATGTGCCCCACGAAATTTGTCCAAGGCCTTGCGGTCCAAGGAAGTAATTTCCGTATCATTAATGAAAATTGTGCCACTTGAAGCAGGGAGACTCCCTGAAAGTAAATGGAGTAAGGT
>JBCDBE010000035.1:0-29629 GCA_039184365.1 Bacteroidota bacterium | reverse complement strand
TTCCAGTTGTAACTGTGCATATCAAAAACAATGATTTTAGAATGTAGTGATTCAAGCTTCTGAATCAGGGAATGCGTTACTTGATAAAATTTACTGTGTTTTTGTAGGCTTTTCTCCTTTAGGGCCTCAGATAGGGGAACCTTCCATAGCTGTTTTCCCCAAGCCGTATCAAAAACAGCCGTATCAGGACCTCGGTTGAGGTCGTATTCAAACCTACTATCGCATCCAGCGATAACAATGGGATGTGATTGTACCATCTGTTTGGTGCAAGGATCTTCCTCATACCAGCGGTCATATTCCGTATGCAGGCAATTTCCCCAAAGTTCTTTGCGGAATTGGTGCCCATCATGGACCGCCGCGCAGACATAAGGGACATAAGACTTGACTTTTATGGTAAAGGAGTAATCCTCCGAGACCGCTTCGAAAACTTTGCCCTTTTGAATAAAGGCAATGATCTCCCCAACCGAAAGCCTAAGCATCCTCCACTTCTTTACGAAGTCGTGATCTTCTGTCAAATGCTTGGAGCTTTGCGGTCACCTTACTTTCAATAAAATCGATCACCTGACATTGAATTTTGGTTTTATATACCTTATTCATATAGGTGACCCCACCAGGGGACATGACATTCACTTCCACCAATTTTCCACCGATAACGTCAATACCAACAAAGTATAGCCCATCCTTGACCAGTTTTGGACCAATCTGCTTGCACAAGGCCTTTTCTTCCTTGGTCATATGATGCTTGGCCACCGAGCCTCCAGCAGAAACATTGGAGCGATGATCATCGCTCCCGGGAACCCTTCGCATGGCCCCGATAGGTTCTCCGTTCAAAATTAAAATCCGTACATCTCCTTGGTCGGCACCTTCAATATATTCTTGAAGTATAACATAGTTAGAGGTTCCATCTGAGTTGGTTACATAAAAATCAAGTAATGATTTTATATTGCTCATGGCCGACTTTTCAATCAAAATTACCCCAGAGCCACCAAAACCATTGAGCGGCTTTAAAATCATCTTATCGGCTGTGGACTCCTTGATTTGTTGTACCAGGTATTTTTTGTTTTTGGATACATGGGTCACCGGAATAATATTGCTATGACTGTCACCAAAGGCGGCCGTATATAGTTTGTTGTTGGCTTCACGCAATCCTTGAAGCGAATTCATGATAAAGACATCGTCCTTTACAGAATCCAAAAAGTTGAGCATCAAAGGATCCAAGGGTGGATTGGCCCTCATAAAAATGACATCAAATCCTGCCAAGGGCAGCATTTCCTCCCGAATATTCGCCTGTTTATAGAAGGACTTCAGCGATGAAGGCACCTTTTCCATTCGACCCACTACGGTACAAAATGCGCTCGTAACGCTATTCCGTATGGTAAGGTTGGCGGGGGTGCACAAGGCAACGCCATGCTTTCGCTTGACACATTCATGGATCAGTGCTAAACTGGTGTCGTTTTCTGGGTCAATTTCTTCCCAGGGATACATCAAAAAGCAAATGTTCATCGTTTTCGTAATTGGTTGAATGCCTTAAATTAAGGGATGTAAACCACAAAACAAAGCAGACGCCTTCTGGCGAAGTCGATTGAGGGCCTATTTTACCTCCTCGTAGTGGTCGTCCCACTCTTTTATTTTGGGTTGTCCCAATTTTCCAACGGATTTGGCCACCACCATGGAAACCGTGGCATCACCCGTGACATTAACAACCGTTCGGCACATATCAAGGGGGCGATCGACCGCAAATATTAAGGCGAGACCAATAGCCAATTTATCTGCGGGAAACCCTATGGATTCCAGGACAATGACCAACATCACCATTCCAGCACCGGGCACCGCAGCAGAACCAATGGATGCCAAAAGTGCAGTGAGCACTATGGTCAATTGATCACCAAAGGTCAAATCAAAACCCAGGGCTTGGGAAATAAAAACAGCGGCCACCCCCTGGTACAAACTGGTACCATCCATGTTTATCGTAGCTCCTACAGGTAACACAAAACTGGATACTTCCTTATCAACGCCAATATGCTCTTCCACCCGTTCCATGGTCACGGGCAGGGTAGCCGCACTGGAACTGGTTGAAAATGCCAAAAGCTGCGCCGGACTCATTTCCTTGAGGAACCAAAACGGATTCTTTTTGGTAAACGAACCCACCACAACGGAATAGAACACAATCATCAGCATGAGCCCACCGACAACTACACCCGAATATTTTAGGAGTGCCAATAGCAAATCAGGGTCGCTGGAAGAGACCACTACCCCTGCCAATAGGGCAAATACGGCATAAGGGGCGGACAACATGATGAGGTCAACCATTTTCAGCACCACATCATTTAGGGAATCAAAAAAGTCTTTTAGTGGTTTTGCTTTTTCTTCACCGATCAACAACATGGAAATACCAAGGAAAATAGTGAAGAAAATAACTTGGAGCATCAAGGCGTTATTGCTCATTGCTTTAAGGGCATTATCGGGAACCATATCCACTAAAAATTGTAATGGACCACTTTCCTTTTGGTTCATTGCCTCGTTCATTTTGGATTGCACTCCTTCTGAATTTGCGTAGGTTTCGGTCAACTTGGTCACCGTTTCTTCTGAAATACCATCGCCCGGCTTCATAATATTCACCAACAAAAGACCAATGGTAATGGCCACCACCGTGGTGACAATATAAATCCCAATGGTCCGCAAACCTATATTACGGAACTTCGAAATATCCTTTAAATCGGATATCCCTTTCACCAAAGAGGCGATAATCAGTGGAATGGCAATTAATTTCAGGAGCTTTACGAAAATCGTTCCCAAAGGTTGTATCCAATCGGAAACAACATCCTTGCCCCATTCAAATCCCGTCATTAGAAACCCAAATAGGATACCCAATACCATTCCCATAAGGATTTTCCAGTGCAGTTCAAGCTTTCGCATACCGTAAATTTTGGAAGTCAAGATAAGGTTTTGGCGGAAAATGCCCTATCCCTTTCAAATTTTGTTGGTCCTTGCCAGTAACATAAAATCGGCCAAGACCAATGCTGTCATAGCTTCCACGATGGGAACGGCCCTGGGCACCACGCAGGGATCGTGCCTGCCTTTCCCTTTGGTTTGTACCGTATTCCCTTCCTTATCTATGGTTTCGTACCCTTGAAGTACTGTGGCCACAGGTTTAAAGGCGACATTAAAATAAATATCCATCCCATTGGAAATACCACCTTGAACACCGCCACTTTTATTGGTTTTTGTAGTCCCGTCTTCATTAAAGGCATCATTGTGCTCACTGCCTTTTAAGGATACCCCAGCAAATCCACTTCCGTATTCGAAGCCCTTAACGGCATTGATGGATAACATCGCTTTTCCTAATTCTGCGTGCAATTTATCAAATACAGGCTCGCCTAAACCGATCGGTACATGCTGCGCCACACATGTTATAATTCCGCCAATGGTATCCCCCTGCTTTTTAATGAGCTTGATGTGTTGTTCCATCTTTTGGGCTATTTCCACATCCGGACACCGAACGGCATTGGATTCAATAAGGGAAAAATCCAATTCTTGATAGGCCTTTTGGAGTTTTAGTTCTCCAACTTGGGAAACAAATGCATGTATTTTAATTTCTGAAAGGAATTGCTTGGCAATGGCTCCACCTACTACCCTACTGGCCGTTTCACGAGCTGAACTTCTTCCGCCCCCCCTGTAGTCCCGAAAACCATACTTTCTGTCATAAACGTAATCCGCATGGGAGGGGCGATAGGAATCCTTTATGTGTGAGTAGTCCTTTGACTTTTGGTTGGTATTGTGGATGGCAAAACCGATAGGGGTACCTGTAGTCTTGCCTTCAAACATTCCAGAATAAATTTCAACGGTATCCGGTTCCTTGCGTTGGGTGACAATGGAAGACTGACCGGGTTTTCGCCGGTTGAGTTCATTTTGAAGGGCATCGATATCCAAGGAGATTCCTGCTGGGCAACCATCCAAAACGCCGCCAATGGCCTTTCCATGCGATTCCCCAAAAGTGGTCAATCTAAATAAGTTCCCAAAAGTATTGCCAGCCATTTTCCATAGGTTAATTGCCAAAGGTAAATTTTATACCGGTCATACAAAAACGTACCAATCGGTTAATCATTTCTAAACATAGGGCTTCATCGTTCATCTTTTCTTAACCCAAAGCTGACAAATACTTCATTCCTTGTTCATTTTAAGTTTATTCCTACGCCCTTATTTTGTAAGTAAACTAGGCCGTAGTGAAAAAAAGAAAGATTGAACTGGCGGTAATATCAGATGTCCATCTTGGAACCTATGGTTGTCATGCCGAAGAACTTATTGCCTATCTTAATAGCATACAACCTAAGAAACTGGTGCTTAATGGTGATATCATCGATATTTGGCAATTCAGTAAGCGATACTTTCCCCCATCACACCTAAAAGTTTTAAAGAAGCTCATTGGAATGGCCTCAAAAGGAACCGAGGTCTGCTATATTACAGGAAATCATGATGAGATGTTGCGGAAGTTTACACCGACGCGTATGGGCAACTTCAAAATTCTAAATAAATTGGTTCTTCATTTAGATGGAAAAAAAGCCTGGATTTTTCACGGGGACGTCTTTGATATCTCCATCCAAAAAGCAAAATGGTTGGCAAAATTAGGAAGCTATGGTTACGACTTCCTTATTGTAATCAATAGTCTTGTAAATTGGTTCCTTGTGAAAATCGGAAAAGATAAGTATTCCCTTTCCAAAAGAATTAAAAATAGTGTAAAAGGAGCGATAAAGTACATTAACAACTTTGAAAGCGTAGTGGCAGAACTTGCTATCGAAAACGGTTATGATTACGTTATTTGTGGCCATATCCACCAACCTAAAAAAGCGCTTGTTGAAAACAGCCAGGGCAAAACCATGTACCTAAATTCGGGGGATTGGGTGGAAAACCTAACAGCGCTGGAATATTCCTTTAAAAGGTGGCGTATTTACCGATACAATCACGACAAGCTTTCCCCATTTTTTGCAGATGAAGACCTAAAGGAAATGGACATGAACGAATTGATAGCCTCTATAACCGCCAAGGCCGATTTAAATGATATTGAAGTCAATGGGGAAGAGGAACCATCGGGGCAAAATGGAATATCCGAAAACGACGAGGTGGCGTAATACCGCTCACCCTCCGGTTCACATCTTGATTCAGTTATTCCGGTTCCTAGGACTTATTTCCAGTGTTTTTTCTTGCTGGTCTGCCCAATTCCAGGGTTAAGGCCATTGGTGGGATCCAATTCCTTGTAGAATTCCCGTAAAACGGGTTTGGCCACATATTCATGCCCCACATTGTGCTCTGCAGGATATTCTGCTCCCCGCGCATCAAACGTTTTTAAAAGTTGATTTTTCAACACTTTGGCATCCACGCCCTTTTTAACGATATAATTTTGATGAAATACCTGGCAAAAAAAGTGTCCATAATGAAGCTTAATTTCAAACAAATCATCAATCTCAGGTGGTAACTTCTCAAACCAATCGCTCTCATTGCGAGGAAAAGCAACATCGATGGACATCATGGGGCCTACCTGCTGTTCGTGAATGGCATGATAACGACCAATGGCACTTCCTGCAACAAATCGATGCAAGAGCGCTTTTTCCCCTTCTTTTTCGGTACACTCAAAAAAAGCGCCTTCATGTTCACTGAAAAATTCTTCAAAATAGGCCCTGGCCTCATCAATAGCTTCATCAGCAGTTTCAATAACCCAATGATGTTCATATAAATCGCGATATTCTTCCATCCGCCGTGGTAGATGGTTTGGCCAGAAATTACTTAAAAACTGCATTAACCGATCGGAAAATTTATTGGGGAGAAACTTAAATCTACCTGCTATAAGATCCACCCTGCGCTTAAGGGCAAATAACTTTGGGATAAATTGCGTGCCCAATTTATGGATTACAATAAAGTTGTCCTTACTGTATTTTTTTGTGGCGTCATAGCACGCACGGTGCAAGTAATCCCCCGTTACCGGTAAGTTTTTGAATTGAGATAAAATATCCCTTCGCATCTTGGTAAGTACATCAGGATCGTTGGTACCTACATAAAATACTTTGTAATGTTCAGCAGCTGGATAGGTATCCACCCGAACGGCAAAAACAACCACCTTGCCAGCAGAACCCGAAGCCGTATGTAGTCGTCTTTTATCAGAATTGAACCGCGCAGGGGTGTCCTCGTCTATTGAACGCAAACGTTCCTGATATTCATTGTCAGAGGCCAGTTTTTCAGGAAATTTCACCTGGTTTTCGGAGTATTTTTTTTGTTGCAGATTGATAAGTATCTCCTCTGGTGTTTCGCCAAGCTCAATACCTAAATCGTTAACCAATAGGAGTTTCCCCTTTTTATCGATTTTTGCGTAGAGCGCCAGCTCGGTATAGGCAGGACCCCTCTGAATCAATGATCCCCCTGAATTATTACAAACACCACCTACGATCGTGGCGCCAATGGAAGTGGAACCAATAACCGAATGTGGCTCTCTTTTATAAGGCGCTAATTTATTTTCTAGATCAAACAATGTACTTCCAGCCAAGGCAACGATCTGCTTTCCCTCGTCAATGATATGGATGTCATCGATGCGCATCGTATTTATGGCCACAATTGGACGGTCATAACCCCTACCATAAGGCGTAGACCCGCCTGTAAGTCCTGTATTTGCAGCCTGCATAATGACGATGATGTCAGCATCTACGCACAGCTGCAGAACTTTCCATATTTCCAGTAAACTTTCCGGCTTTATCACTGCCAAGACTTCTCCAGAACCGTAACGATAACCTTTGGAATATGGAATTTTTTTTGCCGAATTGGTAATGACGTACTTCGAACCAACTATGGCCCTGAATTGCTCAATAACCTTACTATTTTCCAAAACTTGCGCCATTCCAAAATACTTAAAGCAAGTAAAAATACGGCCTTAGTGGCATTGGACAAAACTATTTTCGAAACCTGGGAATTGTCTAATAACAACTACCCAGGGTGAAAGAGTGATCCAATACATACGGCCCATATTTTCACCGCAATGGAGGAAAGGAAAAAAAGTTGATTGTAAGGAATAAACCAACTGGTTTTAAATACCAATAGCATAGTTCACTATTAACTTTCAAGGTACGACGATATGCTATATTTTACCGTTCAAATACACTATTTCTCAAAAATACCTTAAGGTTTTTACTTTAATCCCATTTCTGGCCAACCAATCAAACCATATATTGACCTATTTTCCCGAGAATTCCCTATGATCCTTATTTTGAAGGAACATCCACCTATTTTCAATGTTTTATCTGGTCTTAGGTATAAATAACCACACCTGGACCCCTCCCCTAAAGCATCCCTCTGAACCATCAAAGGGCTTGGTCGGTTCACAAAACTGCGCATCCCTTGTAGCCCTTTGAAAAAATGCCTATGGCGAAATTTTCTTCTTTTGGAACAATTTTTGGTCCATAAAATAAGTTTTGTTTCCTAGGAAATGGACAAAGCCATTCCTTAATTCTCAATTAAAAGTGAACTATATGAAGATTACCACATTTTTATCCATCGTTTTTTTATTTGCAACTGCGTCCCTAAGCGCCCAAAGCAATTCTGAGCATGCCCTTGGTCTTCGACTTGGGGACAGTGATGGTTTTGGGGCGGAAATATCCTATCAAAAATCCATTGGTCGATACAACAGGGCGGAATTTAATTTGGGATGGCGGGATAGCCGGGAGTTTGATGCTTTCAAACTTACCGGATTGTATCAATGGGTCCATAATCTGGATGGGGGATTCAATTGGTATTATGGTTTTGGTGGAGGTGTTGGAAGCGTCGATTTTGAACCCATACCTGATGGAGAGGACAATGACGGCCTTTTTATCTTGGCGGCGGGAAACATCGGAGTAGAGTACGATTTTGACATTCCATTGCTCATTTCCCTTGATTTTAGGCCAGAGCTGGGCATTTTAGGATATGACGGTTTTGATGATAGCCTTGATTTTGATATCGCCCTTGGCTTGCGCTATCAGTTTTAAAAACGTCACCCCAAAATATGCAAGAGTGCCCTTAGTGGCACTTTTTTTATGCCTTTGATTATGTTTACCTTTGGACAAATTTTGAAGTGACAATGAAAAAAATTGTTATTGCGTTAGCGTTGGCCGCATTTTTATCAGCGTGCAACAGTAGTCCGGAAGGTTATGTATTGACTGGTGAACTGCGTGGTGAAATAGAAAATGGCACAAAGGTCTTTTTAAAAACTACAGATTCCTTGAGGCGAGCCATGGTGGAGTTGGATACAGCTGTTGTAGAAAATGGACAATTTATCTTCAGTGGTACGACCAACACACCACAACTTAACTACATTTTTATAGATGGTATCCGTGGAAATGCCCCCGTGATTCTAGAAAACGGTGAAATTACGTTTAAGGCACAAAAAGATAGTTTATCGTATGTGGAGCTGAAGGGTACCCTTCAGAATAACCTTTTTATGGATTATTTAGAGGAATCCAGAACACTTTCTTCCATGTCGCGCTCCATGAATGAGGAATTTAGAAAAGCAAATGCCCCTGGCACTAAGGATTCAGCGATTATTCAATCCCTTCGTGAGGAATATCTAGAACTACAGGAAAGGGGAAAAACGTTTGAACTGGATTTTGTAAAGGAGAACCCCAACGCCCTTATTTCCGCTTTGATTTTGGAAAAGGTTCTTTCAACCAAGACCTTGCCTGTTGATGAAGCCAGTGCGCTTTATGAAAGCCTAACCCCAGAAATAAAGGAAAGCCGACCTGGAAAACGTTTGTCGGAACTTTTAAAAGCAGCCAGGGCGACATCCATTGGGGTGAAAGCCCCAGAATTTTCAGGTCCAAACCCTGAAGGAAACCAACTTGCCCTAAGGGATGTTAAAGGTAAGGTTACCCTCATCGATTTTTGGGCGGCATGGTGCAAGCCCTGTCGCATGGAGAACCCCAATATTGTATCGGTTTACAATAAGTATAAGGATAAAGGCCTCAACGTTGTTGGAGTTTCTTTGGATCGAAAAAAGGAAGATTGGTTAGGGGCCATTGTAAGCGATGGTCTGGAGTGGAACCATGTATCGCACTTGCGGTATTTTCAAGGTCCCATCGCCCAATTATATAACGTAAATGCCATCCCTGCAGCTTTCTTGTTGGATGAAAATGGGGTCATTATTGCAAAGGACCTTCGCGGTCCGGCTTTGGAGCAAAAGGTAGCTGAATTGCTCAACTGACCTTTGCATCGTATTCATATCATAAAAAAAGCCCCCCTTTAGGAGGGCTTTTGTATTTTCTAGCAACCAATCTGGTTAGAATTTATCCTGGACATCATCAAACTCCCCGGTTACCGTAGCCGAGTCATCCATAAGGACGTCACCAAAAATATTTACTCGAGCAGTATTGCCCAAAAATTCAAGTGATGCACCTTCTTCCAGAACTAGGTCCCCATATATGGTTAAATCGCCTTCGATCCTCAAGGTAGCATTGGTACCAACCGTTACGTCCCTCCTTCTGCTGTTTCGGGCCACCACTAAAACGCCACGCATTTCAAATAACCCGTCAGCAGCTACCTCAACCTCATCCCTTACCGTCCAGGTACCGCATAACAGTAAATTTCCTTCTATTGAAATATCCCTGAACCTTTTTGATCCACTATAGGCCAAATCGGCATTGGAAGGAACGGAAAGTACTGAGCTTCCGGAATAGTTTGGTGTGCCTTGGCACCTGGATTCCAAACTACTGTCCGGTTTGTTCATCTTTATGATTTGCAGCCCTCTTTTCCCTGAAGCAGCAAAAATATAGTCCCCTCTGGAGGCTACGTAATTGATGGATCCCTGTAATTCAATGATTCCCACCAAATCAACACCATTGTTGTCTTCGGAGAAACATAGTCCGGCTCCACCATTGGCCATCAATAGCACGTTTTCGTTCAAAGCCGTGGCATTGGTCACAATATTTTCCTCAGCGACTTGAGCCGGGTTGATTGGGATGGGAACATGCTCAATCAATACCCCAGTGGCAGCATTGTAAATTCCTGCACCTCGCTCACCTTCCGCCACAACGACCCTGTCGTCAGAAATATCCAACGTCCTTTTGTCTGCGAGTCTAAAATCTGAATCTATGGCAATCTGACCTGTCTCATTGAAACTGGCATCCAAAAACCGAACACCAAAGCTTGCGTCCAAAAGGGCAATCTGTCCATTACTTATGGCCAAAGAGCGCAAATCAGCATACGGCGATTCTTGCCTTATCTCCAAAGAATGTTTGTCAAATTCAGTGATGTATCCATCACGCCCACTGGTCATCAAGACTTTGTCTCCATCGACCAAAATATCATTTGCGTTAAAGCCCTCTTGAAATCCATAGGTAATTCCAGCGGATAAATTGAACCTTCCATTTGATACAGGCAATTTGGCAACAAAGGAATTTGCCGTGGCAGTCACTGATTTTTCTGCATCCACACCCCCAGCTGCATATACAAAACCATTATCATACCTTAAAGAATTGATATCAGCATTGATGTAATACAAACGTGAGGTAAGCCTAGGTTGCATGGGGTCCACGATATACACAATATCAATGCCCCCTACATAGTCAGAATCAATGGTATTATAGGAAACGTAGGCGTAGTCCCCAACAATATCCACATGGGAGGCGGTAAGATTTTCACCGCCACTGAAGGATGGAGGATTTACCTGTGCCACCAATGTTAATGGATAATCGCCAGCTTGTTCATCCCGAAATCTGGCTTGAACACCCCCTTGGTTTTCTTCGTAAATATCCAACACACCACTCTCATCATAGCTGATGCTGTTGTCCAAAACGGCAGTACTGGTCTCCAATTGAATATCATCTTCACCATTTTCAAAAACGGTAGTGGAATCTGAACAAGAAATTAAAAAGATAAAAGTGAAAAGATAAAAAAGTACGATTCTTTTCATAACATGTAGGCTTTAGTAGTTTGGTATTGCACTAACGAGCCCACATCCCGTATCTTATGTGAAATGCATGATTTTTTCGATGAAATGCATGATTTTATTGAAAAATCCTTAAAAAATAAGAATATTCTTACAAAATATCGCAAAGAATTAGATCTTTCCTGCTTTTTCCAACGCAAATAGAACAATAATTGGAATGGCCAAAAGAATAACCATAAGGGTATCGGTCACAAAAAGGGAAGGTTTAAACAATAAGGTCGTTAAATATCCCCCTATGGCCCCCCCAAAATGAGCACTATGACCAATATTCCCAACGCTATTTTTCATCCCATAAATAGAATACAGCAGGTATCCTATCCCTAAAACATAAGCTGGTAAGGGAATGGGGATGAACATAATTCCCAATCGCATATCGGGCTCTAACAATATGGCCGAATAGAGGACTCCTGTTACTGCTCCACTTGCTCCTACCGCACTGTAAAAAGGTTCATTTTTATGGAAGGACAGGGCGAGAAGGCTACCGGCCAACAGGCTAATGAAGTATATGATAACAAACTTTGTAGGGCCAAACCAAGTGATGACCACATTGGCAAAGAAGAATAAAGTGAACATATTGAACAGCAAATGCGCAAAATCCACATGCAGAAAGCCAGAGGTTAATGTTCTTTCCTTTTGTCCCGCTTGTATTCCCCCAATGCTAAATTTGTATCGCTCAAAAAATACCCGGTCATTAAATCCTTTTAGGGATACCAAAATATTGGCTGCAATAATGGCTATGGTAGCCACATGTAAATCGTACATGGTTCACCGTTTAGGGTTAAATATAGCTATATTTGACCATTCAAAAGACCTATGCAATTACTGGTTTACCTCTTGGCCTATCCTTTGTTGTGGTTGGTTTCAAGACTCCCCTTCCGGGTGCTTTATTTCCTATCTGACCTTCTTTTTCCGCTACTCTATTATGTCATTGGCTATCGCAAAAAAGTCGTTCGGGACAATTTGGCATTGGTTTTCCCAAATAAAACGATATCCCAACGCCTTGTCATTGAAAAGAAATTCTTTAGGCATATGTGTGATATGTTCTTGGAAATGATAAAGACCATGGGGATAACCCACAAGCAACTGCAAAAACGATTTGTTTTCACAAATTTGGAAGTGTTGCATCAACTTGAAACACAAAACAAGAGCATTATGCTCATGTTTCCCCACTACGCCAGCTGGGAATGGGTCATAGCGCTGGATGCACACATCAAATCCAAGGGGTATGCGATTTATTTACCGATTCAAAACAAGTATTTTGATCAATTGGTGAGGGACATCCGGGAAAAATTTGGAACTTCTTTAATCACCACCAAGGCCACTAGTGGAATTGTGACAAAAAATAGGCGTTCGGGTCAACTGAGCATGTATGGAATCCTAAGTGACCAATCCCCTATGATGAGCAAGGCCAAACACTTCACCAAGTTTATGGGGATCGCAGTACCTGTACATGTAGGAGCTGAAGAATTGTGCAAAAAACTTGATTTGCCAGCTATCCATTTAAAAGTGAGCAAAAGAAAACGGGGGCACTACCAGGGCGAGTTTAAATTACTTGCTGAACATCCGGGAGACTTGGAAGACTTTAAAATTACGGATATGTTCCTTGCAGAAGTAGAGCAATCCATAAAAGACCAACCGGAATTTTACTTCTGGACCCATAAACGATGGAAGCATCGGAACAAAGTCCCAACGGAATATACAAATGGTAATAAAACGGACTAAACGGAAACGTCTTTTAAAAAAAAGATACCTTCTTGGGTTGCCCCTGTTCGGATACCTATTATTTGCCCACTCTTGCATGACCATGCGTTCATCCCCAAAAAAAACCAAACAATATTTTGAATCGGAAGGAATAGCTTATATGGACTCTACAGTGCACGTCAACGGTCGTGATATCCATTACATCCAGACTGGAAAAAAAGATGCCCCAACATTGGTGTTCATCCATGGTTCCCCTGGTGCATGGGGAGCTTGGGAGTCTTATATGTCGGACCAAAGATTTATTGCCAAGTATCGGATCATTGCTCCCGATCGTCCCGGATTTGGTTTTAGTGACTTTAGAAAAAGCCTGAACTTATCGGAACAGGCTGCCTTGCTCAATACCTTCCTTAAAGGACTTTCCAATGGCAAACCCGTTACGCTGATCGGTCATTCCTATGGAGGGCCCTTGATTGCCAAAATGGCTTTGGATTATTCCAACGGCTATGATAATCTTGTCATTCTTGCTGGAGCTTTGGATCCCAAGGCAGAAAAAAAAGAACGATGGCGTAAGCCCTTGACCTGGTTTCCCTTAAAATATCTTGTCCCTGGTGCCCTTAAACCTTCAAATGACGAGTTGTGGATGCTCAAGCAGGACCTTATCGATTTACAGCCCCAATTGCAGCATCTTCAGGAACGCGTGGTCATCATCCATGGGACCCATGACAAATTGGTCCCCTACTCCAATGTCGCCTTTATGCAAAAGGAATTTGTCAATGTTGCCTCCTTGGAGGTCACTACCTTGGAAAATGAACGGCACTTTATTGTTTGGGACAGGGAATCCTTGGTTAAGGAAAAGATTCTTGAGTTGTTCAATACTCCGAACTGAATACGTGTAAACCTTCTTTTTTGGAAAGTAGGATAATCGTCTCAGCACTAGTTTTAATAAAGAAGATTAGGTAAACATTGCTTATCTTGAAATCTCAATCCAACCGAATGAAAGACATAGAAATAGCTAGGAAAGTGACCCTAAAGCACATTTCCACCATAGCTGGAAAATTAGGGGTTCCCATGGAACGGCTCGAACCCTATGGTAGGGATAAAGCAAAAATTCCTGTTGACCTAATCAATTTCGAAACCATTGAAAAATCCAACTTGATTTTGGTTTCCGCCATCTCTCCCACTCCCGCAGGTGAAGGAAAAACAACCATGTCCATTGGTCTCACCGAAGGATTGAACCGATTGGGCAAAAAAGCGACCGTTGTACTTCGGGAACCCTCTTTGGGACCGGTGTTTGGTATTAAGGGTGGGGCCACAGGTGGTGGGTATTCACAGGTATTGCCCATGGAAGATATTAACCTTCATTTTACTGGGGATTTCGCCGCTATTGAAAAGGCCCATAATCTTTTGTCCGCTTTAATCGACAATAATATCCAGAGCAAAACAAATGCATTAAACCTCGATCCAAGGACCATCTCTTGGAAGCGGGTGCTGGACATGAATGACCGTTCCCTGCGCCATGTAATCGTTGGATTGGGAGGCACGGCCTCCGGCATTCCCAGGGAAACCGGATTTGATATCACTGCAGCTTCTGAAATCATGGCCATTCTTTGCTTGGCCGATGACCTTAGCGATTTAAAAAAGCGATTGGGCGCTATATTCATAGGGTTCACATTTGCAGGCGAACCCATTTACGCAAAGGATTTAAAAGCGGAAGGGGCCATGACCGTTCTTCTCAAGGATGCCATCAAGCCCAACCTTGTTCAAACCATGGAAGGGAATCCTGCCATTATACATGGCGGGCCCTTTGCCAATATTGCGCAAGGAACCAATTCAGTTATTGCCACACGAATGGGTATGACCTTTTCCGATTACACGGTTACAGAAGCTGGTTTTGGATTTGACCTCGGCGCTGAAAAATTCTTTGACATCAAATGCCAAAGTGCAGGGCTATCCCCAAAAGCGGTGGTACTCACGGCCACTATCCGTGCACTGAAATACCACGGTGGAAAACCACTTGCCGAATTGACGGACCCTGATGTTAATGCCCTTAAAAAAGGATTGTCAAACTTGGAAAAGCATATTGAGAACATCAAACAATTCCATGTGGAACCCGTAATCGCCATTAACCGATTTCTTACCGATACTGAGGAGGAAATCGATGTAATTACCTCCAAAGCCAAGGAATTGGGGGTTCAGGTGGCCTTGGCAGAAGTATGGGCCAAAGGAGGGGAAGGTGCTATGGACTTGGCGGAAAAAGTGATGATGGCCTGCGAAAAAGCAAAGGCTTCCTTCACCCCAATGTACCATTGGAACGATTCCATTACTACCAAAATAGCGAAGATTGCCACCTGTATCTATGGGGCCGAACATGTGGATTACAGTGCGCAAGCCAAAAGGGATTTACGGAAAATAAAGAATTTGGGATTGGACCACTTGCCCGTTTGCATTGCCAAAACGCAAAAATCCCTTTCCGACAATCCAAAGCTTTTGGGTAGACCAAAAGATTTTATCATTACCGTACGGGAAATTGAAATTGCGGCGGGTGCAGGATTTGTTATTCCCATAACGGGAAATATCATGAGGATGCCCGGCTTGCCCGGAAAGCCTGCCTCAGAAAACATTGATATTGACGAAAAAGGGAATATATCTGGGCTGTTCTAATCGAAATCCCCTTTTAAAACCAAAGCAAATTTACTTACGTGAAACCTAATGTAGCGCCATGAAAAATTCATTCTTTCTTCTTCTAGTGCTGATGCTTCAATTTTTGAACGCTCAGAAAAAGCAGGTCCCACAAGAAATTCTTGAGTCTATTAAGCATGACGTCTGGATTCCATTTATGGAAGCCTATGCCCAACTGGATGCCAAAAAATTGAAATCAATCCATGACTCTGACATCTTTAGGGTCACCATGGATCAGAACACTGTTAAAACCGGTCAAACCTACTTGGATGATTTTGGCGGTTTTTTAGATAAGGTCAATGCGAATGGCGGCGGTTTGGGGATTGCGTTCGCCATTTCAACCACAGCCATCGATTCGTCCGGAAATCGAGCCTATCAAACCGGATATTATGAGTTCAGTTCCAGGAACCACGATGACCCCGATCTAATGGTCAGGGGGTATGGACATTTCAGCGTTGCACTTCGAAAGACTGAAGGCCTCTGGAAATTGTTCCTAGATGCCGACAGAAGAGTTGATATTAACTTGGAGGAATTTGAAAGTCAGGCCATTGTATATCGCTTGGACAACTAATTCATAGTCCTGCTATGTCCTTAATTTCCAAAATAATCCTGTCCGCAAGGCCATCGGCCTCGGCTTGACTTTTCGCTTCGGTATAAATACGTATAATGGGTTCCGTATTGGATTTGCGCAGATGAACCCAATTCTTGGGGAAATCAATTTTAACCCCATCAATGGTACTTATTTCCTCATTTTTATATTTTTCATGCATGGCCTCCAATAAACGATCCACATTCAATTCTGGCGTCAATTGGATTTTCTTCTTACTCATAAAATAAGCTGGGTAACTTGCCCGCAACTCCGCTACGGTCCCACCCCGTTCAGAAAGCAACATTAAAAACAGTGCGGTTCCCACCAACGCATCTCGGCCGTAGTGACTAGCAGGATAAATAATACCTCCATTTCCCTCTCCTCCGATGATTGCATTGATGGCTTTCATTTTTGTTACTACGTTCACTTCCCCCACGGCTGCGGCTTCATACGTACAACCATGTTTTTCCGTTACATCACGGAGTGCTCGCGAAGAAGAGAGGTTGGAAACCGTGCTTCCAGGGGTTTTGCCCAAAACATAATCCGCACAGGCCACCAAAGTATATTCCTCGCCAAACATCGCTCCATCGTTGCTGATAAAAGCCAAACGATCTACATCGGGATCGACCACAATTCCAAAATCGGCATTTTCTTCAACCACTTTCTTGCAGATATCCCCCAAATGTTCTTTTAGAGGTTCTGGGTTATGGGGAAATTGTCCCGTGGGATCGCAATACAACTCCACAACATCGACTCCCAATGTCCGTAAAAGCCTGGGAATGGCGATTCCCCCGGTCGAATTCACACCATCAACCACTACTTTGAACCTGCCTTTTTGAATGGTTTGTGCATCAACAAGGTTCAAATCCAAAATTGCCCCAATATGCGTATCGATAAAAGTATCATTCGTATGGATACGCCCTAAATCATCAACTTCGGCAAAATCAAAATCCTCATTTTCAGCCAATCGTAAAATTTTGGCACCTGCATTTGCATCCAAAAATTCCCCTTTTTCGTTCAATAGTTTTAGGGCATTCCACTGTTTTGGGTTATGACTGGCCGTAAGAATGATGCCTCCATCGGCCTTTTTTAAAGGAACGGCGATTTCAACCGTAGGGGTCGTTGATAGGCCCAGATCAATAACATCGATTCCCAATCCAACTAAGGCAGAAACCACCAAATGCTGTATCATTTCCCCTGAAAGTCGTGCATCACGACCAATCACAACGGTCAACTCCTTTTTTTGGCTGTGGTTTTTCAGCCAAGTCCCATAGGCAGCTGCAAACTTGACCGCATCAATTGGGGTCAGGTTATCGCCTGTAGAACCTCCAATGGTTCCTCGAATACCGGAAATGGACTTGATCAATGTCATGGTGTTAAAAAAGTTTTTGCAAATATATGGGGATGTTTCTTAGGCAATGTTGCCAATTTGTAAATTCGAACGGTGAACTTTTTAGCACATATTTATCTTTCTTTTGAAGATCCGGAAATTACGTTGGGTAATTTTTTCGCCGATCACATAAGGGGAAACAAATACCTGCACTTTCCCAATACGGTCCAAAAAGGAATTTTATTGCACAGGGCCATTGATTCTTTTACGGATGCACACCCAATTCCACGTTTGAGCAGCAAACGTCTCCATAAGAATTACAGCCATTACAGCCGTGTGATCGTAGATATTTACTACGACCATTTTTTAGCAAGGAATTGGACGGACTATTCAGAAAAACCATTGGACGTATTTGTAGATGAGTTTTATGATTTACTGGAAAGAAGCTATAGTCTTCTCCCCCTTGCAACGCAACGGATGATGCCTTATATGATTGCTGATAATTGGCTATATCACTATTCGCAATTGGATGGAATTGCACGGGTACTTAGTGGAATGAACCGTAGAACAAAGAACAAATCCAAAATGAATTTTGCCATTGTTGATTTGGAGGAACATTATGCCGAATTTGAAAACGAGTTCAAAGCTTTCTTTAAAGAATTGATTACCTTTTCCCGACAAAAATATAACGAACTATGCGCAAACTGATCTTACTCCTCCCCCTGCTCCTATTTGTTCATTGTAGAAAGGCTCCCGTAATACCTACGGGCGTGGTCACCGATAACGCCATGGTGGTCTCCGCCCGTGAAGAAGCTTCAAAAATTGGGGTGGAAATTATGAAACAAGGAGGCAATGCCTTCGATGCGATGGTCGCTACGGAACTCGCCCTGGCCGTAGCTTTTCCCTTTGCGGGAAACCTTGGAGGGGGTGGATTTATGGTGTACCGAAAGAACAATGGTGAAGTGGGCGGTATCGATTACCGTGAAAAAGCACCGCTATCGGCACATAAGGATATGTATCTGGATTCCTTGGGTAACGTAATTCCCAATATGAGTACCGTGGGGGCCACAGCCGTAGGGGTTCCCGGGACCGTAGCCGGGGTGTTTGAGGTACACAACAAGTTTGGTTCCTTACCCATGGAAACCATTTTGGCTCCTATAATCGCTTTAGCCGAACAAGGAGTGATAGTCACGGAAAAGCAGGCCAAACGCTTGGAACGCTACAGGGAGCGGTTTATAGAAGTAAATGGCGACAGCACCAAATTTGCACAGCACTTTCAAGCGGGCGATACCATCAAGTATCCAGCTCTTGCCCAGACCCTTACGGTTATTAAGGATAAAGGTAAAGATGGCTTTTACAAAGGGGAAGTTGCCCAAAAGTTGGTCGCCTTTATTCAGGAAAACGGAGGCTTCATCACCGAAGAAGATTTAGCGAAATATGAGGCGAAATGGCGTCAACCGGTCATTTTTACCTACAAGGACCTTAAAGTTATTTCCATGAGTCCCCCCAGTAGCGGTGGCGTGACCATGAACCAAATGCTTAAAATGATAGAGCCTTATGATATTGGACAATACGATCATAATTCAACGGAATCCATACAACTGTTTACCGAAGCGGCCAGACGGGCCTATGCGGACAGAAACTACTTTTTAGGCGACCCTGATTTTGTGGATATCCCATTGGATGTGCTCTTGAGTCGTTCTTATTTGAAGGAACGTTTTGCCAATTTTTCCTTTGAAATGGCCACGCCTTCGGACAGTGTTTCCCATGGAAAAGTAGAACTTGTGGAAAGCATGGAAACTACCCATTACTCCATCGTGGATGATCAAGGTAATGCCATTTCGGCCACAACCACCCTCAACGGTGGGTATGGATCAAAGCTCTACCACCCTGAACTGGGTTTCTTTTTTAACAATGAGATGGACGATTTCAGCTCCAAACCAGGAGTTCCCAATATGTTTGGACTCATTGGTGCTGAGGCCAATAGCATTGCCCCGGAAAAGCGGATGTTGAGCAGTATGACCCCAACCCTTGTTGAAAAAGATGGTACGCTGTTTATGGTGGTTGGAACCCCGGGGGGCTCTACCATCATCAATTTTGTTGCACAAACCATTTTAAATGTATACGAGTTTGACCTGAGTATGCAAGAAGCCGTGAATGCACCCCGTTTTCACCACCAATGGATGCCCGACGTTATTATTTTTGAAACGGAAGGGTTTTCAGAAGAACTGAAATCAACCTTAAGGGAAAAGGGGTATAACATTTTTGAAGGGCCTTCTCCCATTGGGGGCAAGGTAGATGCCATTCGAGTGTTACCCGATGGGAAGTTGGAAGGTGGCGCCGATAAACGGGGGGATGATAAAGCGGTCGGGTTTTAATGGCAACTTTTGATGTTGTTTTACTTACCGCAGATGAATACTTGGATAACCAACAGCAAGGCCTGCTGTTTCATAATGTGCGTACCGAAGATGGTTTGGTTGCCAAGGCCTTGGAAAATGTAGGGTTACGGATTGCCATTAGGTCGTGGTCCGATTCGGAATTTGATTGGTCCTCCACAAAATACGTATTGGTCCGTACACCATGGGACTATTTCGAACGTTCCAAAGAGTTCATGGATTGGTTCGATAATACCAGTCAAATGACGACATTCATCAATAGTGCGGAACTGATCCGCTGGAATTTTGACAAAAACTATTTAAAAGAACTTCAGCAAAAGGGAATCGTAATTCCCAAAACGCACTTTATTTCCAAAGGTTCAGAAATGACCTTAAAACAGGCATTGGAATTGGCCGAGGAAACTTTTGGTAGAACATGCCATACCTGGGTGTTAAAACCTTGTATCGCCGCAGGGGCGTATCATACTTTTAAGTTCAACAAGTTGGAAATCGGAACATATGCGGAACGCTTCGAAGAGCTTATTTCCGAATCTGATTTTATGCTTCAGGAGTTCCAGGCATCCATTGCCTCTACAGGAGAGCTATCTTTAATGTTTTTTGGCACTTCCTTCTCCCATGGGGTTATCAAACGGGCCAAACTCGGTGATTTTAGGGTACAGGACGACTATGGCGGTACTGTGGGCGTGCATACGGCGACCCAAGAAGAAATTGATTTTGCCTTGCGCGTGCTCAACGCTTGTGAAGAGCTACCTACGTATTCAAGGGTGGATATTTTAGAGGATAATGACGGAAATCTGGCCTTGGCCGAACTGGAAATTTTTGAACCCGAACTTTGGTTTCGGTTGCAACCTGAATCAGCCTCAATTCTGGCCAAAACCATCACAAAAACCTACTTCACATGAAGAAACTATTAAAAATTCTTGGAATCGGCATAGGTACCATTGTGCTTGCCGGAATACTCTACGGTGTAGTTGTAAATGAAGCTTTGCCTGAAGGGAAATCCGGACCAGAAGCCGATGCATTGGCCCAAAAAATGCTTACCGCTTTAAATCAAGAGGCCTATGAAAGAACGCGTTTTCTGGAATGGTCCTTCCAAGGGGGAAAGAACCAATATACCTGGGACAAGGCCATGGGAAAATGCACGGTCAATTGGGGAGATTACAAAGTAAAACTGCATCTGCAGCGTCCGAAAGAAAGTACCGCGTTAAAAAATGGGAAACCCTTGACTGGAGCTGAAGAAAGTAAAACCATCGAAAAAGCCCTAGCCCATTTCAACAATGATTCGTTTTGGTTGGTAGCACCCTATAAAGTATTCGATAAAGGAACCACTCGTAGTATCGTTGAACTCCAAGAGGGTAACCAAGGGCTATTGGTGACCTATGCCAGTGGTGGCACCACTCCTGGTGATAGCTATCTTTGGAAACTAAACCCTGATGGCTTCCCCAATAGTTATAAAATGTGGGTGCAAATCCTACCTATTGGTGGATTGGAAGCGTCTTGGGATGATTGGATGGTCGTAGATAGTGGCGCCTTCCTCCCTAAAAGTCATCAACTAGGGCCGTTGGAACTCTCCATGGGGGAGGTAAAAGGATACAATGATTAAAATTCCAATAACATCAAAAGACCTGGACGGAGCCGAAATCTCATGGTTCGCCCCTTTGTGCAATGGTGATTTTGAGTATATGGGCCAATTTGACGACCATCTTAAGAGCAATTGGACCAATACCTCCAAGATTGTCAAAACCGCGGATGAATTGGGCTATCGCAATGTACTTTGTCCTTCCTCCTATCAAGTGGGGCAAGATACTTTGAGTTTCGTTTCAGCCATGGCACCTTTAACACAAAACATCAATCTTTTGGCGGCGGTGCGTTGTGGTGAGGTGCACCCACCGATGCTGGCACGGGCATTGGCCACTATAGATCATATGTTGGAGGGAAGGCTAACCGTAAATATCATCTCTTCCAACCTGCCGGGCGAAAACTTGGATTCCGAGAGCCGGTACCACCGTTCGCGTGAGGTCCTTCAAATTTTGAAACAAGCGTGGACCCAAGATGCAATCAATTTTAAAGGGGAATTTTATCATTTTGAAAGCCTTAAAACGGCACCGATAAAGCCCTACCAACAACATGGTGGCCCCTTGCTCTATTTTGGTGGGTACTCCCCAGCTGGGGTGGATCTTTGCGCAGAACACTGCGACGTATACTTGATGTGGCCAGAAACCCAAGAGCGCCTTTCCGATTTGATGTCAACTATGGCATCAAAAGCGTCCGAAAAGGGACGTACCGTTGATTTTGGGTTGCGCATCCATATGATCGTGCGGGAGACCGAAGCTGAAGCTAGGAGCCATGCGAGGAAAATCATGTCGAAAATTGATGCTGAAATGGGCACTGAAATCCGCGAACGTGCACTGGATGCAAAATCCTTGGGTGTAGCACGGCAGGCCGAAATGCGCAATCAAGCGGATCTGGACGGATTTGTGGAAGAACAGCTATGGACCGGTATTGGACGTTCCCGTTCGGGCTGCGGAGCGGCTTTGGTCGGCGATCCTGACCAGATTTACAAAAAGATACAAGGGTATATGGATATGGGTATTCGAAGTTTTATTTTTTCTGGCTATCCACATCTGGAGGAATGCCAACTTTTTGCAAAATATGTGCTGCCCAGATTAAAAACGGTCTCCTTGCCTGAGGTCTATGGACGAAGACCAAAAAACGAACCCGAAACCCCCCTGGGGGCTGGAAAAAGAAGCTAAATGGATATTGTAATCGTGGCCCTGTACTTTGCCGTAGTGATGTTTGTTGCCCTGCGCGGGAAGCAAGGTAGCGAAGCTACCATTGATGATTATTTTTTGGGCTCCCGAAACTTAAAATGGTACTCCATAGCCTTCTCAACCATTGCCACCAACGTGCACGGATATCAGTTTTTAGGCATGATGGGGTCCGCCTATCTCTTTGGATTGGCACAGGCCAATTTTGAAATCAACGCCATACAAGGGCTATGGATGGCCGCCTTCATTTTTGTACCCCTATACCTAAAGGACAAGGTGGTGACCATTTCACAATTCATCAAAAATAAATTGGGCAAGACCGTTTCCCTTACCTACTCCATTGCCAATATCATCATGTTTGCCTTTTTGGGCATTGGCATTGCCCTGATGTGGGGTGCTTATGTGGCCGAATTGGTTTTTCAGGATGAATTGTTATTTCTTGGCGAGGATCGATTGACGCGATTGGTTATCCTCATTGTGTTTTTAGGGGTCTTCTCCGCCATATATACTTATTTTGGGGGACTGGCCGCAGTTGTAAAAACCGATATTGTTCAGTTTCTTATACTCACTATTGGTGGAATCATGATTTTGGTGGTTTCCTTACAAAAGCTGGGAGGTTTTGGACAGCTCTATGAAAAGACCCCTGAATTGATGCACCTGCATCTTCCCACAAAACATCCCCAACTTCCCTGGATCGGGATGTTGGGCCTGCTTTTACTGAATATCAATTATTGGTGTGCCAATCAAGCCGTAATTCAACGAAGTCTTGCCGCCAAAAGTCTTAAGGATGCCCAAACCGGATTGATGGTGGGGGGTATCATGAAATACCTGATGGCATTGATTGTTATCATACCTGGAATCGCTTTGGCCGGTATTTTAGGACCCGAAGCATTGGCTGAAGAGCCTGATCGGGCCTTCTCCTACATT
Source organism: Bacteroidota bacterium (assembly GCA_039184365.1). Taxonomy (GTDB): domain Bacteria; phylum Bacteroidota; class Bacteroidia; order Flavobacteriales; family Flavobacteriaceae; genus Croceivirga. Next base: position 6,282 of record JBCDBE010000035.1, on the reverse strand, counting down.
GTGACCAACTTCCTGCCGGCAGGACTTAGAGGTATTCTGTTGTGTGCCATTTTTGCCTCTTTAATGAGTACTATTGATTCTGTATTCAATTCCTTGGCCACCTTGTTTTCCATAGATATTTATAAGGGGATTTTGAACAAAAAAGCCTCCGACCAAGAAGTGGTAGCCGTGGGAAGAAAAACCATAATCGCTGGATTGTTCACTGGAATTCTAACCGCTATATTTTTAATAGCCTATAAAATCTCAAACGCTGACTCGGCTTTCACCCATGCGTTGAACGACCTTAGGTATATTTTCAATACAGGATTTGTCGTCATCATTTGTGTTGCGGCTTTGTTACTCTTCCCCAATAGGAAATTGGCGTTGTTTGGTTTTGTGGCGACCTTGCCGATTAATCTTCTTTCAAGGTGGTTGTTTCCTGATTTGAATTATTTAATTCGTGCTTTGTTGATTGTACTATTGGGAATCTTGATCGTGGCCATTCCAACCATCTACAAAAATGGATTGAAACCGTGGCAGGAATTCGTTCAGTTTGGAAATCGTAAGGTCAAATGGTTCGGCTTTGGCTTATTACTTTCCTTGGCCGCATGCCATTTTATTTGGCACTAAAGTTCGCTCAAACCGAACTCCGAAAGTACCACTTCCCATTCCTGGGTTTCCAAAATTTCAAGAATGCGCTGTGAAATGGCCTGTTCGAGGGCTACGGCATCCTTTTTAATACCAAAAGCATAAAACTGAACGTCAAATTTTAAGGGCAGGACTTCCAGCTTCTTCAATCGCTCATTTTTCCTGATTTTATAGTGCAAGATGGGTTCGTCATAGATGAAGGCGTCCAATTGGTGTTTTTTTAAGTCCTCCAATCCTGGGTCAACACCTTCGTATTCTTGGATGTCCTTAAAAAAATGAGCTTTTAGAAATTCACTGGCTTCGGAACTTTTTACGGTTCCCACCTTTCGGTCTTTAAAGGCATTGAAACTAGTACTGCTATTGGCCAGTTGATTTACGGTAAGACTTGAGGCGATACTTGCGGTCAGCCCTGAAACAAAAAGTAAACCACTGAGCATAAGTCCCAAGGCCGCTATTTTCCCTCCTCTGGTTTTTGGTGATTTATCGCCATAACCTACAGTGGTTAGGGTGACGGCCGACCACCAAAGACCGTCCCAAATGCCTTTATGGTTCCTGCGGAATTCTGGATTTCCCTTTCTTTCAAAAAACCAGGCAAGGGTTCCGAAAAACATCAATACGATGAAGAGCACCATAAAACCCCGTAGAAAATTGAGTCGAAAAAAGGACTCTACAAACTGCCCCACCTTTTGCATGGAAGAACGCTGGGCAATGGCTACCGTGGAATGAGAAGCGAAAAAGGAATGGGTAAACTCCATTTCCTTGCTGCGTTCCCCAGTTATGGTCAGCGGGTTGATGGAAACATCCACTTGTCCTGCTTTGATGGCCTCCAACATAGAGGAAAAATTCATCTCTTTCAACTCATATTGTAGTTCCAAGTCTTCCGCGACTTGTTTCCACAACCACACATTGATCCCCTCTAAAAGGCCATCTCCCTGAATAATAAATGGGGGTGCGGGGGTATAGGCCACCTTTAAGGTATCTAGGGAAGTTTGGGCCGTCAATAGCTGAACCCCAAGAAAAAAAAGTACCAATGGTCTCATACGCTTGGTTACCGCATCTTAAATATACGGTAATCCGAAAAGTTTCAAACACATTTGGCGATTATGACGGATGTCATAGTCCATTCACACACTTCAAAATACCTTCGTGCTTGAAAACTTAAATCAATCGATATGGTCCGTAGCATGAGAATTTTAGTCGTGATTACCGTATTGGCAAGCTATGCCATGCACGGGCAAAACCCTTTTCAAAAAGATAAGGAAGAGGCCACAAATTATAAGATCCCCCAGTTGATTGAACTGAATGGTGTGGTTGAGCGCTTGTATATTGATGACTGTGAATTTACCTTTTCGGAATCTGATTTTGGTCTTCACCTAAAGGTGGCTACCAATGAACTCCAAGAAGTCCATGTGCATCTTGGGCCGGTTTGGGCCACCTCCATATGGACGGAAGGTATCGAAGGGCAGGCAGTGCATTTGGTCGTATTTCGATATAAACATCTCGGTGAAAATGAATATGTTGCCAAAGAATTACATTGGGATGGCCATACGGCGGTGCTTCGGGATGAAAACCTGATGCCGTTCTGGATCAATGGCTATAATCAGGGAGTTTGGTAAAAACAGACGGGTAGCTCAACTGTCCAAGGACGAGCCGTTAAAATCAAATCTTACTTGGGTGACCTGCTTTTTTGTTCGCTTTGGTAAAGAGTGTGTCTGATTGGATGGCGGGCAATCTATTTCGTGAACCATTTTTTAGGCACGCCCTATCTTTAACTTCATTTCTATTTGGCTCAGCGTTTTCTTCATATTTCTTTTTTCAAAAAAACACAAGGTGGGTTTGAATGCATCATCTACGTTAATAATCGAAATGGGTTCAGAAATTTTGTTGGTCAAATAATTCAATAAGCTTGTCCCGATGGATCCATTCCGATATTCCTTTTTTACGGCGATTTGTAAAATTCGATTGTTCATATGGTTAAGAATACAATAACCACAAATGCCATCCCCTTTAAGTGCCAAAAAGTAACGTGCCGTTCCCATTCTTAAAATCGTTTCTTTTGAATTTTGCCAAGTGGGACGTATCTCGCCAAATTGCGGAAGCGCATCAAAACGTACCTCTTTTACCTCTTTGATTTTAATGTACTTATTGACTTTGGGTATATTGGGTTTTCCTTTAAAACAGCTTAGACCTCGTATTGCTTCAAATCCAATTTTTTCATATGAAATGATGGCAGGGGTATTCGTTGAAATGGTCTCCAAGTATACTTCTTGGAACCTCCTTTGTTTTAGAATTGGTTTTATGAATTCATACATTTTCTGTGTGATTCCTTGGCCCCTTTCTTTCGGAATTACTCCCGTACCCGCATTATATGCCGTAGGAATGCCATCAATCGTTCGTTGACCGTGCAGCACGAAGCCAATAAGTATATTTTCCTTGAATGCCCCGACCGAGATTCCCTTAGCTATACTTTCGGTATGCAATTTGGTTTCCAATTGCTCCAAACTTAGTTGCAACGGAATCAAATAATCTGAAAAAGCGGTGTTGAAGCAGTTCAAAATCACTTCATTTCCGATTTGGGAAAGACTTTTTATGAGAATAGGCTTCATTTAAGGGTTCCTAAGACTTGAAAATGAATTACCAAGGTACGCCCTTTGCCCTCTTTGTTTAAAAAAGATGGCTCTAGGAAACCCACACTAATTTTTCAACTGCTTTTTTAGTTCCTCCATGGATTCCTGTAGTTGCCGTAACAGCCCATGATTGCTCATGGGATTTAAATCAAAGGTCAGTTTGCTGCTTACCTCCCAAATTTCCTGAATCTGAAAGGGCTTGATATTATAAGGTGGATAGTTCTTATTGGTAGAAACCAAGGTAACATTATTGGAGTTGGGACGTTTTTCGATTTTTTTTACCATTACCGAATCCTGAAGTACAACAACGTACATCTTATTGGGGCTCACGTGGTCAATATGCTCAATGGCACGCGCCATCACCCAATCCCCTGGATATAAATTGGGCAACATACTGTCCCCTTCCACTTGAAAACCCCGGTAGGTGGCGTTCCTAAACTCAGGAATGGGCAAATCAAAAGCCGGTAGCTGTTGGTACCAACTGGTATCGGCAATATTCTGCGGATAGCCCGCTGCTGCTTTGGCATTGACCAAAACCATATTTTCATTGTCTTGGCCATCCACGGTGACCACTTTGGGGATAACGCTGGTCCTGGTGGTGTCCAAATGTTTGGCATCACTCACACCAAACAACCATAGGGGATTGATTTTAAACTGACGCAGCAATTCAGAAACCACTTTTCCAGATAATTTGGTCTTGCCCCGTTCAATATCGGCCGTGGTATTGGAAACGCCCAAAAGCTTGGCAAATTCCGCTTGGGTATGCCCCAAATCCCTTCGTACTTCAGAAAACCGCTTAAGTGTCAAATCATTTTCCATACTCAAATATATGGATTTTGGAATATTTCCAAAAAATTTTTTGGACTATTTCCATTATTAGGAATATTTCCATATTTTTGAATGGAATAATTCCAAAATCGTTTCTAAGTGAATTTCGACCGTCTAAAGGAAAAATTGAACATACTGGCCGATGCCGCAAAATATGACGTTTCCTGTGCGAGCAGCGGAAGTACCCGATCCAATAGGAATAAAGGTTTGGGAAACAGCACGGGCATGGGTATTTGCCATAGCTATACCGAAGATGGCCGATGCGTTTCCCTGTTAAAAATATTATTGACCAACCATTGCATCTATGATTGTGCCTATTGCGTTTCACGCAGAAGCAATGATATCAAGCGAACCGGTTTCACCATCAAGGAAACCGTTGGTTTGACCATCAATTTTTACAGAAGGAATTATATCGAAGGGCTTTTTTTAAGTTCGGGAATCGTTCGAAGTCCGGACCATACCATGGAGCGGTTGATTCGTGTGGCCAAAAAACTGCGGGAGGAAGAGAATTTTAATGGTTACATCCATTTAAAATCGATTCCAGGCTGCAGTGATGAACTCATGTATGAGGCCGGATTGTATGCGGACCGCCTGTCGGTAAACATAGAAATTCCCACCGTTTCCGGCCTTAAACTTCTGGCTCCTGAAAAGGAGCATAAAGACTTTACCAAACCTATGCTTAAGGTAAGGAATGAGATTGTTCGTTACAAGAACGAAAGGAAGGTCATCAAAAACGCTCCAAAATATGCCCCTGCAGGGCAAAGCACCCAGATGATTGTGGGTGCTACGGGCGAAACGGATAGGGATATTATGTATTCGGCCACCTATTATTACAAGACCTACGGCATGAAAAGGGTCTATTATTCAGGCTATGTGCCCGTTTTGGAAGATAGCAGATTGCCTTCCATCACCGCCAAGGTTCCCATGCTACGGGAAAACCGTTTGTACCAAACCGATTGGCTGTTGCGCTTTTATGGATTTGCCTTGAATGAAATCTTAAATGAGGACCATCCCAATTTGGATGTGGACGTCGACCCAAAACTGTCATGGGCCTTACGCAACTTACATCACTTTCCAGTGGACGTAAATACAGCCGACAAACAACTGTTGGCCCGTGTGCCTGGATTGGGGATGCGATCCGTGGGCAAGATTTTAAGTGCCCGCAGGTTTCGAAAATTGAACTGGGACCACCTCAAAAAAATTGGAGTGGCCCTCAACCGTGCCAAATATTTTATGGTGTGCGATTCCCGCCATTGGGAGCGCCGGGATTTGGACGCGGATAAAATTAAAGGACTGATTTTACAGAACTCCAGGGGTAAGTTTCGGAATCAGTACAGTCAACAGTTATCTTTTTTTAACTAATACTAAATCAGATGTCATTTCGAAGGAATTTACGACCCAGAAATCTAGATTTCTCCCATGCGGTCAAAATGACATACATAAAGGCTATGACCATGGAAACAAACATCAAGCAACCAACCTACTTGGAACGCAAGCGAAAAGCTATCTTGGAATTGGGGTATGATTACGTAAAATTCAGAAACCGAACCAAGAAATCATTACAACAATTAAAAAGCATCATAAAAAATAGCGCATGTCATTTTGAAGCGGTTCGCGACTGAGAAATGTGGATTTCTCCCTCTCGGTCGAAATGACAATCCATAGAACAATACGCCCATGAAAAATAAATTAAGGAAATCTGAACTTTTCTTCTTCCGCAGTATAAGAAATCATTTCCGTAAAGAATTCCTGAAACCTTGGAAGGAATTTAGGAAATGGATTCTGGTTTTTGCCGAAGAGGCAAAAAATACCTCGGAAGAAGCGCCTTTTCTTTTGGTTCGTTTTCTATTGTCTCCGACGAGCTTGGCGAGAGGAAGACACTGCAAAGAAAACGAAGAAATAACATCACAAACAATGATTCTCGACTGCACTCGAATAGACCATACATCAAAAAACAAAATATCATGAAAAACGAAACAACTTTACTATACGACGGCAGTTTTAACGGCTTTCTCTCCGCTGTTTTTGTTGCCTTTGAAGAAAAATTACATGTGGCCGATATTCAAAAGAATGGGCAGGGCCAAAACGGACTCTTTTCGGATACCGAAACCATCTTCACCCATGTGGAAAAGGCCAAGCGGGTATGGAACGGAGTGCGAAGCAAAAGTTATAATGCCATCTCCAACATCTACTTCGCCTA
>JBCDBE010000034.1:0-29831 GCA_039184365.1 Bacteroidota bacterium | reverse complement strand
TTGCCCCATAAATTTGAAGCTGGAACCCCAAACATTGCCGGAGGAATTGCCTTTGGGGCGGCATTGGATTATATGAATGGGATTGGTTTTGAAAACATTGCCCAGTACGAGGAAGAGTTACTTCAATATGCTACCGTAGCCCTTACAAAAATCGAGGGATTAAAAATATATGGGGAAGCTTCCCAAAAAGCGGCCGTGGTTTCATTCAATATCAGAGGTATCCATCCGTATGACATAGGAACTATCTTGGATAAACTGGGAATTGCGGTTCGCACAGGACACCATTGTGCCCAACCCATTATGGATTTTTATCAGATTCCAGGAACGGTTAGGGCCAGTTTTAGTTTCTATAACACCAAGGAAGAGATTGATTTGCTGGTGGAAGGGGTGAAAAGGGCCCGAAACATGCTGCTTTAAAGAATTCCCAAAGGAATTGAACAACCGTTTAACACTTTGTACTTTTGTATAAAAATTGAATATGAGCATTCAGGACATTCAAGACGGAATAGTTGATGAATTCAGCCTATTTGACGATTGGATGGAGAAATATGAACATATGATAGCATTGGGCAAATCACTACCCTTGATAGCAGATGCATTTAAAACGGATGATAATATCATAAAAGGGTGTCAGAGTAAGGTTTGGGTGCATGCGGAATTGAATGACGACAAACTTATTTTTACGGCCGATAGTGATGCTATAATTACCAAAGGGATCATAGCGATATTAATTCGTGCCTTTAGCAATCAAAAACCCCAGGATATTATAGATGCCAACACGGATTTTATTGATGAAATAGGACTAAAGGAGCACTTGTCCCCAACTAGGGCCAATGGCCTGGTAAGTATGGTAAAACAGCTAAAGTTGTATGCCATTGCCTATCAAACACAATTGAATTAAAATGAGCGAGGAAACTACTATGGATACCACGGAACTGGGAGAAAAAATCGTGATGGTTTTAAAGACCATATACGATCCCGAAATCCCCGTTGACATTTATGAACTAGGTCTTATTTATGATGTTTTGGTCAATGAGGATTTAGAGGTTAAAATATTGATGACCCTCACCTCTCCGAACTGTCCGGTTGCAGAAACCTTGCCCGCGGAGGTGGAAGAAAAAGTGAAATCCATTGATATTATTAAAGACGTGGAGGTGGAAATCACTTTTGAGCCTACATGGACACAAGATTTAATGAGCGAGGAGGCCAAGTTGGAACTTGGATTACTTTAGATGTCAAAAGTAAGGTGTCGGAATCAGATAGAGATTTTGAACAGATTATTTCGTGGCAAAAAGCTAGGGAACTTAACAAACTCATTTATCAGCTTACGTAGGTAAATGAATTTTCAAAGGATTTTACCTTAATTAAACATCTAAGCAATAAAGTCTGAAGTCTTTAAAACTGAATTCTTATGTCTGAAATAATAAACAGGGTATCCCAAGGCAAGCAGGTCACTTTTGATTTGGAAGAATTGTATCCTTCGGGCCAGCGCATCCTTTTGGATATTAAAGATTGGCTTTTTGAAGAACTGGTTTTACGTGAAAAGGAGTTTAGGGAACATGTAGAAAACCATAATTGGAAACAGTATGCCAATACCTACTTGGCCCTTCACTGTTCCGTAGATGCCATAATCCCTGGTTGGGCCTATCTTTTATTGGCTTCCAAAGCAACACCCTATGCAAAAAAAGTGGTGGTCGGTCAATTGGAAGATTTGGAGACCGCTATCTTCCACGAAGTTCTTCAAAATTTGGATATCTCCACATTTGTGGATAAGCCTGTCATTATAAAGGGTTGTAGTAAAAAACCCGTACCACAAAATGCGTACCTCATGGCCATTGAAAAAATTCAGCCTGTTGCAAAGAGGGTTTTATACGGGGAGGCCTGTTCTTCGGTACCCCTTTATAAGCGGAAATAATTTTTCCCCGAATGGTGACTATTCTTACATTTGCGGTTCTAAACTGATAAACATTAACATGATGAAAAAAGCAGTTTTAGCCGTTTTTACGGTTCTTTGTGTTTCTTTTTTGGGTGCGCAAACTGAAGAAGAATTGAAGGCCGAGTTGGCTGAAAAAAAGGATTCCATCGATGCCATTCAAGGTCGTGCTGATGCCATTCAAGATCAAATAGATGCCTTGCCCGGTTGGAAAATAGGGGCCTTTGGAACTATAGGGGGTACCATTTCACAGTTCAACAATTGGTTCGCCCAAGGTACTCCTAACAACAATGCGGGTAATATTGGGATAACAGGAAATGGATTTGCCAATTTGCAACAAGAGAAGTTTTTCTGGAGAAACGCCTTGACCATGAATTTGACCTGGGTCAAAGTAGATGATAAGGATGATCCAACAGATGATGATAGTTTTCAACCGACAACGGATGTGTTTAACCTTTCATCACTGTATGGTAGAAAGTTGAGTGAAAAATGGGCGGTTTCAGGATTGATGGAATACCGTTCCACGCTTCTGGACAATTTTAACGATCCCGGTTACTTGGATTTAGGGGTTGGTTTCACGTGGACGCCCATCAATAATATGGTAGTGGTCATTCATCCCTTGAACTACAACTTTGTATTCGCCGATGACGATTCTATTTTCAATTCTTCGGCAGGTACTAAGATTGTGGTGGACTATACCCGACAAATAGGAGCAATAAGTTTTAAGACCAACTTATCCGCATTTGGAAGTTACGAGGACAATGATTTAAGCAACTGGACATGGACCAACGGATTTGCATACACCTTGTGGAAGGCCATCGGGGTCGGTTTTGATTTTGGATTGCGAAGTAACAAGCAGGAAGCCTTGAACTATCAGGTTAACACGCTTGGGAATACCGCAGAAACATTCGATACGGTGGACAATGAATTACAGACCTTCTGGACTTTGGGGTTAAGCTATGCCTTTTAGGCAATAAAAGGTGACAACAAAACCAAAAGCCCCTGAAAATTCAGGGGCTTTTTTTTGAGCGTAGCTCTAGTTTGTTCGGTTAAATTCTTAAACGGACTTGGGGAAATCCATTAAAGCAAGAGCAATATAGTACGTCATTTTTGAGGATACACGTTTTTGATGTGAACCTTTGAAAGAATGTTGTTAATGGTATTTTAAAATTTTTCTGTCAGAAAAACGACTAAATAGGACTAGCTAACCCCAAATTACTTGCCAAACAATATTACTACATTTTGGAACCCTGTTGTTAGTATAGGTGACGAAGCTGTTCTACTATTATTCATTGAAATTCAATACCTTGTTAAGACAGTCGGGCATCTTGAAAAAAAAAGGGTTACCTATATTTCTGCTAGCAATGAATTTTGCTTTGGGGCAATCGACACTTGATAGCCTGGAAAGGAAGCTTGCCCAAGAAAAAGTGGATTCCATAAGATATGTGCTCCTATTGGAACTATTCGATGGGTACCAATATGAAAATCCTGCCAAAGCGAAAACCTATATATCCCTGGCAATTGAACTTTCTTCACAGATAGGAAATAGTAGGTATAAAGTCATTGCTTTAAATGAACACGCTGATCTGTTAAATGGGCAGGCCCAGAACGACTCCGCTATTGTCTTGTACGAGGATGCCCTTGACCTTGCTTCCAAGATTGAATATCATAATGGGATGGGAGTCTCCCTTATCGGTTTGGGGAATACCTATTTAAGCAAGGGGAACATCAAAAAAGCCAAGGAATATCATATGCGAAATATCAAATTCGCAGAGGGAATTGGTGATAAAGATGGGGCAGCGAGTTCCTACAACAATTTGGGAAATATTTATAACGAGACCGGTGAATATGCCAAGGCCATGGAACATTATACACTTGCTTCTAAAAAGAACATGGAAGTGGGCAATGAAAAAAATGCGGGTATCGCTATGGCGAACATTGGTTTGATACACCAAAAGCTCAACAACTATGATGAAGCAATAACGTATTATGTCAAAAGCGATAGTCTTTTCAAAAAGTTCAATTTTACTCCGGGGCGGGTCTTTGTCCTAAAAAACCTTGGTGTGGCCACCAAAAATCAAGGTGACCTTGATACGGCTTTGGAATATTATAATACTGCCCTGGAAACGTATAAAAAAATGGGATTACGTCGTGAGGCGGGCCAGGTTCATGATAACATTGGGAATATTTTCTTTGAAAAAAAGGAGTATAATGAGGCGGTAAAAAACTACCATCAATCGCTACGTATTGCCAAAGGGACCAACGACTCCATTAGTATCGCCATGGCAAGTCAAGCCCTTGGGAAAGGCTTGTTGAAACTGAAAAAATTGGATAGTGCAATGGTGTATTCCCAATTGGCCGTTTCATTTGCCGAAAAACTGGGAATACATCTTACGGCAATGGATGCACATAAAAATCTGGGGGAAATTTATTACGACAAACAAGAATATAAAGAGGCCTATCGGCATCTAGATATGCATAAGCAACTGCGCGATACATTGTATACCATTGAAAAACGCGACTTAGCGGAAGAGATAGAGGCCCAATACCAAAATGAACAAAAAACCAAAGAGATTGCCCTTTTGGCCTCGGAAAAAGAGGTGCAGGAACTCCAATTGAACAAAAGGGAGAATGAACGAAATGCTATTATTGTGTTTGCTGTTTTAGTGCTTTTTTTAGCAGGGTTACTTTACAGTCAATATCGCATTAAACAGAAATCAAATAAAGAACTTCAAGCACTGGATGAGGTCAAGTCCAATTTCTTTGCCAATATCTCACATGAGTTCAGAACACCGTTGACCATCATTAAAGGCCCAATAGAACATCTGGAACAGAACCCAGATGAGCAACTTGATCCAGAAGATGTTACTATGATAAGGCGCAACGCCAACAAAGTACTTGGGCTGGTCAACCAATTATTGGATTTATCCAGGATCGATCAAGGCAAATTGCAATTAAAACCTACGGAAGGGGATATTTATAAAAGTTTAAGGACCGCAGCGGCCTCCTTCAATTCGCACGCCGCCCAGCGGAATATGGATTATATCGTTGAAATTCCAAATGGCATATTATGGGCAGCATTTGACCGGACCAAACTAGAAAAAGTAGTGTATAATCTATTGAGCAATGCGTTTAAGTTCACCGAGAACGGAGAAAAAGTGGCTTTTGAGGCTAATTATGGTGATGGAAAACTGGAAATCAAGGTTTCTGATTCCGGTAAGGGGATTTCTGAAGAAAAGCTTCCCTTTATTTTTGACCGTTTTTATCAGGTAGATGGCGCCTCAACGAAAGAAAGGGAAGGTTCTGGAATTGGATTATCCCTTTCAAAAGACTTGGTGGAACTTATGGATGGTACCATAACCGTTTCGAGTGAAGAAGGTAAAGGCACCTTTTTTACGGTACAAGTTCCCATGGACATGATAAAAACGCGACAAAAATCCGTCCCTGAGGAGGAATGGGAAAATAAAAAACAAAGGACGAAAGCTCCTACCTTCGATTTGCAGAAATCAGATGTTCGCAAAATCCCTCAAATATTACTGGTGGAAGACAACGAAGATATGCGGCACTTCATTAAATCCCAATTGGTTAAGGACTATCGAATACTCGAGGCCAAGAATGGAAAGGAAGGACTAAAAAGGGCATTGGTTGATGCGCCTGATTTAATCCTATCGGATTTGATGATGCCTAAAATGGATGGTATTGAACTTTGTAAAAATTTAAAGACCAATTTGGAGACCAGCCATATCCCAGTAATTATGCTGACCGCTCGAGCAGGCACAGAGAACAAAATTGAAGGACTGGAAACGGGAGCGGATGATTATTTGACCAAACCTTTTGATGCGAAGGAGCTATCGTTTAAGGTAAAGAACCTTATTCAACGACAACAAAAGCTTAGGGGATACATTACCAAAAACCAATTTGCATTTGATGCCTCCAAAATAAAAACGACCTCCTTGGACAAGCGCTTTTTGGAACAACTTCTTGAATTATTGGAAAGGGAACATCCCGAATCAAGTTTTGGCGTTTCCCAAATGCAGAGCGCCATGGCGTTGAGCAAAACACAATTGCACCGAAAAGTGAAAGCGCTGACCAATGAATCCCCGGGAGAGTTACTTCGAAATTTTCGATTAAAAAGGGCAGCTCATTTATTGTCCAAAAAGACCGATACTGTTACCCAAATAGCCTATCAGGTTGGCTTTAACAATCTCTCCTATTTCGCCAAATGTTTTAAAGAACTGTATGGCGTATCTCCTTCTTCCTATTGATTCTTATATTCCATGGAACCCTTATGGTATAAAATGAAACTATGGTATCAGCACTAGGTGTTGCAAGCATATAGTTTTGGATTGATTTCAAAGTATCCCCAAAAGTGTAATCCAAAAACTAAGAAAATGAAAAAGGCAGCTAGCAAAATAGGCAATTACCAAACCATTGTATTTATACTTGCGGCGTGTTTGATGGTAATGGGCTGTAGTGATGATGGGGGAGAGCAACCTATGGTTGATGACGGACCAATAAATGTGAGCCCAACCATCTCCACGATTTCCCCTACCAGTGGTTTGATCGGAACCGAGGTCACTATTTCAGGAACGAACTTTAGTACCACAAATTTGGAAAACGTTATTTCGTTCAATGGCACAACAACGGCTCCCAAGTCTGCTACTGCCTCACAATTGGTAGTGGATGTACCCGAAAATGCAAACTCTGGTGTAGTTTCTGTCACAGTCAATGGAGAACAGGCAAACGGCCCAACTTTTGAGGTCATCACGGCCAATGCTTCTTTATGTGATGAGAGTACCATTATGGAAAACACCACATGGGAAAATGTGGTTTCAGGGGATGAAATTGATTATGTGGTGGATTGTGCCATTTCAGTGGTTGGAAATGCCTTGTTGACCATTGAACCGGGAGTCATTATTGCCTTTGAAGGACAAGAAAGTGGAATTTTTACCAACGAAGGCGGAGGTATAAAGGCAATAGGCACCCAGGAAAATCCTATCCGCCTGATAGGAGCCAGCGAAAACAGGGGGGTATGGAAGGGGATTTACTTTGGGTCCAACCATCCAGAAAACAAACTGGAATATGTCACGGTAAAGCATGCGGGTCGCTCCGCTTCCGGTCAATCCAATGAAAAGGGGGCCGTACAACTGAGTAGGGGAGAAGATTCAAAGGCTTCAATCGTTCATTGTACCATTGAGGAAAATGATGGCTATGGGCTTGTAATAACCGACGAAGCTGAACTCGATGAATTTTCGAACAATACCATTAGGAATAATGAACAAGCACCAGTTATACTCTTTTTTAATCAACTTGGAAGTTTGGACAAAGCTTCGGATTATCAAGGCAACGATACGAACTACATTGAGGTCAGGGAAAATGAAATTGAGAACAACGCGGTGCAAATACCTGCAATAAATGTGAACTACAGATTCGTTGAAAGTAAAAAATATAACATTAATAACGATGTCACCATTGAGGCAGGAACTACCATGGAATTTACAAATGGGGCAGGACTTAGGTTGGGAGAACAGTCATCAGATTGCGCTACTGCCACAGGGTCTTTGAATGCCACGGGGACCCTGGAAAATCCTATTACATTTCAAGGGGTAACGGAAGGCAGGGGAACATGGCTTGGTTTAGGGTTCAATTCATCAAGTCCCAATAACAAATTGATGTATTGCGAGATATCTGGTGGGGGTAGTGCTAAACTATACAATGCCTCGGATTTTTCTGCCAACATTACCCTACAATGTCAAAGTAGATTGATCATTCAAAACACTACAATTTCGGATAGTGGGGAGTACGGTATCTATGTTTTGGATTCGGATGGGGAACTGGTGGATTTTCTGGAAAATTCAATAATTAACAACGCCTCTGCCCCTATTTGGATGCATTTTCCCCAAGTTGATCAGCTTGATAGTAACTCTTCCTATGCCGAAGGAAATGAAATGCCCTATATTCAAGTACAAGGGGATGCTATAAAAGATGCAGATCTGACCATTAAAAAGATAGGGGTGCCTTATAGGATTGAAACGGATAATGCTGGAAGGGAGACCTATGTGGAAAAGGAAGTGACAATGGAACCTGGAGTTATTTTGGAGTTTGAACCTGGTGCTGGGCTTGTTTTGGGAAGTCCAGGAGTTGACTGTATTCCCGTTACCGGTTCCCTTAATGCTGTAGGAAGCATGGACGAACCAATAATTTTTAAGGGGTCTTCCGAGGGTCAGGGGACATGGCTAGGAATCGGGATTAATTCCAGTACCAGTGCCAATCTCATGGAATACTGCCTAATTTCCGGAGGTGGGTCCAGCCAAATGTACAATGCCGGGGGGCAAGGAAACATCGTATTACACTGTCAGGGCAGTCTTACCATCGAAAACAGTTCCATAGGAGACAGTGGTGGATGGGGTATCGACTTTGTCCAGGATGGCAATAACCTAACCCAGATGAACAATACTTTTTCCAACAATGCGCTAGGCAATATTGCTTCGAATTAGCTAAAAAAACCTGACAATTTTGTCGGGTTTTTTATTTGTTATCAAAACAACTTAATTCATTTACGCCTAAACATATTCGTCCAAATTCTCTGGATATAAGAAGTTATTATACGGAAAACGGGTCACGTGAATATCGCGCACTTCTTGATAGACCCGTTTTCTAAAATCACCCAGGTTTTCTTTGTTCAAAGCCGAAATAAATAAAGCCCGACCGCCCATCTTATGGAACCATGTCTTTTGCCATTCTTCCAGGGTAAAATGGGATTTGGTCCGTTCGGTTTCCAAATCATCTTCCTCTAGGGTTTCGGGTTGATATTGGTCGATTTTATTGAAGACCATGATGGTTTTTTTGTCCGAACTTTTTATTTCATCCAAAATCTTATGGACAGATGCTATGTGTTCTTCAAAATTAGGATGTGAAATATCCACTACGTGAAGCAATAAATCCGCTTCCCTTACTTCATCCAACGTACTTTTAAAACTTTCAACCAACTGGGTTGGAAGCTTTCTGATGAACCCCACGGTATCACTCAACAAAAAGGGGAGGTTGCCAATGACCACTTTTCGAACCGTAGTATCTAAAGTTGCAAATAGCTTGTTCTCCGCGAACACGTCACTTTTACTGATGACATTCATTAAAGTAGACTTGCCAACGTTGGTATATCCAACCAGGGCAACGCGAACCAGCGCTCCACGGTTACTGCGTTGGGTCCCTATCTGGCGATCAATTTTCGTGAGCTTCTTTTTGAGCAATGCAATGCGGTCTCGAACAATACGTCTATCCGTTTCGATTTCCGTTTCTCCGGGACCACGCATTCCAATACCCCCCCGTTGCCGTTCCAAGTGTGTCCAAAGCCCGGTCAGTCTAGGCAATAAATATTCATATTGCGCCAATTCTACTTGAGTACGGGCATAACTGGTCTGCGCCCGTTGGGCAAATATGTCAAGAATCAATCCTGTGCGATCTAAAATTTTGCATCTTAGGAGTTTTTCGATATTGTTCTGTTGGGCAGGGGTCAATTCGTCGTCAAAGATGACCGATCCAATTTCATTGGCCTTGACGTACGTTTGTACTTCTTCCATTTTACCACTACCGATGTAGGTTTTTGGATTGGGGATTTCCACACGTTGCATAAATCGTTTGGTCACCTCACCTCCTGCCGTATAGGCAAGAAACTCCAGTTCATCCAAATATTCGGTGACCTTTTCCAAGCTCTGGTCTTTATTGACAACCCCAATCAATACCGACTTTTCATATTCTATCTCCTTCTTTTCAAGCATAAAAATGGATAAAGCGCAAAGCTAAGCAATGTTTTTTGTTTTTTTTTTACTTTTCAAAAGTGCAAAAAAATCAAATTCAACCACTTTTATGAAAAAGCGATTTATTTATACTAAAAAAAGGGTCTCTGACGATGGGTTTCGATACCGTGGATTGGAAACGACCCGTTTAGAAAACCTATCCGATGCAGTTTTTGGCTTTTCCATTACCCTATTGGTCATTACATCTGAAGTACCCAAGAGTTATCTAGAGCTGCAGGTATCCATGTATGGCTTTTTGGGCTTTATATTTTGCACTATGCTATTGTTGAGCCTCTGGAACAACCATAGCAACTTTTTTCTTCATTATGGGCTTGAGGACAAGACCACAAAGGCTTTGAACGCCTTGTTTCTTTTTGTGCTATTGTTTTATGTGTATCCTTTAAAATACTTGTTTTCGTATTTGGGAACGGTAATTTATGCCTTGATCAAAAGAAATCTTGGTGATGAATCCCTTGCCTTTAAACAAGCATGGGAAGTGATGGCCAAGCAAGAACTTTCAGTATTGGAATGGGAGGATTTAATGATACGATTTGGCCTGGGATTATTTTTTATTTATTTGATCATTATGTTGATGCATTTCCATGCCTTAAAGAAATCCAAGCACCTTCAGTTGAATCGTAAAGAGCGATTTATTACCAAAACATTTGTACAGCAGTTTTTTCTTTTAATGGGAATTACCGTGCTCTCCATGTTAGTAGTGATTATTTTCGGTGGCAAGGCCGCACCATATTCCGGAATGGTATATCTATTGGCGGCTCTGGTTTTACCCCTGAACAAAAGGCGTAGGATCAAAAAACAAAAAAAATTGGGTTTAAGCGAAACCTAACGATAAGATAAAAGTAATGACGAAATCAGAACACGCCATAGCATTTTATAACCTGGAGAATCTTTTTGATACCGTGGATGACCCCCACACCTTGGATGATGATTTCACCCCAAAGGGCTTCAAACGCTGGAAGGATAGCCGACATGGTTCCAAAATAAAAAAACTGGGGAAGGCAATTTCCAGGATTGGTGAGGATGAAGACGTACACCCCCCTGTGCTTCTTGGGATTGCAGAGGTTGAGAATGGTAAGGTTGTAGAAAAGTTATTAAAAACAAAGTATTTGCGGGACATACCATTTGATTATGTACACTTTGATTCTCCCGATGAGCGCGGAATAGATACGGGGCTTATCTACAACAAACACTATTTTAAAGTGGTAGCCACTGAGACCTTACCATTACTCATAGAAAACGAAAATGGGGATAGGGATTTTACCAGGGATATTCTGTACGTTAATGGCAAGTTGAACAACGAAGAAATCCATGTTTTTGTGAACCATTGGCCATCACGGCGTGATGGAGTCGATGAAACCAAGTACAAACGCGTGGAAGCGGCGAATACCATTCTCAGAAAAATAAATACCCTGAACGTACAATCAGAAAAATTGAACGTGATGATTATGGGGGACTTTAATGATGACCCTAATTCTGAAAGTATTCAAGTTTTAATGGAATCAGGACTATTTATCAATCCCTTCAAAAAATTACTGTCGCCAAATAGTGGTAGTGCCAATTATGGAGGGAAATGGAGCCTATTTGACCAAATCATACTTTCCCATAGTTTTTTAAACCATGAAGCGGGCACGCATAGCTTTGGAAAGGCAACCATTTTTGCACCACGATTTCTTAAAGAGTGGAAGGGGAGGTACAAGGGCAATCCGTTCAGAACTTTCGCAGGGAAAAAATATATAGGGGGATACAGCGATCATTTTCCCGTATATGTACTCATGCACTTCAACGATTGATAAATAAGAAAATTCGTATTAACCACATAAAAATTGGTTTTCACCACATAGGTTGACTCCAATGATTACAGTTTGTCGAAATAATACTGTATTCTATCGACACTTTTTGGTTTTAAAATAGATTTGTAGTCTAAATCTTACTTAACCAATTTATGGATACCATTCAACCTACCTGGGGCAGAGGTCAATATCCTATCGTTCTCCTGGCGTTTTTCTCCTTCATATTAGCAGCGGCCCAAACGGTGGAACAGACTCAAAGAATTACAGATACCTACAGTCGTAGTAAGCTTAACACCTTAATAGCCACTTTCGAAAAAGAGATGCAATCGAAGAAGTCCAAAATCAAAAGTATCCCACTATTTAAGCAATGGGAAGTAGGTCAAAAGCAATTGGATGGAACCGTAGTTGCCTTAAATGACATTGGTGTGGACGGGACTCCTTTATACTACACCACCCATATGGATCCCACAAGTAAAGTTTCTAGGGCGGATGCCCTATACGCTGATGGGATTTTGGATTTGGGAATTTATGGTGAGGATATGAAGGTGGGTGTATGGGATGCAGGTGTGGCCCGTTCTACCCATCAAGAATTTGATACTAGGGTAACCAATGTGGATGGTGGTGAAATGGATAATCACGGTACTTTGGTCACTGGAGCAATGGTATCGGCCGGATTAAAGAAAGAGGCCAAGGGTGTTGCCTATGCTGCCGAAGCCTTGAGTCACGATTGGTCCCGAGATAAAATTGAAGTAGCCGAGGCCGCGGCCAGTGGACTTTTGCTTTCCAACCATTCCTACGGCATTAAAACAGACCGTGTCCCCGATTGGTATTTTGGGGCCTATATCAAGGTCGCTCAAGATTGGGATAAGATCATGTACAATGCCCCTTATTATTTAATGGTAAATGCTGCGGGAAATGCACAAAACTCCAACGATAATAAAGCTCCCAATTTTGGGAAGACCAAGGACGGTTTTGACTTATTGGTGGGCTTTACCACTGCTAAAAATGGATTGGTAGTTGCTGGGGCGAATGCCGAAATTGATGGAAAAGGCAACTTAAAAGGAGCCAATGTTGCTGGATATAGCAGTTTTGGACCAACGGATGACGGCCGGATCAAACCGGATTTAGCGGGGGATGGAACCCTTATACATACGACTTCTGCAAACAGTAATACGAGCTATAGTTCCTCCATGGGAACCTCAATGGCAGCACCTGGGGTAACCGGGTCGCTCCTCCTGTTGCAAGAATATCATGAGGAAGTATATGGACACTTCATGAAATCTGCGACCTTAAAGGGGTTGGCCTTACATACGGCCGATGACGTGCAAGATCCTGGTCCGGATTATCGAATGGGGTGGGGTGTAATCAATACGAAGAAAGCTGCGGAGACCCTAAGAAATAAAGAGTTTAGCGCAGTAATTACCGAGGAAAAACTTTATGATGGAGAAAACTATACATTGACCGTTAAAGCGAGCGGGAGTGAACCTTTATCTGCTTCCATTTCATGGACAGATCCCGCAGGTGAATTTGTGAACCGTGGGGATTTAAATATTACAACTGCCGCCTTGACCAATGATTTGGATATTAGGATTACCAAGGACGGGGAAACCTATTTTCCATGGATGTTAAATCCAGTTCAGGCCTCTGGTAAAGCGCTTAATGGAGATAATTTGGTAGATCCCTTTGAGCGAATTGATCTTCCGAAAGCTAATGGGGAATATACCATTACCATTTCCCATAAAGGAAACCTTATTCATGGTTCACAAGACTTTTCACTGATCATTAGTGGGGTAGAGTTGACCAATTGCAAGCTTGAAGCTCCCACTGAAATTGACCTTACTACTTCTGACGGGTTCAAAGCAGCTATCCAATGGCCATACGATGGGGCGGAGACCCTTTATGAACTTCAATTAAAATCTGAGCATAGTGAAACTTGGGAAACCCATACTACTTGGGATAATTTCTTTTCATTGGAAAACCTCGCACAGGGTATAAGGTACAGTGCAAGGGTTCGCTCTGTATGTTCCCAAAACCTTACTTCTGAATTTTCAGAGGAAGTGGCCTTTGTTTTTAATGGGAAAGAAACTGTGTTTGAGGAATATGAACCTTTTTCGATAACTCAGGAATCCTTCATTAAGGTATATCCCAATCCCGTGGTAAACGAACTTCAGGTAGCAGCTGAACTTTCTGAATATGCCGCATTTTCAATAATCTCAACGAATGGAACAACGCTAAAAAGTGGAAAGCTCGATGGAACCATTAATGTGACTGACTTGTCAACAGGACTTTATGTTTTGACCATTCAAGATCTTTCAGGTATCAAGAGCACAAAGTTTTTTAGGGACTGATTTGCTTTACACTTTTTTGATTTCCCCTTCGGACAGTAATTCTTCATTTCTTAAACGTAGAAAAACCTGGGCCGTAGTGACCACATCGAGTTCGCAATACGTAATGATCCTATCCAAATCATTTTCCCCATAGTATACCTCCTTTACCATACTCCCGTCCATATCTTCTTTGGGAGAAGGAATTCCCAAAACATGGGCCATTAATTTTAGCGAAGTAAAATGTTTGTAGTCCCCAAATTTCCAGAGCTCCATGGTATCCAAATGGGGGACCTCCCAAGGTTTTTTGCCAAACAAATCCAATTTGTAGGGCAATGGAATTTGGTGGATCAACATCCTTCTTGCAATGTAGGGAAAATCAAACTCCTTTCCATTATGGGCACATAGCAAATGCCTGGCTTGGCTGAAATGTGAATTCAATAGGTTCTTGAATTCCTTAAGCAATCGATTTTCCTCTCCATGAAATGTGGTCACACGAAAGTTTCGTTGGTCACCTTTAAAGGCGAAATATCCAACAGAGATACAGATAATTTTGCCGAACTCGGCCCAGATACCAGCTCGATCATAGAATTCCGCAGCGGAATACTCCTCTTTACGCTGGTACTTGGATTTTTGTTCCCATAGCTGTTGTTTCTCTTCGGTAAGTTCGTTGAAAGAGGGTTTTTCGGGTACGGTTTCGATATCCAAAAACAGGATATGTTCCAGATTCATCTTGGTTAGCATGGTATTAAAATAGTAAATAGAGTTGAATACATTGTCTAATCATATGATTCTCTTTAAATTGTGCAGGCGATGAAAAACGAATATTGGTTTGCGGTTCTTTTCTTTTTTTTACTTTTTGGTTGCAGTTCAGAAATGGAGCAGGAACCATTACAACGGTTTAGTGAAGAGTATGAAACAAATGTGGTTGGCGAAAACAATGGTGATTTATTTCTGTTCAATTATAAATCCTCCGATTCCCTAGGGACGGTTATTAATCTTTCTGAAAATCTAGATATTAGGGGTGTTTTTCTGACGCTAAGGCAAGTAGAAGATGAATTGTCCTTTTTTTCGTTTAGAGATGGCTTTTTTTCCTTAGCCAAGAAAAATATAGAGACAGGCGAGAATGAAATATTCCCAAACTTTTACGAAGACACACCAATACGTTCAATTGTATGGGGGACTACTACTAGGGATGATGTGTACTTAGGAACTTTTGCGCCTTCCGGAACAAGAAATCTTTCACTTTATAATGCACCAACCAATACTGCGGAAGGAACTGATTTCCCTCTTGAATTTAATATCCAAAACTTATACCAACCGTTATATTATAAAGATAAACTTTTTGTTACGTATTTTGATGGTAACGCGAGCTTCAAGGTTGTCGTTTTTGATACTGCGCAAAGACAAGTGATAAGGACATTTAATTTTGGCCTTGAAAGTCCAAGTCTGTTCATTACAGCCGAGGGGAATTTGGGCATCATCATAAGAAATCCTTCTCAGGGGCTAAGGCTATCAATATTTGATTTTGATACCCTGATGGAGGTTGAAATATATGATTTAGAAATAAATCAATCTTTTCTCCCAGGGGAGCTACAAAACACCTTTTATGTTGAAAATAAATTAGTCTTTAGCTTTTCATATGCCCAACCTTCTCCCATAAACTTTGGTCCAGGAGTCTATGATGTGGAGAAAAAAGAATTGTTTCTCGTAGACCTAATCTCCCTAGTTGCCAGTGAACAGGAAAGATTGGGCAGGAATATTACTATAGTTTCCCAAGGCTATAGTATGGACCAAAGTCTTTTTTTAATTGGCTATGTTGAATCGAATACCCAAGGAACAAAGGGGGGTATTTTTGTTATTTCAACGGAAGGGGAACTCATGGATACCATTGAAACAAATTTTGCACCGGTGTACTTTGTTCAAGATTAGAATAATGTTGGTTGCTTAACCGCACTCTCATGTTCCAATAACCATTTCTTGCGGTGCAAGCCTCCTGCATACCCTATCAAATCCCCATTGCTCCCGATAACACGATGGCAGGGGACAACAATCCACAACGGGTTTCTGCCATTGGCTGCCGCAACTGCCCTAATGGCCTTGACATCCCCCAATTTTTTGGAAAGTTTTAAATAGGACGTGGTTTTACCATAAGGGATGTCCAATAAAGCGTCCCAAACCCTTTTTTGGAAATCGGTTCCATTTGGATTGAGGGTCAGTTGAAATTGTTTTCGAGAACCTCCAAAATATTCTTGAAGCTGATAAACGGCATCCTCTAAGACCTCTGGAACAACAGCGGAGGGTTTTTCATCATCCAAAACAGAAATGGAAGCCAATCCATTTTCATCGCCAATCAACTCAGCAAAGCCCAAAGGCGTTTCAATTACGGTAGTTTCCATCAGTCTTCATCACGGATTTGCTCGGGAATTATTCCCAGGCGTTTGGCACGCGATTCCCAGTTTTTACGGGCCAAGACCTGTAAATCCTCGACATTGTCACTTTCGTCCATAATTTCCAAGCCGAGTAGGGTCTCAATAACATCTTCCAAGGTAACCAATCCACTAACGGAACCGTACTCGTCTACCACTAAAGAGATATGTTCGTTCTTTTCAACGAATTTCTCAAAAAGCTCTGGGATGGGTTTGGCCCTGCTGGTTACCAAGATTTCCCTTTTAATCGTGGACAAGGGATTTTTCCCTTCTTTATTAATGATGGCTTCCAGCATTTCGTCTTTAAGAATAAACCCGGTGATATTATCGGCTCTATCCCTAAACACCGGTATTCGGGAAAAGCGCAAAGGGCGATTGGCCTCAAAAAAATCTTGTATTGTCGTTTCTTCCGAAGCCAATTTCATAACAGTTCTTGGGGTCATGATATCCTTGGCTTCGATTTTGTCGAAGGTCAAAAGATTGCGTATCATTTTCGATTCCGATTCTTCAAATACGCCTTCTTCCTCTGCAATGTCCGTCATAGCGGTAAAATCTTCACGGCTTAAAACGTTTCCATGCTCCCCTTTGGACCCAATGAGCTTGGTAAACAACTGTAATATCCATAGCAGGCCGGTCCACCTCATAGAAAATACCATGGCGTTTAAGGCTTTGGCCGTAAAATTGGCCAATTGCTTCCAGTAGGTAGCCCCAATGGTCTTGGGGATGATTTCAGAGGCAACTAAGATCAAGATGGTCATGACGGTCGAAACCACACCCACCATTACCTCTTCAGTAAATTCCATTCCCAGAATGGTGCGGGTCTGACTCCCAAATAATTCTGCGTAGGCCGTTTTGGCCTGCACACCTACTAAAATGGCCCCTACGGTATGGGCAATGGTATTAAGGGTAAGGATAGCTATAAGCGGTTTGTCTACATCCTTTTTTAAGGATTCAAGTTCAAAGGCATAGGATTTGCCTTCCTGTTTTTTCACATTCACGAATGTTGGGGTAATGCTCAACAAAACGGCCTCCAAAATAGAACATAGAAAAGAAAAGAAAATGGAAATGATAGCGTAAAAGAAGAGGAGTCCCATAGGTCATTTGCTTGGGATAAAAATAGCAAAATAAGTTAGGTGGTAAGCTATTTATCGATTAGGGCATTGTAGAACAATTGGTGGAGCTGGGGGCGAATGTTCAACGAATACAATGCACGGTTTTCCCTGGTGGGATATACTCTATTGGATAGAAATATAAAAGTAAGTTCATGCTCTGGGTCTGCCCAAGCAAAGGTTCCTGTAAATCCAGCATGACCAAAACTTTGAGAGCTCGTCCTTGGAGCAGGATAGGCATCTTTCAAGCTTAAGGTGTCATTGCCTATAAGTGGTTTGTCAAAACCAAGACCTCTGCGATTATCATTTTCCGGATATTGAATTTTGATAAATTCTTTGACGATTTCTTTCTTTAAAAGCCTTTTCCCGTACAATTCCCCAAAGGATTGATAAAGGTGCATCATTTTTAATACGTCTGTGGCAGTTCCAAAGAGTCCGGCGTTGCCAGATACGCCACCTAAAAGCGCTGCGTTTTCATCATGTACCCAACCTTTGGTCAATGTATGACGAAACAAAGTATCATTTTCGGTAGGGACAACAGGGTGGGTTATCCCATTCCTTAGTGGATTAAAACCCAAAGTTGTTGCTCCAATGGGTCGATAAAACTCGGCTTCCAGAAAGGTTTCGT
Source organism: Bacteroidota bacterium (assembly GCA_039184365.1). Taxonomy (GTDB): domain Bacteria; phylum Bacteroidota; class Bacteroidia; order Flavobacteriales; family Flavobacteriaceae; genus Croceivirga. The sequence continues at coordinate 11,801 of JBCDBE010000034.1, read as the reverse complement.
AGTCTTTCCCGCTTAACTGTTCAATCAACCTAGGGAAAATCAAAAACGTCAGTCCCGAATAGGTGTATTTTTTGTCAGGGGAGACTTTAGAGCGATTGATATGGCGAAATATTTTGCGCTCAAAGCGATTTTTAACATAAAGGCCGTTGTAGGCTTGATTTTGAAACCGTCCGGAGGGCTCTTTTTTGATAAACCTTTTTTTAAGCTTGCCATTCTTCTTTCTTACTTGGTTCAAAAAAACAATATAGGGTTGAAGCCCCGCTTGGTGCGCCAAAATCTCTCGAAGGGTCAGATTTCTTTTATCCTTATATTTTCGCCAGGGTTTCCAATAGTTGGAAAGGGGTTGGTCCAAATCAAGTTTGCCAACCTCTACCAGTTTCATCAAAGCAGGTAATGGCCCTAAAATCTTGGTGATGGAAGCCAAATCATATAAGTCATTCGCTTGTACAGGTTGAATGCTATCATAGGTATGAAAACCATAGGTCTTGTGAAAAATGATAGTATCCTTGTGGGATACCAATAGGGTTGCTCCAGGAAAGGCATAGTGTCGAATGCCATTCAAAATTATGGAATCCACCTCAGTGGTTTGTACTTGCCCATGGCCATACGGTATGTAAAGGCTAAGTAAAATGAAAATGCGATGAAAAGGGGCCATCTATGATGAAAGTAGTTCTTTTTGTTTTTGTAGAAGTTCAAGAACCCTGCTCTTTAGCGCCGGTGGTTCCAAGATTTGAGCGTAATCACCAAAAGACATATACCATCTGGGGAAATGATGTTGCATATCCTCCACCATAAAAGACATTTCAACTGCGCCTATTCTGGATTTTTGGGAAATGAAGCCATAGTTGTTTCTGCTACCTTTTAAGTATTTGGCAACCTTCTTATCCACCAGAATCTTAACCAAGGTTTTTTGTGGAGTGCCATTATTTCGCATGTCTTCCATTGGTGGATGCTCTGATTCAAATCTGTTGGGGGTTCTATGAATTTTATGTATTCTATCCGTTCTGAATTGCCGGTAGTCCTTCCTTAAATGGCAGTAGGCCATAACATACCAATAGTTGTTTTCGTTAAAAATTCCCACAGGTTCTATGGTGCGATCTACCGGAGATTCTGACTGTATGGATTCATACTTTAAAAACACCTGGGTCTTTTCAGCAATACTTTCAAATAAAATTTCCAGCGCATCGGGCACATTATCATTAAAAATTTCTTGGGATGGAATGATGCGTACTTGGTTCTCTAAAGCTTCTACCCAGTCTTTTTCCGTTCCACGAAGTACTGATTTTAACTTGATCATGGCTGATTCATAATGCCCTCCCAATGACCTATCGGTAAATTTTTGCATTAATTTTTCTGCCGCAACAAAGCTTCCGGCCTCTTCTCGCGTGAACATGACCGGTGGAAGTCGATACCCCTCCATAATGGAATAGCCGATGCCGGCTTCACTTGCAATGGGGACACCTGCAGCTTCCAAGGTTCTAATATCCCTGTAAATGGTACGCAAGCTTACTTCAAAGCGATCGGAAAGTTCTTGTGCCTTTACAATACGTTTTGATTGTAACTGAACCAAGATGGCAACAATTCGGTCAAAACGTTTTACAGTATCCATTCCCATAAGTAAGCGGCCTATCTTCCAAAGATAGGATTTCAAACGGAGGTCAAGGAACCGCTTCTCATTCATATTGAAGTTATATCATTGGTAAAGGTAGATTTACGATGTGACAACCTAATGTCAGTTGATTTTTTTTGCAATTCATTTTCCTACTGACAAAGGGCTGTCACTACCCCAGCTTAATTTTGGTTCCAGAAACAAAACGTAAAACAATACATCATGGAAAGAATGATTGAAAATGGACAAGGAATACTAACGCCAGCACTACTTTTAGAAGGTTGGCAGGGGCATCGAAGGTTGACAAGACGAGTGATTGAAGCCTTCCCTGAAAAGGAATTTTTTGAATTCAGTATTGGCGGGATGCGACCTTTTGCCGATATGGTAAAAGAACTTTTGGCGATAGCAGAACCAGGCCTTAAGGAATTGGTCAGTGGTGAAAAGCAAGAATTTGATGAGAAGAGGGACTATGGAAACAAAAAATCTGAACTGTTGGCCCATTGGGATGCAGACACAGATCGCATAAATACCCTTTGGAAAAAATTGCCTGCTGAAAAGTTTTCTGAAACGGCGGTATTGTTTGGCGAGTACGAATTTCCGATACTGTGGCACATATTTTACTTTATTGATAATGAGATTCACCATCGGGGACAGGGGTATGTGTATTTGCGTTCGCTAGGGATAGCACCCCCACTATTTTATGAGCGTTAGGATGAAGACCATACTGGTATTTAAAACATCGGTGATGAATATGGAAGATGTGGTACGCTTATCCCCATCTTTGAACCGATTGATCAATCCATTTGGACGGTGGAATTTCGACCTGGAAGATTGTGATAACATCTTCCGGGTAGAAACCGAATCTCCGGATGTTTTAACGATTGCAAAGCTTTTCCGAAATCAAGGTTTTTTGTGTGAAGAGCTCCATTAAACCTCTGAACATGGACATAAAATGAGAAATTGGATCTGGCAAAGAACACCGCAAGCATTTGATTGGAAACAGCGATTTGCCAATAGGAAAACCATGTTTACATTTTCCCTTGGCCAACCTTTTCAAAGCCCCTTATCTAAAAAGGGGGCGACTGAAAAAGAATTCTCCCCCAAAGGCTGAATTAGGAATACGTATCCAAGGTTGAAATGAATGTGCGAAATGTTGATGGTTTTAGGAATTCATAACCCTAACGGCATCTTTGGCAAAATAAGTGGCAATAAGGTTGGCCCCAGCCCTTTTGATGGATAATAACTGTTCCATCATTACGGCATCATGGTCCAGCCAGCCTTTTTTGGCCGCCGCTTTTAACATGGCATATTCACCGGAAACTTGATAGACCGCCACGGGAACTTCGACTTCATTTTTAATCTCACGAACGATGTCCAAATAGGCCAATCCAGGTTTCACCATGACAATATCGGCCCCTTCATCAATATCCATTTGGGTTTCTTTAATCGCTTCAAATCGGTTTGCGGGATCCATTTGGTAGGTTTTTTTATCCTTTGGAACGTTTTCCAAGTCCACTGGCGCGGAATCCAAGGCATCACGAAAAGGGCCATAAAAGGCGCTGGCATATTTCGCAGCATAGCTCATAATGCCCGTATCCATAAAACCCTCATCATCCAAGGCTTCCCGAATCGTCAAAATTCGACCGTCCATCATATCGCTTGGGGCTACGAAATCAGCTCCCGCCTTTGCATGGGAAATACTCATTTCGGCCAGCACATCGGCAGTTTCATCATTTAAAATCTTGCCATCGGAAACAATGCCATCATGTCCATATTGGGAATAGGGATCCAAGGCCACATCGGTCATCACCACCATTTCAGGGCAGGTATTCTTTACCGTCTTAACGGCTCGCTGCATCAACCCCTCGGGATTTAAGGCCTCTTTTCCTTCATTATCCTTTAAATTGTCCGGCACTTTTACAAAAAGGAGTACCCCACAAAGTCCCATACCCCAAAGCGCTTTAACTTCTTTTTCCAGCTCATCGAGACTCAAACGATAGTAGTTGGGCATGGAAGGGATTTCCTCCTTGATTCCCTTACCCTCTACTACAAACAAAGGGACCAGAAAGTCATCTGTTGTAAGAATCGTTTCGCGAACCAACCGCCTAATGGCTGCTGAGGACCGTAGTCTTCTATTTCTTATTAATGGGTACATGGATAGTTTTAAGTTAAAGGTTATGAGCTCAATGCGGCTTTTGAATTGTTTTAATCAAAGCAGCCAGCATTTTCTTTATTTCATCTATCTTCTTTATTAATTCTTTATTGTATTTCTCGACCGCATCCTTCCGCGATATTAGTGGGTACGGAAACAGCAGCCCTATTCATTTGGGAAATTAGGCCAAATTGTTCAGACTTTGGATACGTATTAGTGATAGAATAGATGTCCAAAGCCAATTTATGGGAACGCTGCCAAACTTTATAATTTTTGTAATCGACCATTATCATTCTTAAAACTTAGAGCTAATAGCTTTCAACTAAATAGTGATTTCACCAATTAAATAGGGAACCGCCTTGCCGGCAATTTTAACGCGCGCGCCTAAGTGTTCAATCCAAAGTTTACCGCCCCGTTTGGACAACTGCTTTGCTGTCATTTTAGTTTTGCCCAAAACCTTGCTCCAATAGGGTGCCATGGTGGTATGGGCGGAACCGGTAACGGGGTCTTCTGGAATACCACAGTTGGGAGCGAAGAAGCGGGATACAAAATCCACATCATCTCCCGGTGCCGATACAATGACCCCACGGCAGTCACACTTATCCAATAAGTGAAAATTGGGCTCCAAAGCTTCAATTTCCGCTTGTGAATTGTAAATCAAAAGATAATCCGTTTTCCCCTTAATGGTCTTAATTGGGCTCCACCCCAATGCCTTTTCAATGGTATCATGACCCCTGATCATGGCATTATCATCCGTAGGGAAGTCCAACGTAATAAAACCGTTCTCCTCCTTTTCAACGGATAGTTCGCCACTTTTCTGGGAATAAAACTGAATGGTATTTTCGGGATAACCGTAATAATGGAACAGGGCATAGGCCGATGCCAAGGTGGCATGGCCGCAAAGGGCAACCTCGGTTTCCGGGGTAAACCATCGAATCTCGAACTGGGCATTATTTTGTAATACAAAAGCGGTTTCGGCCAAATTGTTTTCTTGGGCAATTTTTTGCATCAAGGCACTGTCCAACCACCTGTCCAGAATACATACGGCAGCAGGGTTGCCCCCAAACACATGGTCGGTAAAGGCATCAATTTGGTAGAGGGTGAGTTTCATAAAATAAAGCTACAATATTAGCCCCTAAGGCGTTCACTAATTTCCTTCCAAGTAATCAATTTTATCTCATTTTCTTCTAGTTTGTGTCTTGTTTCCATAGCTGTGAAGGTATCAAAATCCATTTGACGCCATTCTGAACCAAAGTTGGGATGATCTACCGTAATTTTTTTTCATTTCTTGGTCGTCAAAGGCAGGATGAATCAAAATGATATGTAGACCCGGTGTAATTTTATCCAGAACATCCATATAAAAAGTCTTTAAATGAGCTTTTTCAAAGTCGTTAAATGTTGCAAAATGGGCATGCTCAACCTCGAAGTCGTTGGAGATGATGTTTGCGTCAACGTTAAGACCGGTCATTTCCAATAATTTTTTATTGATAAGAACAGGTAAACCCTATTCTTTGCCCAATTGCCTATAGACTTGAAAAAACTCCATAGTGACACCCACACTGTACATATGGGAATCCAAATGTGTGGGATGTAATCCAAAATGGAGGGCCTTATCAATCTGGGCTTTCAATTCTTTGTAAACCTCTTCAGCACGGACATGGGTTTTAACCTCTTTGCGTGTCTCATGGAAATACCCATTTTCATCAACAAGGCTGGGAACTTCATCTACCGGAAGTACTGGGCCAAATTTGTAATCGCGCCATTCACAGGTCAATGTTAAGTGAATGCCGTAATCATAGGCTGGGTGCTGTTTGGCAAAGGTTCCCATTTCCTCAAATCCAGGACAGGGTACCATAATACTATAGGAATTGACCATTCCTTTGTTTAAGCATGCTATCGTAGCTTGATTTTGGGAATGGGATAGTCCCGCATCATCGGCATGAATCATCACATATTTTTCAGTTAAACCCATTCCTTAGGATGTTTTAAAATCGCCATGAGTTTTTCTTCCTCACTCCCCGGTGCTGGATGATGATTATAGTGCCATTGCACATGAGGGGGAAGGCTCATCAATATACTTTCAATTCGACCATGGGTACGGAGACCGAACAAGGTGCCTTTATCATGTACCAAATTAAATTCCACATAGCGTCCCCTCCGAATTTCCTGCCAAGTACGGTGTTTTTGATCATAATTTATATCCCTTCTTTTAAGGACGATAGGCACATAGGCCTCTAGAAAGCTATTGCCCACTTCGGTAACAAAAGCGTACCAGTCATCCATGGTTCTCTTTTCGGATGCTTTCAGATAATCAAAGAAAAGCCCTCCCACGCCACGGGCCTCATTTCTGTGGGAATTCCAGAAGTATTCATCACATCGTTTTTTATACTGTACATGGAATTCCGGGTCGTGGGCATCACAGGTCCTTTTACAAACGGAATGAAAGTGTTGGGCATCCTCTTCAAAGAGATAGTAGGGGGTAAGGTCTTGACCACCCCCAAACCACTGGTCCACAATAGTCCCCTGTTTGTCGTACATTTCAAAATAGCGCCAGTTAGCATGAACTGTTGGAACAAATGGGTTTTTAGGATGGATGACGAGACTCAGCCCACAAGCAAAAAAGTCGGCATCGGTTACCCCAAAATACGTTTGCATGCTCTTAGGCAATGCACCATGTACGGCAGAAATGTTGACTCCCCCTTTTTCAAATACCTTTCCATTTTCCATAACTCGGGTACGTCCACCACCGCCTTCAGATCGTTCCCATAGATCCTCATGAAATTGGGCGTGGCCATCAACTTCTTCCAATCTTGAAGTGATTCGGTTCTGAAGGTCTTTTATATAGTTGTAGAATCGGTCTTTAGTGGTCATCCGAGACATATACCAAACGGTTTTTTAATTGGGTCAAATTGGTTTCCAAGTTGATTTTTAAAGCATTTTCAGTAAGTGCCAATAGCCGCTGGACAAAGGCTATTTGGGACCATTTCGGATGTTCCTCAAAGAGGTTTCGGCCCACTTCATTATTGTGGTAATCCATTTTCATGGGCAATTCCTTACTGAAAAAAGTCTCCTCATGCCAGTCCGTAATTTTTTTGGTCCAATTCAAGGCGCGGACAGTGGCTTTTGTTGATGTAGTGCAGTATTTTGCTATCAAAACATTCCATAAGGCGTGCCTGAACGCGTTGGCTTGACCATTTTGATAGTGTTTTTCGCCAAAATGCTCCGCGGACAGTTCCATACAGGTTTTTGTCGCACGATAGGTAGGCCATAAATAGGTGACATATGGAACGGCCAATTTTAAAAGGTGCCAAAGTCCTATGAGTTGTATTCTGGAGATGATTTTGAAGGGATTCATAGGGATGGATTGGCTTTTTCTTTGTTCCATTCATATAATAACATGTCCACCACCTCGCCATTGAATCTTCGATGCTCTTTTTGCAGTACGGTAATGAATTCAAAATTCAGTTTATTGGCAATTCGAATACTGGCGGCATTACTTTCATGTACAATAATCTGTAACCGGTCCAGCCCTGCTTTGGTATACGACCAATCCATAATTTTCCGCAACACCTTGGTCATTACCCCTTTTCCTGTATGTTGGTAACCCATACAATAGGCCAACTCTCCCTGACCTTTTCTTTTATGGAGTTCCTTTACATAGACCAAACCAACTACCGAGCGATCGGCATTTTCTTTTACCGTGAACAGGAATTCCTCCTTTTTTGAAAATTGCTTTTCCTTTTTGGCAACGAACAATTCGGCAAGGGTAGGCGTTGCATTTTCTTTTAAAGTCTGTGGAAAACCATTCTTAAGATACGCTTCATTGGCAACCACAAAATCACACAATCGCCAAGCATCCTTTAAATGGATGGGTGCAATACTGTAGTTGTCGAAGGTAATCTCCATTTAGCTGGTTTTATAGTTTTTTACGGCCTCGATGAATGCCCCAGCATTTTCCAAAGGGATATTGGGCAGAATTCCGTGGCCTAAATTTACAATGTACCTATCCTTGCCAAAGGCATGGATCATTTCATGGACCATTTTTTTGATTTTATTTGGAGGGGAAAGTAATCGTGCTGGATCGAAATTTCCTTGGAGGGTGATTTTCCCTCCGGAAAGATATCGGGCGTTTTGAGGAGAACAGGTCCAATCCACCCCCAAGGCCGAAGCCCCCGAATTGGCCATATCCTTCAGCGCAAACCAACATCCTTTCCCAAATAAAATGACAGGAGCCATATCTTTTAGCGCATCAACAATTTGTTGCATATACTGCATGGAGAATTCCTGGTAGTCTTTTGGGGATAACATGCCTCCCCAAGAGTCAAAAACTTGGATGGCATTGCAACCAGCCTTCACTTTTTCCTTTAGGTAAGTAATGGTAGTCTCCGTAATTTTTTGCAATAAGGAATGTGCTATTTCAGGATTGGAAAAACACAGCCCCTTGGCCAAATCAAAACTTTTGCTGCCTTGACCTTGCACACAATAACAAAGAATCGTCCACGGAGAACCGGCAAATCCAATCAATGGAATGGCATCGTTCAATTTTTCCTTTGTCATTTTGATTGCATCCATCACATAACCCAAAGATTCATGGATATCAGGTACAATAACACGTTCCAAATCCGAAGAGGTGCGAATAGGGTGGGGAAGATAGGGTCCAAAATTGGGTTTCATCTCTACCTCAATGTTCATGGCTTGTGGAATGACCAAGATATCACTGAACAAAATGGCTACATCCATTCCATACCTGCGGATAGGTTGTACCGTGATTTCCGAGGCAAGTTCGGGAGTTTGACAACGGGTAAAAAAGTCATACTTCGCCTTTATTTCCATGAACTCCGGAAGATAGCGTCCTGCCTGTCGCATTATCCAGACTGGGGGTCGTTCCACTTTTTCACCTTTCAACGCCCTAAGAAATAAATCGTTTTTAATCATTGCCTTTAAATCTTTTTACCGCTTGAACCACTACGTTCTCTACGGTGGGTTGGGTTGCAATACTATAATTTTTGGTGTATTCTTTAACGCTATCCGCAGTGGTAGTACCAATACAAAAAGCGGTCCCTGAAATAGGATTGTTTTTGGTAAAGCTCAAAACCGCACTGGGGCTAAAAAACAAGATACCATCGAAAGAGGTATTGATTTTTTTTGGATTGGCCACCGTTTCATAAACGGTTACTTCCATAAACCTGATCTTTTCCTTGTTGAGAATACGCGGTAGTTCGTCCCTTCTTTGATTTCCAGTTGGCCATAGAAAGTGAAGCCCAGTGTGATTTTCCGAGATGATTTTTCCCAGTTCTTGGGCATCTTGCCCCGAAGCCATAACATGAAAACCGTTTTCTTCCAAAAATGATTTCGTTTTTTTGCCGACACAGAAGACCTCCTTCATTCCTCCCAAACCTTCCTTAATGGTAGAGGGCAGTTTGCCTAAGTGCTCAAGATAGGCCTTCACGGCATTTTGACTGGTAAAAATAAGGGCATCATAATGCGCCTTTGGCAGTTCAAAATCCAAACGTTTTACGGTAATGGCATTGTACTCCACCAATCGTAGCCCTGCGTTTATGACAAGTGATTTTTGTGAAGGGCTCAACACTTTAGTGGATAGGATTGTTGAGCTCATTTTTTATCATTTTCATCAATTCAGTGCCTCCGCTTTCCAAAACTTCATAAGCGCAGCTTTTTCCAAAACCTTGGAACCGATCCAACGGGCGTTCTTTTTCAATTTCAACTTTGGTGCTACCGTCCAAAGCATGTAAACACCCTTTAAAATGGATTTTTTGCTTTTCTATTTTGACCAATGCACCTATAGGTGCTGTACAGCCCCCTTCCAAAGTCCTGAGAAATTCGCGCTCGATTTGAGTGCAGATTTCACTTTCTTCATGATTCAATTGTGTTGTTATTGAGACTGCTTCTGCGTTTTTTTCCATAGCCATTACCACCATAGCACCTTGTCCAGGAGCAGGTACCATCCAATCCAATTCAATGGCATCTTTGGGCAGTAATTTGATCCGTTCCAATCCTATTTTGGCAAAAATGGCGCCGTGCCAATCGCTTTCAATAAGTTTTATCAATCTGGTGTTGACGTTCCCTCGTAAATTGACGACATTGTGATTGGGATATTGATACAACCATTGTGCTTTTCTGCGCAAACTTCCTGTAGCAATGGTTCCCCTCCCTTTAAGAAAATCAGTTCCCTTATGAACCAGGATATCTTTGGTGGAAGCACGCTCCAAGACGGCTGTTTGAACCACTCCTTTGGGAAGGAGTGTGGGCACATCCTTCATGGAATGGACGGCGATATCAATGTCGTCGTTTATCAGTGCAACGTCCAAAGTTTTGGTAAAAATTCCGGTAATTCCGAGTTCGTACAAAGGTTGGTCCAATACTAAGTCCCCTGTTGATTTCACGGGGCATAGTATGGTGTCCGCTCCCAATTTTTCCAAATGGTTTTGGACGGTCTGTGCTTGCCATAGTGCCAGTTCACTATCGCGAGTACCGATACGAATGGGTTTTTTCATTCCGATTCTATTTCAAGTTGAAATATTTGCTGGATAATCTGAAGACTTTCTTGAGTATCCACATCGGATTGTTTTAAGTGATTGGCAAATTGTTTGGTAATTTTTTGAATGATCCGTTCCGAAACCATGTCTGCCTGTTTTTCATCAAAATTGATGAGCTTTTTGGAATGGAAATCCAATTCCTCGTCTTTTAGCGTTTTTAATTTGGTCTTAAGTGCTCGAATAACCGGGGCAAATTTTCTTGTCTCGAGCCATTTAACAAACTCTTGCTGAACTTCCTTGATTATTTTTTCTGCCTGCGGGACATATTCTTTCCTTTTTGTCAAGGTTTCATCGGTCACTTGGGATAGTTCATCCAGATGCACCAATGTCACATTTTCCAACTCCTTTACATCATCGGCCACATTTTTGGGAATGGATAAATCCAAGATCCACAGTGGTTTTTTATTGTAAACAATTGCCTTGGAAACGGTTGGGAGCTGTGCTCCAGTTGCAACGATCAAAACATCACTTTTTCGAATCTCCGTTTGTAAATCCCCGTAACCTTTCACGGAAAGTTGGAGTTTTCCCCCGAAAGCCTCTGCTTTTTCCTTGGTCCTATTGATAAGGGTAATATGATCGTTTCCTGTATGCTTTATAAGGTTGGCACAGGTATTTCTACCTATTTTTCCTGTCCCGAACAACAATATATTCTTGTTTTCAATATCGGGAATGGTATCCAAAATGTACTTTACGGAAGCAAATGCAACTGAGGTCACTCCAGAGGAAAGTTCCGTTTCCGTTTTAATTCGCTTGCTTGCCTGCAAAACGGAATTGCACAGTCGTTCCAAAAAGGGATTGGCCATACCATGCTTTTTGGATCGGTAAAAACTTTGTTTGATTTGACTGATTATTTCAAAATCTCCCAGAATCTGGCTATCCAGTCCAGTGCCCACTTTATATAAATGTGCAATGGCATCGTAGTTTTTGTAAACATAAGCGGATTCTTGGAATTCCTCCACGGTACCTTGGGTATGTTCGCACAACATCTTGATGAGTTGATACGGGTGTTGGGCAAAGCCATAGAGTTCGGTTCGATTGCAGGTAGAAATAACCAGCAAGCCATCCAAACCTTGGGATTTTGCCGTCAAGGTCAAGCCATCGATGCCGGGTACATCAAGGCTGAATTTGCCACGTAATTCGGCATCAGCTTTTCTATAACTGAGTCCAACGGCATAAAATGATGGATATTTGGATAAGTGGTAATTCTTCATTTTGCGCTACCGGTTACAAAATTACGCCCGTAATAGATGTTAAAATAACGCTAGCGGTTCAATTTGTATCAAAAGGATGACTATTGAAGTACTTTTAGGGTTATTTTTGTTAGACCTTGATTTTATTTGGTTTAACAAGAATCTTATTCTAATTTAGACTGATTTTAAATAAGGGTAAAACGAGAAAATTTTTATAGTAAACCTATGGAAAATGTCGGTATCGGTTCTTATGAACAGCTTTATGTGGATGATGGGGTCTATGTACTTAAAAT